>NZ_JBEVLO010000230.1:0-4465 GCF_040509115.1 Mycobacterium sp. | reverse complement strand
TTGGCGAGCTCGTTTGTGCTGCAAGCATTTTCGCGTGACGGCAAGACTGCAGACAGCGAGAAGCCGCGGGACCCGAGTGCGATACCCAGGCCCCGCGGCTTTCGCTAGCGAGGTTCCAGCCGACTACTTGACGACGATGTAGTCCTTGGTCTCCAGCTTGTTGTCGGGGCCGAACTCCAGGCTGCCGTACGACCCAACGGAGGGCTCACCGGCAGGAGCGAACGTGAGTTCGCCGGTGACACCGTCGTAGTCGACGTCCGTCCCCGCCTTGATGAGATCACTGCACTGCTTGAACGTGGTGCACTTCTCCCCGTCCCGGGTCACGGCGTTGATGTTCGCCGCGATGTCGACACCTGCGGTCGACTTCGCCTGCTCGGCGGCCAGCGCCGAGATGACGACCGCGTCGTACGACTCACCGGCGTAGTTGAAGTCCACCAGCGCGGGATCGATGCCGAGCAACCGGTCCTGGAACGGCTTGCCGACGTTGGTCAGCGGGGTGGTGCCCTTCATTCCGGCGAGAAGACCCGGGGCGACGGCCTCGCCGAGGGCGTTGCCCATGTTGCCGTCGGTGCCGTAGACGAGCTTGCCGTCTGACGGGCCGATGCCAACCTCGTGCATGCGGGTGATGATCTTGGAGGTCTCCTCGAAGCCGATCACCGCAATGGCATCCGGGTTGAACTCCTTGACCTGGTCGACCTCGGCGTTGAACGACTGCGCGTTCGGGTCGTAGATGATCTTGGTGATCTGATCCGACGCAATGCCCGCGGCCTCGAGGTCCTTGACGGTGTTGGACGCAAGTCCCGTGCCGTAGGGGTCGTTGAGGGCGAGGATCGCCACGCGCTGGGCACCGTCGCCGGTGATCAACTGGGAAAGGGCCTGAGCCTGAAGCACGTCGGTGGGCGCCGTCCGGAAGTACATGCCCTTGTCGGCGTAGCAGACGAACTGATCCGACGTGTTCGCCGGCGAGAACTGCACGACGCCTGCAGCGGCGATCTTGTCGAGGACCTTCAGCGAGACGCCGGAGGACGCCGCACCGACGATCACGTCGACGCCCTCGGCGAGTTCGCGGTCGACGGTGGCATTGGCCGTGTCGGTGCTGGTATCGCCCGAGTCACCGGTGACCAGGCCGACCGGGGCGCCGAGAACGCCGCCGTCGGCATTGATCTCCTGGATGGCCAGGTTCACGCCTGCGACCTCGGGCGGGCCGAGGAAGGCCAGCGAACCCGTTGCGGGCAGCAGCGTTCCGACCTTCAGCGGCGTGGTCTTGGGCGTCGCACCCGCGGTGGCCTGGGGTGGCTGGCAGTCGGTCGAGACTTCCGGTTGCGCGGAGGTGGATGCTGCTGCGCCACTGGTCGCGCTGCTGCTCGACTCCGCCGAGGTGGTGTCGCCCTTGTCACTCGAACAGCCTGCGAGGGCTGCGAGTGACGCCACGCCCATCACGGCGAAGCCGCGGGCGAGGGTTCGACTATTCATCGAAAACGCTCCTAATTGTCAGTTGCCGAACATGTCACGATGCGAGTCTGACGGTAATGGTTGGTGCGCTAGCACGAACACTGGAGAAGCCGTCGTGATCAACCTGTGACCCTGCTACCGAAAAGTAGCGTATCCGTCAGACGTCCGCGCGACGTCGGAGCAATTCGATCGGGATCGGCCGATTAGCTTGGCGGAGCGGCGTCCTTGGGTGTATCGAGGGTTTCCAACACGACCTCGGCAACCCGCCTCATCGTGGTCCGGCGGTCCATGGCGGCGCGCTGAATCCACTTGAACGCCTCGGGCTCTGACATCTTCTGTTTGGACTGCAGCAGGCCTTTGGCCCTCTCGACGAGCTTGCGGGTCTCCAATCGGTCCGACAACGTCGCGACTTCGAGTTCGAGCGCGGCGATCTCACCGAATCGGCTGACGGCCAATTCGATGGCGGGGATGAGGTCGGTGATCGAAAACGGCTTCACCAGGTAGGCCATGGCGCCGGCGTCACGGGCCCGCTCGACGAGCTCGCGCTGCGAGAACGCGGTCAGAATCAGGATCGGCGCGATGCGCTTGGCCGCGATCTCAGCGGCCGCGTCGATGCCGTCGCGCCGCGGCATCTTGACGTCCATGATCACCAGGTCCGGCTTGAGGCTCTCGGCGAGTTCGACCGCCTCCTGTCCGTCGCCTGCCTCGCCGACTACCTCGTAGCCCTCCTCGCGGAGCATCTCCGCGAGATCCATTCGGATGAGAGCTTCGTCCTCGGCGATGAGAACGCGCCGCGGCCTGTCTGCGTCTGTCGATGACCCGGTCATGGCCTCATTGTCCAGTGAGCGGTGCAGTTGGGCGACCGCGGGGCCGTGACGGTCCGCTCCGACCATCCTCTATCGTGGGAGTCCGCACCGCGAAGCCCTCGTATCCCAACTGGCAGAGGAAACGGATTCAAAACCCGTGCAGTGTGAGTTCGAATCTCACCGAGGGCACCCATCACGACGCGCGAACCTCCCGATCGCGGTGAATGCCGCACGCCATCACGATCTTTCGCGAAGGCACGGGCCGGTGTCACCGACGCGTCAAGCGACGACTTCCATGCCGCGATCCTGTCCTGACCAGCAACCTTTCGGATCTGCGGGCGCTAGGCTCCCGTGATGGGAGTCACAGTCGATTGCTCCACGCCCGAGGGCGCGGCCGGCGAGCCGCTTCGACGGTCGATCTGCACACCAGGCCCCGAGGACAACGGCCGCACTCAGCACCAGGCGCGCAGCACGGGCCGCCAACTCCGCGTCCTGACCGTCACGGCCCGCATCGGCGCCACCGTCAGCGTGCTCTTCGGCGTCCAGCAGTTCGTCCTGGTTCAGAACCAGCTCTGGATCGGCTTCGTCAACTTCGCGGCCGCGCTGGCCTTCCTCCTGATCCCCCGGCTGTACCGGTTCGGTGACCTCGTCGCACCGATCGTCTTCGTCCTCGTCGCCTACGCCACGATCACGGTCGTGAGCATCTACGTCGGGACTGGGATCGGACTGCACTTCTACTATGTCGTCGCCGTCACGATCGTCGTACTCGTCCTGGGAATCGAACACATCGTGATCGCGGGAGCACTCGCCGCACTGGGTGCGGTCACGGTCATCGCCCTGGAGACGTGGGTGCCGCACAGCACGGGCGCGCAGCCGGAATGGGCGTTCCGAATGGGTTTCGTCATCAACACCCTGTCGGCATGGGTCCTGGTGATGGCGACGGTCTGGTTCGCCCTGCGCGAGACCGCACGGGCCGAGGCGGCGATGGAGTCCGAGTACCAGCGGTCGGAGGCACTGCTGGCCAACATCCTGCCGGTCTCCATCGCCGAGCGCCTGAAGGACCCGGCGCACGACGTCATCGCCGACAAGTACGACGATGCGTCGATCCTGTTCGCCGACATCGCCGGTTACACCGAGCGCACCAGCGACACGGCGCCCGCGGACCTCGTCGAGTTCCTGGACGCGCTCTACACCAGACTCGACGCCCTGGTCGATCGCCACGGGCTGGAGAAGGTCAAGACCAGCGGTGACTCCTACATGGTGGTCAGCGGCGTCCCCATCGAGCGCCCCGATCACCTCGAAGCGCTTGCCGCCCTGGCACTGGACATGGCTGACGCCGTAGCCGACCTCACCGACGCGCAGGGCCGTGAGGTGCCGCTGCGAATCGGACTGGCCACCGGTCCCGTGGTGGCCGGCGTCGTCGGCGCCCGAAAGTTCTTTTACGACGTGTGGGGCGACGCCGTCAACGTGGCGGCGCGCATGGAGTCCACCGACGTCGAGGGGAGAATTCAGGTGCCCAACGACGTCTACGAGCGCCTGCGGGACAGCTTCTCTTTCGAGGAGCGCGGCGACCTCGACGTGAAGGGCAAGGGCGTCATGCACACCTGGTACCTCACCGGTCGACGTCGGTGAACGTCACACGAATCTGGCGGATTACGTTGTCGCGGCGACCTTTTCACTGGCAGCCGGGGCCGTGGCGTTGACCTTCTCTTGAGTCGACGCCGGGTCGGTCTTGGGCTCGGTCGAGACCGGCGGTTCCTTCTGCGCTGGGCTCATAACCGAGGGCGCGGGGCCGCGATTGACGATGCGACCGTGTCCCCAGCGCGGTCCCTTCTTCTGCTTATCGGACACGTTCTGCTTCTCTGGGGTGGATGCTGCGGGCGGCTGATTGGCGGGCGCCGGTGAGCCTCCCGATGCGGGGGTGCCGCTGGACGCCGGCGACGCCGCGGGTGACGGTGTGACGTCCTTGGTGGGCTTCGGCACGACCGACGGCGTGACCGCGACCGGCGTGCGTGTCGGGGTGACGGCGACCGGCGTGGGTGACGGCGTGACCGCGACCGGCGTGCGTGTCGGGGTGACCGCAACCGGCGTGGGCGTCGGGGTAACCGCGACCGGCGTGCGTGTCGGGGTAACCGCGACCGACGTGGGTGACGGGGTAACCGCAACCGACGTGGGTGACGGGGTAACCGCAACCGACGTGGGTGACG
>NZ_JBEVLO010000229.1:0-3452 GCF_040509115.1 Mycobacterium sp. | reverse complement strand
CGGCCTACCCTCTCGGGGTGGGCCGGCGGACTGGGTTGGGGACTGCTGTTACTGGGTGGGGCCGAGGGAGAAGCCGCCGTCGACGACGAGTTCGGAGCCGGTAGCGAAACTTGCTCGGCCTGAGGCTGCGAATTCGATGAACTCTGCGATCTCGTCGGGATGGGCCTGGCGAGGGATGGCGAAGCCGTCGGTGGGGACGAGTTCTGAGCCGTCGGGTGCGTAGGCCAGGGGAGTGTCGATGATGCCGGGGTGGACTCCGTTGACGCGGATGTTGTCGCCAGCGAGGTCGGCCGCGGCGTTCTTGGTCAGCCCGCGCAGCGCCCACTTGCTGCTGCTGTATGCGGCCAGCCCCGGCGCGGCGGTCAGTCCTGAGATGGAGTTGACGTTCACGATCGAGCCACCGCCACGGCGGCGCATCGACGGTGCTACTGCCCGGATGCCCAACAGCGTGCCAGTCAGGTTCGTGTCGATCACCTTTCGCCATTGATCGATCTCGATGGTTTCGATGGTCCCGACCTGGAGGTAGGCAGCGTTGTTGATGAGGATGTCGATGCCACCGAAGTGCTCCTCGGCGGCGTTGACGAGGTCGTTCCAGGCGGCCTCGCTGGACACGTCCAGGGCGACACCGAGTGCGTCTCCGGGGGCCTGCGCCGCGATCTCTGCGCTGTCATGACGGGCGCCGACCACGACGTTGGCGCCCGCAGCGGCGAACCTGGTGACCAAGGTGCGTCCCAGGGCCCCGGCGGCACCGGTGATGACGACTGTCTTTCCAGAAAATTCAGACATGATCGTTGACTCTCTCTGCCTCTCGGTTGGTGGTTGTGGTTAGTGCGGTTCGGGGGTGTAGTCGTCGGCGTCGGTGGAGTAGGCGATGTGTTTGGTGGCTTCGAGTGCTGAGAGGCGTTCGCGTAGTGCGGTTGTGGCTAGGGCGTAGGCGTCCGAGCCGAGGGTGAGTCGTTTGGGTGCTGTGGGTTGGTCGACGGAGGCGATGATGGCCGTGGCGATCTTGGCGGGGTCGCCCGGCGCGGGGAGTGGGGGGAGTTCGCCGGCGAGCATTTTGCGGAGTTGGCCGGGAGGGGCGTTGTCGTAGGCGGGTAGTGCGGTGCCCATGTCTGCGCTGGGGCCGCCGAATCCGGTACGTGCCACGCCTGGTTCGACGATGGTGACGCCGATGCCGAAGCCAGCGATGTCGGCCGCTGCGGATTCCCAGAATCCTTCGATTCCCCACTTGGTGGCGTGGTACATGCTCATGGCGGGGAACGCGACTTGCCCGCCGACGCTGGAGACCTGCACGATGCGTCCGCCACCTTGGGCGCGTAGGTGTGGGATCACGGCGCGCGCCAGTTGAATTGGTGCGATGAGGTTGGTGGCGACCTGTCGGTCGATCTGGTCGTCGGAGACTTCTTCGGCGGCGCCGAAGAGTCCGTAGCCGGCGTTGGACACGATCACGTCGATGCGGCCGAGGGCGTCGAAGGCGTTGTGCACGACCTCGCGGGTGCGCGGGGTGTCGGTGACGTCGAGGGAGGCGCGCCAGAGGCGGTCGCCGTGGGTTGCGGCCAGATCGTCCAGCGTCTCGGTCCGGCGGGCGGTCGCTGCCACGCGGTCTCCGCGCTGGAGTGCCTGCTCGACGAGGTGACGGCCGAAGCCCGATGACGTGCCGGTGATGAACCATGAGAGTGTCATGTCTGCTGCCTCCATTGAATGTAACGAACTAGTTATATACATAGATCTACACCCTCGTCGCGAGGAATGCAACCACTTGGTTACAAACGATCTGCGCACCACCGCAACCAGGAAGTTCGGCGCACCCCGGGGTGTTTCGGCCCGGAGTTGGGGTGGGCGTGTCGGTTTTCTCGTCTACCTGAGGATCGCGAAACGAACGCCGCAGGTGTGGCCGGGGCGACTGCCTGCGCACATGGATTGCTATCCATCTAGATAGTTACATACACTGGCCCGATGCCGCCTGATTCCACCGACACCAAGCGCCGCCTCGTGGAGGCTGCGCGCGCGGAATTTGCCGAACACGGCCTCGCCGGCGCTCGCGTCGATCGCATCGCCGAGCGAGCGGGTGCCAACAAGCGCTCGATCTACATGCACTTTGGCGACAAGGAAGACTTCTTCGACCTCATTGTCTCCACCAGTCTGCTCGAGCTGGCAGAGGCGGTGCCGTTCGTCGTCTCCGACATCCCTTCCTATGCCGGGAAGTTGTACCGCACTCTGCAGAGTCGGCCGGACATCCTGCGTCTGACGTCGTGGGCGGTTCTTGAACGTCCCCGCCCGCTCGAGTCCGAGATGGACTCCTACCGAGGAAAAGTGGAGTCAATTCGCCAGGCGCAGCAGGACGGCGGGGTCACCACCGAGCATGATGCGGCGACCGTGATGGCTATGGTCCTCGCGCTAGTGACGAGCTGGGATCACGCGTCGTGGTCCTTGCGCGCCGTTCGGGGAGCCGACTCGCCCGGTGATCAGCAGGCAGATGTCGAGCGGGCGGTCGCCAAACTGGTCTCACCTGAACCGTGACCGGTTTGGCAACCCTGTAATACATTGCGCTGCAATCTAAGCCGAATTGGTGTGCCGAAGCGTCCACGGTTCGAGAAATCGACACCGCCACACCGATGGGCCCAGCCACGTCGGGTGCCGTGTCAGCAGCGTTGCCGCCATATGGCGGCCCACCTGCTGAAGAAGTCCTACCCCGCTTCGGCCCGCCGACTGTGGGATGAATCCAGAGACCGTCTTCTATAACGTCGAATTATTTACTCAATCGATGACTCGGGCTACCATGTGGGTGTCGCCGGCGCGCGCGACTGGCCAGACCGGTGGTGAGGGGGACCCGTGAGCTCGCGACGAAGGACGGCAGGTGAGGAGAGTGGGATGACGGCCCCGCCGACGGCGGGGACCGTTGGCCGTACACCGGGACGAGTACTTGTCCTGTGCCTCATCTGCATGACCCTCGAGGGATACGACATCGTCGCCTACGGCGCAGCTCTACCGGCAATCCTCGCGTATGACGACTGGGGCCTGACAATCGCCGGAGCGGGGCTCATCGGCAGCTTGACACCCGTCGGCATGCTGGTCGGAGCGAGCGCCTCTGGCGTGTTGACCGATAGTCTGGGGCGTCGCCGCGTCGTTCTTGTCAGCGTCACGGTGTTCACCGTCGCTGCCTTGATGAGTGCCCTCGCGCCGAACGCCCTCGTGTTCGGAGTGTCTCGCGTCCTGGTCGGACTTGGCGTTGGCGCCGTACTACCGACGGTGTCGGCGCTCGTCTATGAGTACTCACCGCCTGGCCAACGCAACCTGAACACTGCAATCGTGTTCTCCGGTGTGGGAATTGGGGGAGGATTGGCAGCTGCGGCAGCGGTGTTCGTGTTGCCGTCGCTCGGGTTCCGCAGCGAGTTCGCGATCGGGGGATTGGCTGGCATCGTCCTCCTCCCGCTCGTGTTCCGCTACCTCCC
>NZ_JBEVLO010000228.1:0-23689 GCF_040509115.1 Mycobacterium sp. | reverse complement strand
CGCGGCACGGGCCGGTCGAGGTCGAGACGTTTGCGGACGGCGCGGGTGGTGGTCAGAACTCCGTCGGCGTCCAGCCCGAGGTGGTGGCTCTCGACGGTGTCCTGCTCCGCGTACGGATGATTCGACGATGGGGGCATGCCTCGCACGCTACCAATTCGAGACTGATCAATCTAGAATCGTGGCGAAGATGTGCGAAGGGGTGCGATGGCTAGGACCAAGGAGTTCGACCCGGCGGTGGCGCTCGACGCCGCCATGCGGCTGTTCTGGCGCAACGGTTACGCCCGCACGTCGACCGAGGACCTCGTCAAGGAACTCGGGATTGCCCGCGCCAGCCTGTACGGCACCTTCGGGTCCAAGCGTGTTCTGTACCTCGCTGCGTTGGACCGCTACCTGTCCGGCGGTGCTGGCGACGCGCCCGAAGTCGTTTCTGAACGCGCAAAGTCCGGGTTCGACGCGGTTCGTGCGCTGTTGGAGTCCGCCGCAGCCCTGCCAGGGCAGGGGATGCCGCCGGGATGCTTCTCGGTGAACGCGACCGTCGAGCACGGTGACGGCGACGCCGACGTCGTAGACAAGCTGGAGCGCAACCGCCAGCGCATGGAGCGCGTGTTCGGCAGCGCACTGAAACGGGCCCGCGCGGAGGGTGATCTGGCCGCCGGCGTGGACGTCGATCGGACGGCGACGCTGCTGGCGACGGTGCTCAACGGTCTGCAGGTACTGTCACGTGCGGGTGCAGACCAGCTGCCGCGAATCGCCGAGACCATCGACGCCATGATGAGCATGCTCGGGGCGCACGGCGGCGCCGCCCAGCGGAGTCGCGAGCCCGCGAGATGATGCGCGACACCACCGTCGATGCCGATGCCGACGTCGTGGAGGTCGACCCGGGCTAAGCCCGGCACCTCGCTAGGCGACGCCGACTGCCGGGCTGACGGAACGCCGATCACGAACCGGCGCAGACGTCTTGGCGATGAGTTCGTCCAGTTCGACGCCGGGTGCCAGCTCGACGAGGTCGAATCCCGTGCCCGCGACGTCGAGCACGGCGAGGTCGGTGATGATCCTGCTGACCACCGCGCGACCGGTCAGCGGAAGATCGCACTCGGCGAGCAGTTTGGCACCGCCGGACTTGGTGACGTGGTCCATGAGCACGATCACCCGGCCCGCGCCGTTGACCAGATCCATGGCGCCGCCGATGCCCTTGACCATCGCGCCGGGCACCATCCAGTTGGCGAGGTCGCCGTTCATGGCGACCTGCATGCCGCCAAGCACGGCGACGTCGACGTGGCCGCCGCGGATCATCGCGAAACTCGTTGCGGAGTCGAAGAACGACGCACCGGGAACCGTCGACACGGTCTGCTTGCCGGCGTTGATGAGATCGGGATCCACCTCGTCGTCGTAGGGGAACGGACCGACGCCGAGGATGCCGTTTTCGGCGTGCAGCGTGACGTCGGAATCGGCCGGGAGGTGATCCGGAATCAACGTGGGCAGGCCGATGCCGAGGTTGACGTAGTCGCCGTCGCGCAACTCCAGGGCGGCCCTGGCTGCCATCTGGTCCCGGGTCCAGCTCATCGGTTCGACTCCATTCCTTGGCTCGGCCGCGCTCGCGTCGTCCGCTTCTCGATGTCCTTGCGGGAGGCCTGTTCTGGGGATAATTCGAGGATCTTCTGGACGAAGATCCCGGGTAGGTGAATCTCGTCGGGGTGCAGCTCGCCGACCTCGACGACCCGCTCTGCCTCGACGATCGTGACCCGGCCCGACATGGCGGCAGGGGGGTTGAAGTTGCGTGCGGCCGCGTGGAAGCGGCAGTTGCCTGCCTTGTCCACCACGTCCGCCCTGATCAGGGCGTAATCGGTGACGATGGCCTCTTCGAGCACCATTTCGCGGCCGCCGAACGTGCGAACCTCCTTGGGCGGCGACGAGAGAGCGATGGTGCCGTCGGGGTGGTAGCGCCACGGCAAACCGCCCTCGGCGACGAATGTGCCGACGCCGGTGGGCGTGTAGAACGCACCAATCCCGCTGCCGCCGGCTCGAAGTCGCTCCGCGAGCGTGCCCTGCGGGGTGAGCTCGACGGTGAGTTCGCCCGCGAGGTACTGCCTGCCGAACTCCTTGTTCTCGCCGACGTAGGAGGCAATCACCCGGCCGATGCGCCCGGCTTCGAGCAGCAACCCGAGCCCGGCGCCGTCGACGCCACAGTTGTTGGACACGATGGTGAGATCGTCGGCGCCCTGGGCCACCAGCGCGTCGATCAGGAACCACGGAATGCCTGCCAGGCCGAATCCGCCGACCGCCAGACTCGCTCCGCTGGGGATGTCGGCGACCGCCGCAGCCGCGGAGTCGGCCAGTTTGTTCAGTGTCACGTCACGTCTCCCAATATTTCAGTGGATGGCCTCGAACACGGCGGCCAGACCTTGGCCGCCGCCGATGCACATGGTTTCCAGGACGAAGCGGGCCCGCCGCCGCTGCGCCTCGTACGCGGCGGTCGCGAGGATGCGGGCACCGGTGGCGCCGATCGGATGGCCCAGTGAGATCCCGGATCCGTTCGGGTTCAGGCGTTCGTCGAGCGGGTCGACCTTCCACTCGGCGAGCACGGCGAGCACCTGCGCGGCGAACGCCTCGTTGACTTCGATCAGGTCGAGGTCGTCGAGGGTGAGTCCGGCGCGTTCCAGGGCTGCCGCGGTGGCGCCGACGGGTCCGATGCCCATGATCTCGGGTCGGCAACCCGTGACCGCCCAGGATCGCAAGGCCAGCAGCGGTGTCAGACCGCGCTTCTCGGCATTCTCGCGGGTGGTGACGACGCACATCGCGGCGCCGTCGTTCTGGCCGGAGGCATTGCCCGCCGTGACGGTGGACTCGGCGTCGGTCTTGACGCGGATGGGGCGGAGGCCGGCGAGTTTCTCAGCCGTGAGGTCGGCGCGTGGGTGCTCGTCGCGATCGACCAGAAGGTCTGGCTTGCCCCGCTTGCCCGGCACCGAGACGGTGACGAGCTCGTCGGCGAAGCGTCCGGCGTCGTGGGCGGCTGCCGCGCGGTGGTGCGAGCGCAACGCGAGTTCGTCCTGCTCTTCGCGGGTGATGTCATATTCGCGGCGCAGGTTCTCGGCGGTCTCGATCATGCCGCCGTCGATCGGATGGCTGGTACCGCCTGCCGTTTCACGGGCCCGGTCGAGTCGGTCGAGCAGCGCGATCCCGCCCTGCCGCACGCCGGTACGAAGTCCGAGGGCGTAGTGCTCGACGTTGGACATCGACTCGGCGCCGCCTGCCACCACGACGCTGGCGGCACCGGTGGCGACCTGGCCTGCGGCGTACAGCACGGCCTGCAGGCCCGAACCGCAGCGGCGGTCGATCTGCAGGCCGGGAACCCCGGTGCCGAGCCCCGCGTCCAGCGCCGCGATGCGACCGATCGCCGGGGCCTCACCGTTGGCGTAACCGTTGCCGAGGATCACGTCGTCGACATCACCCTCACCGAGTCCGGTGCGTTCGACGAGTGTCTTCAACACGTGAGTGGCCAGCTCGGCGGCGGTCAGGGAGGCGAGAGCACCGCCCATCCGGCCCACCGGCGTACGCAACGGACTGCAGATCACGACATCGGACATGTCTCGACGATAGAAGCAGCAGTCGATATTCTGAAATACTTATATTGGGCCGATTGAGAGGTGGTGAGTCCTAATCTTGGAGCTCCGTCATCTTCGGTACTTCCGCGCTGTCGCCGAGGAGCTCCACTTCGGTAGGGCAGCGGAGCGCCTGCACATGGCCCAGCCGCCGCTGTCGCAGCAGATCCGGCAGCTCGAACGCGAGCTCGACGTCGAATTGTTCACCAGGAGTACGCGCCGGGTGGAACTCACCGAGGCAGGCCGCGCCTACCTCACCCGCGTCACGGCGATCCTCGACTCCGTCGACGACGCCGGTCAGCAGGCGCAGCGGGTCGCCTCCGGTCGGGAGGGTCACCTGGCGATCGGCTGCGTCGGGTCCGCGACGTACTCGGTGCTGCCACGGCTGGTCCGGGCCCTGCGGCAGGAGCTGCCGTACGTCGACGTGAGCGTGCGCGGGGAGATGCTGGCGCCTGCACAGATCGCCGCGCTCCTCGCGGGGGAGATCCACCTCGCGCTGCTCCGCCCGCCCGTCCAACAGGAGGGGATCAGCACGGTGACCCTGCGGCGGGATCGGCTGATCGCCGTCGTACCCGAGGGCCATCGGCTCGCGAGCCGGGATGGGCTGCGCGTCAAGGACTTACGCGAAGAGGACTTCATCGCCCATGCTGGGCAGGGTAGCTCGGTGATGAGCGGCGTGCTGGCGGCAGTATGCGCCGACGCGGGCTTCGCCCCCCGGATCCGGCACGAGGTGCAGGAGACGTCCACCCTGGTGACACTGGTCGCTGCGGGGCTTGGCGTCGCGATCGTTCCCGAGCCGACCGCCGCACTCGACATCGCCGGGGTGCGCTACCTTGCCCTGAGCCCGCCCTCGCTCGGCGTCGACCTGGCGGTCGGATGGCTCGCCGAGGCGTCCTCGCCCGCCGTCGAGCGGGTCCTCGAGGTGCTGCAGCAGGTGGTGGCGGGCGACGATCACGGCCGCGTCACATCGGCACGAAGGGGTTGACGCCCTTGATGGGGGCTTGCAACTCGGTGGCCTCGTCCGAGAACGTCTTCGAAACATCGCGCGGAAAGACGTAATTGGGGTCGAGATCCCGCCGCAGTCGCTCCCACATCATGATCCTCAGGGCGCGCCCGAAGCTGGCCTTGGGAAATCCGAGCGAGGTCCCGTCGACCTTGCTGGTGAACGCGACGCCAAACTCGGATTCCGACGGCGTCGTCACGCTGACCAGGGACGCGGCCCAGAGGTTGCCAGAGCCGATGACGACGAACTCGTCGTCGAAGATCCACGTCTTCGAATGAACGAAGTTGTTGAAGATCGTGTCGACGACGGCGCCCCTGTCGTCGAGGATGGGCTGCGCCCTCGCTACGGTTTGGAGCAGTACCGGCGGATTCATCGAACTCTTCAGGATCTTGACCAGGGTGTCACGCGCGGCGGGATCGGGAGGGCGCATCGCCCCCTTGTTGACCGCCGAGACGACGACGACCTTCACCCCACGGCCGATGGCGTCGGCCAGCTGTCGCTCCATCGTGTCGGGAACGTCGGGCAGGTCGGAACGCAGCCTTGGGAGGGATCCGCCTGCGGGGTTGTTTCGCTTCGGGGCAGGACCCATGGCCTGGAAGAACTGCTCTTCCAGATAGATCGACTTCTTGGCGTTGCCGATCGCCCGCGACAGCAGCGAGTAGTAAGTGTGCTCACCGTCCTTGGCGTACCTACGCTTCCAGTTGGTCAGGTCCGAGGGGAACGGCGGATAGGTGCGGACGAACTGCACCTCGTGGGCGTCGCCCGACGAGGGCGGCAGTGTCTGCTGTGTCGCGCTCAGACCACCGAGGGGTGGTTTCACCGATTCCCAGCGCTCCTCCAGGGTCTTGCGTCCAAGATCTGCTCCTAGACCGAGGATTTCGGCTTGAACGTCGAACCACCCCCGTCGGCCGAATGTGACGTCGATGCCCCCGACGAACAGGTGCGAGCCCGACGCCAGTTTCACGAACACCGCCTTCTGGTGGTGCGAGCATCCGCTGATGAGCTGGTCGTCGACCAGCGCATCGATGTTGTGTCCTTGCGCTCCAGCAACTTCCGCGGGCCCGTCGTTCTGCGGAATGGCGAGCAGACGCACCCGGGCCTTGCGCCCGCGCGCGGCCTCAAGGAAGCTGTGGACCTGAGGGAGGCCGCCGAACTTCTGGGTGAAGATCATGTCGAGGCTGAAGGACCAGCCGATCAAGACGATGTCGTCGCCATCCTTGGCCTGCGAGATGACCCCGGCGAGCCGGTCGTAGTAGGCGTCCCGAGAGACGTAAACGCGGATCTCCGCGGTCGGGACCGTCTGAAAGCACCACTCGTCCGGCGAGCCGGGACTTCCGGGGGGCAGGAACCAGCCGCCGCTCAAAGCTGCCGTCCGGTCTTGGGGTCGTAAGCCACCTCCACCGGAACGACCTGGTCGGTGGGCAGTACCTCGACCCATTGATCGAACACCGCGAAGTCCTCGGTGCCCGGCTCCGCGCGGAACCCGCCCTGCAGTGGGTAGAACCCGTGCTCGTAGACCTTGTCGACGGGGGTTGCCGAGACTCGGTTGTCGTCGTTGATCTCGTCGGCGGGGTAGCGGTTCACCTTCAGGGATTCGGCGTGCTTCGCGGCCACGACGTCACAGAGGTGGTTGATCGCGTCGCGCACCGTGACGAACTGTCCGGCGTGCGGGATGTCGTCGAGCTCGTCCGGCGGCGCCACGTAGCGATCATCGAGACCGTCGGTGCCCTCGACGTGGAGACGCTGCAGCCAGTTCATCGCGGCGCGTTCCCGCCCCGGTCGGATCGGGATGACCGCCTTCACCCACGGCGCGTTGAGAAACGAGTTGCGCAAGTCGTCCCCGTCGAGCTGCAGCAGCCACCCGAGCGACGCTCCCAGCTTGGCAGGCCGCGATTCCTCGGTGATGTAGTAGTTGTCGACCCTGTTGTCGGCACCGCCCGACGTCACCGTGTCCATCGGCGCGATTTGAGGCTTCTTGCTGGCGGCGGGGACCTTGGTGACGACGGCCTTCATGGCCTCGGACTTCAGCTCGCCGAAGACGGTGTGGCTGACCGCCGTCGTCGACGAGATGGGTCCGACGTCGGATGGCGTGCGCATCCCGCCGAGGGCCTGGTGGCTGTGGTGCAGGCGCGGTCGCCACCATTCCGGCGCGACGAAGTACAGCATCTTGTCGACGTCGAAGATGGTGTTGAGCAGCTCGGCGACGACGTGGCGGGTACGGTCGTCCGGCATGGGGAGGTCCTTGGTGAGCATCTCCTGAATGAGGCTGCGGTACACGACGATCCGCTCCTCCTCGCGGAGGATCTCGAACTGCCGCGGCTCGATGTTGCTGGCCTTGTTGATCCGGTCGCGGGCAGCTTCGACGAACGCCTTCTCGTACTCGTGCCGGGTCTGCTCGTTGAACTTCTCGGTGGCCGCGGTGTTCTTGGCGTTGACGTCGTTGCGCACGGCCTCCGTCGGATGCCAGGTGACTTTGGCGATGACGCGCAGCGGCGATACGTTGCGGAAGTTGACGTGCTCGAGGTGGATCGAGAACGAGATCTTGCCTGGCGAGTCCTCGACGACGTTGCCGACCGAGACGTCGATGTCGTTGCCGCCGTAGTCGAACGCGATGATGCCGTTCTCGACGTCGCCGTCCACGGCGAACTCATAGTTGGGCTGGTCGCACACGGCGATGAGGCCGTGGAAGTCGTCCTGGATCTTCTCCGGGGTGCCCTCGTTGGGGTCGGTGTTGCGTTCCTGGCCGTCCTCGTACGCCTCGTCCATGTCGTCCTCGGGGATGGTGTCCTCGGTCATGGGGACGAAGGGGATGTCGATCGGGTGCTCGGTCACGATCGGCGTCGGCATGGGGATCGCCTCCGGCGGAGGGATGCTGCCCACTTCCGGTCCCTTGGCCAGGTGGACGAGTTTGGCGATGCCGAGCTGGCGGCCGGGGTCGTCGACGTAGGTCTGCCAGCAGAGGTAGGTTCCGATGTCCTGAACCTGGACACCGACTTGGCGCATCTTCCTCCGGAGCTCGTAGTTGATGAGCTCGTCGGTGGTGTTGCTGAGAACGTATCGGCGACTCGACGTGTCGGTGGTCTCGGTGACGGTGCGGAACGTCGTCCGGTAGTTCTTGCGGATCTCCGTGGACAGCTTCTCGGTCTGCTCCCGCATCCGCTTGTGAGTGGCCTCCCTGGCCTTGCTCTGCGTCTTGCCGATGTCGATGCTCGCCGATGCGCTTGCACTGCCGCCGATCCAGCTTTGATTCGCGGTGGTGTTGACCCCGAACTTGGTGTCGGACTTGTTGTCCTCCTTGACCGCGTCGGATAGCTCATCCTGCTCGGTCGTCGATTTCTCCGCCTTGACGACGGTCTCGATCTCGCTTTCCGTAGTCCGTTCGACCAGCGTCTTGCGGGTACTGACCTCGACCAGTTCCACCGTCGCGCCCGGGCTCATCCAGACGTGACCGACCGGAGACCCGAGGAATGTGTCGAACTCGAAGAAGTACTGCCGGAAGAGGTGGACGATACCCAGCGGTGACAGGCTCACCCGGTCGAGGTCCTTGAACGGATCCAGGTACTCCAGCGGATCGCGGTACTTCAGGAGCGCCAGCAGTCGCGAGAGGCTCAGGTCGGGTCGATAGAAGAGCTTCTCAAGCTCGTCGAACTGCTGGTTGTCCTTGAGGTGCATGACCAGTCCCGCGAGCGACGACTCGCGGTTCAACTGATCGGCGACCATGTCGGTGATGACGGCCGGTCGCCTGCCGGTATCGCGGGTCAGCGCGTTCTTCTGCCACTTCAGGGTCTCCGGGACGACCACCTTGTCGAGAGTCTCCTGGATCTGCGGGGCTTGAATCACCCTGTCCCAGATCGACGGGTCGTATTCCTCGTGCGGGGGAAGTGACTTGGCGATGCTCTCCATGACGAAGCTGCCGCCGGAGCGGGTCTCCGACGCGGTCAGCGTTGCCGGTTCCACCTTGCCGATGCCCGCCAGCGACTGGCGCTCGTCGAGTTTGATCTCGAATCGCCCCTTGAACTTTCGGCGCAATGACTCCAGGGCGCGGGTTTGATCGACCGAGAAGCCCCGCTCCCATCGGCGCGCCATGCGTCTTGCGCGCCAGCCGAGCATGGGCTGGTACACGCCGAAGATCTCGCTGGCGTAGGGCAGGATGTTCTCGTACTGAGCAAGATCCGTGGTGCGCTTCATGGCTGCCGTGGCCTACCTTTCAACGCGGCGGTCGGCCGGCCAGGCACCGTGATCGGATCCTAGAATTGGGGCAGTTCGGCGCGTTGAAAGAACTGTGGCGCGGCGCGCGGCGTCCGTCAAGAGCGTTGCGCACAGCCAATTTTGACTTCGCCAGGGCCACGTGACGCTGGCAAATCGACGCGCCGCAGGCCGCAAACTCGTCAGCCTGACTTGGTGACGACGGGTCCCTGCAGGTCCAGCGGCACATCGACGGTACGGGAAACGCGTTCGGCCATTTCAGCTTTCCCGAGCGTCCCACCGGGGTGGACGACATCGCTCTCGTGGTGTTCCACCACTGCTCGTTCGACGAGAGCTGGAGGCCCCCGCTGGGCGCCCCCGTGCCGCTCGCTACACCCGTTGCGCGTCTCGACTGGCCGTCAACGCGCCGGCTGAACGCGCCGACTGCAACGCGATGAGCTGGCGATCGCGCCACCGCACGCGCTCGTCCCAGTCGTCGAGATCGAGCAGGGCGCGGCGCTGCGCCGTCACGTCGGCGACGAGTTCGGGCGTCCACGGGTCGTGCTGTCCGCGTTCGGCACCCATCCGCTCGTAGGCCGGGCCCATCTTCGCGGCGTGCGACTCGATGCCACCGCGGGTATTGAGGTCGGCGGTCTCGAACGGACCGATGAAGCTCCAGCGGAGCCCGAGGCCGCTGCGCACCACCTCGTCGACGTCGTCGACGCTCGCCACTCCGTCACGCACCAGGCAGTACGCCTCCCGCAGCAATGCACCCTGCAGCCGGTTGAACAGGAACCCCTCGACCTCGCGGCGCACCAGCACCGGCCGCAGACCGGCCGCTCGGTAGAGCTGGATAGTCTGTTGCACAACGACTTCGACGGTCGACGGTGACGGCACCACCTCGATGACGGGTAGCAGATACGGGGGATTTCCCGGATGGCCCACCAGGATCCGTTCCGCCACCTCTTGGTCGAGCCCGTGAGCGATCCGGCTCGCGACGATCGCCGAGCTCGAGCTGGCCAGCGGCACCTCACTCCCAGTCAGGGCGGCGGCCTGGCGCAGCAGTGTCCGTTTGAGCTCGACCCGCTCGGGAGCGCACTCCTGCACGAAGTTGGCGCCGGCGACCGCGGACGCCAGCTCGGAGGTGAGGCGCACCCGGGACTCGACCTCGACGGGATCGGTGTCGAGGGCATGACCGTCGTGCAACTGCTTCAACCGCTCGCGTAGGTCGTCGGCCGCGCGGGGGAGTGCCTCGGCGATCGGGTCGTACACCGCGACGTCGAAACCGTTGCAGGCGAACAGGATGGCGAAGGATACCCCGATGGACCCCGCACCGAGCACCGCAATGGACGGGGTGCTCACGATTGCCACCAGCTCCGATCGCCGTCGTAGCCGCGCTGCAGGATGGCCATCACCGAGTCAGCGGTCAGCTCACGCGGGTTGTTGTCCGTCAACCGGGTCGCCAGCATGGCCTGCTTGGCGACGAACTCGAAGTCAGTCGGATTCAGGCCCAGCGTGCGCAAATCCAGAGGCGCCCCAAGGGTTTCCAGGATCGCCTCGATCCGAACGATCGCTGATCTGGCCTGACGCTCCTGCGGCTCCGACGCCACGGCCACTCCGAGGATGCGGCCGATCTCGGCGAACTCCGGAATGCGGGTCGGCAGGTTGTAGCGCATCACGTACGGCAGCAGCGCGCTGATGCCGAATCCATGCGGGGTATGGGTGAGCCCGCCGATCGGCGACTGGATGGCGTGCGCCCCCGCAGTCCCCGCGGTGTTGATCGCCATCCCCGCGCAGTAGGCGCCGAAGAGAGTGTCGGACCGGCCCTTGAGGTCACCCGGGTCGACGGCCACCGCGGGCAGCGAGGTGTTGAGCAGGGCAAGACCGGTCCGGGCGTACACGTCGGCCAGGACGTTCTTGCCCGCATACAGCGTGGTGGCCAGCTGCTCGGGTCCCGGGTTCTTGGCACGTCCGGTGAACGATTCGATGAGATGTGACAAGGCATCTGCCCCCGACGCGGCGGTCAGCCCGGGTGGGCACGTCAGCGTCAGCTCGGGATCGATGATCGCGGCGTAGGCCTCCAGATGCGGACTCGCCACCCCCACCTTCATCCCCTTCTCCTCGTCGAAGACGACGGAGATGCAGGTGACTTCGGCGCCGGTGCCGCCGGTGGTCGGGACGGTGATCACCGGGACGCCCGGTCCTGGCACAAGGAACTGGCCGTAGTAGTCGCGGACGTCGCCGCCATGGGTCAGCACCACCGATGCCACCTTCGCCAGGTCCATGCACGACCCGCCGCCGATGCCGACGATGGCCTCCAACGAGGCATTGCCGAACCGCTCGACGATGTCGACGACGTTGCGGCGCGGCAGGTCGGGTTCGGTGCCGTCGTACACCGATACGGAAACGCCCTGCTGTACAACCCCTTCGACGAGCTTCCCGAACTCAGGGCTGGCGGCCATCCGCGCATCGGTCACCATCAGGACCCGCCGCGCGATGGTGGAGACCACTCGCGGAAGCTGTTGGCGCTGTCCTGCACCGAACAGCACCATCGCCGGCTGGCGCAGCAGCCCGACCCCGAGGTCGTTGGTGGTGCGCAGCGGCGCCGGTGCGGACATGATGCTGGTCATGCCAGGCCTTCTTCCTCGTTGACGGTGACGGCGAGGTACTTCGATTCGAGGTAGTCGTAGATCGCGTCGTGCCCACCCTCGCGACCGAGGCCGGAGGCCTTGACGCCGCCGAACGCCGCGGCGGGGTCGGCCATGATGCCGCGGTTGACGCCGACCATGCCGAAGTCCAGCCGCTCGCCGACCGCGACCGCGCGCGACAGATCCCTGGTGAACACGTAGGCGGCGAGCCCGTACTTCGTGTCGTTGGCGAAGGCGACGGCCTCGGCCGTCGACGCCACTTCGTAGATGGTGGCCACGGGAGCGAACAGCTCACGGCTGCACAGCTCATCGGGTCGGCCGGGCACGCGAAACACCGTGGGCTCGAAGAAGTAGCCGTCGCCGGGATGTGGCGAGCCGCCGGTCAACAGCTCCGCACCCGTCGCGCGCAGCGTATCGACCAGGTCCACGACGGTGTCGCGCTGGCGGGCCGAGATGATCGGTCCGACGTCGACGCCGGCGTCGAAGCCGTTGCCGACCGTCAACTCCTTGGTCAGTTCGACGAACCGGGTGGTGAACTCTTCGGCCACGGCACTGTGCACGATGATCCGGTTGGCCGCCACGCAAGCCTGGCCCGCGTTGCGGAACTTGCACACCACGGCCTGCTGGGCCGCCAGCTCGACGTCCGCGTCGTCGAGGACGATGAACGGGCCGTCGCCGCCGAGTTCCATCGACGCATTGATGATGCCGGGGGCGGCCTGCTCCAGCAGGGTGGCACCCACCCCCGTGGATCCGGTGAAGCTGACCTTGCGCAGTCGGTCGTCGGCCATCAGCGCCGCCGACACCTCCGCCGACGAGGTGGTGTGGATGAGGTTCACCACGCCGTCGGGAAACCCGGCCTCGCGGAGGGTTTCGACGAACAGCGCGCATGTCAGCGGAGTTTCCTTGGCGGACTTGACGATCACGGGACATCCCGCGGCCAGTGCCGCACCCGCCTTGCGGGCGATCATCAGCATCGGGAAGTTCCACGGGGTGATCAGCAGAGCGGGGCCGACGGGCTGGTGGGTGGTGATCACGCGATATCCACCGTGCGATGCCGGTGCCCAGGTGCCGTGCAGATGGGCGATCTGCTCGGTGTACCAGAGGAAGAACTCGGCCGAGAGCGCGAACTCCGCGCGTGACTCGGCCAGCGGCTTGCCGCTCTCGGCGGTCATCACGTCGGCGAACTCCTCGGCCCGCGACAGCAGCAGCCGGTGCGCGTGGCCGAACATCTCGGCGCGGTCGCGTGGCGCGACGTGGCGCCAGGCGGTCTGCGCGCCCGCGGCTGCGTCGAGGGCGTCGATCGCGTCGTCCGCGGTGCCGTCGGCCATCGTCGCGATCTCGGCCCCGGTGGCTGGGTCCAGCACGGCGAACGTCGAATCGGCGCTTCGCCATCGGCCTGCGATGAACAACCCCGCAGGAACCGTCCTGCCATGCACGACGGCGGTGCCGACGGTCGCGTCGATGGTGGTGTCGGAAGGTCCGACCAGTGTCGTCGTCATGGGTTCCTCGTCTTCGATTGCAATGGTTGTCGCTCGGCCTGCGGGGCCCTGCCGCCGCGGTCTGAAATCACGCTAAGGCGCAAATGTGACGCCGAATACGAGTGAGTCTTTTTGAGACAGTGAGTGCCGACCTTGGCCTCGAGCCGGAGGATCGGGTCAGTCGGAGCAGGCCGGTGACCTGTGCCAACTGCGGTACGATCTGTGATCCAGATCGCAATTGGGGTCTAGATCCCGAAGGCGTGACGCAAGGAGTCGTTCGTGTCCACACCGCCCAACGAAGCGCGGATCGAGGAGTTGCGCGCCCAGTTCCTCACCGACTCGGACGCAGGTCAGGCGGTACCGCCGGACCTCCTCGAATCGTGGTTGCGGTCCAAGAGTGCGCTCGGGACGTCCAGCAACGTCCGCGACGTACCCCGCGTCGACGAGGATCTGATCGACAACCATCTGTTGGAGATGTTCCAGGCGCCGATGGCCCGCGCTGCCGAGGACCTGGCCGGCTCCGGGATGGGGTTGCTGCTGGCCGACGCGCAGGGGCGCATCGTGCAGCGGTGGTCATTGGACGCGTCGGCGATGAACCAACTGGACCGGCTGGGAACCGTGCGCGGCGCGGTGCTCGCCGAGGACGCGGTCGGCACCAACGGGGTGGGTACCGCGCTCGCCTCGGGAAAGAGCGTGCTGATCAAGGGCGCCGAACACTTCGCCGACGTCTACGTCCACCACAACGCGATGTGCACGGGGGCGCCCGTCTGGCACCCCATCACCGGCAAGCTCCTGGCTGCTGTGACGATGTCGACCAAGATCGACGAACGCAGCGGATTGCTGCTCCCCCTGACGAATTCGCTCGCCGCCCAACTTCAACAGCACGTGCTCGACGTGGCGCAACCCGGAGCCCGGGCCATGCTGGCGGCGTTCCTGGACGCCTCTGCCCGCCACGATGGTCCCGTCGTCTCATTCGGCCCCGACGGGCTGACGATGCGCAGCCGACGCGCAGGCGAGCTGACGCAGACCGACGTCGACCTGATCGGGCATCTGTGTGCCGGAATCCGCCACGACGCCCGCCTGACTGCCGAACTGTCCATCGGGACAACGGCCGTCGATGTCACGGCCCTCGACGGCGGGGCCGGAGTGGTAGCCGCCCTGAGCCCGGCCCCCCGGTTGTCGGTCGGTCATGGCAGGGCACCGGTCGACGCCCTGGTGGGCCAGACGAAGTCATGGCTGACCGCCGCCCACCACGTCAGCAGGCACATCTCCGCACGCACCGCACTGCTCGTCGCGGGCGAACCCGGCAGCGGCAAGACCTCTCTGGCGCTGGGCAGCCCCTACCGTCCCGGTGCGGTACGGGCCGACGTCACGGTGGTCCACACCGCACAGCGCCAGATCGTCGGCGACCAGGTGTGGCTGCAACAGCTGGCCGACGCCATCGCCACTTCGGCACGCGTCGTCGTCCGCGGCGTCGAGCACCTGGATCCACGGGCGCTGGCCACACTGCGGTCCCTGATCGATGCGAACGCGGGCCGGGGCTCGGTGCTACTGACCGTCACCGCGGCCACGCACTCGGACGCCGAGGCCGTCGCGACTCGGCTTGGCGTCGCCATGGTCTGGGTGCCGCCGCTGCGGGAGCGGGCAGGCGACCTTCCGGCGCTGTGGAATTCGTTTGTCGCGCAACGCTCTCCGGGGCTTCGATTGACGCTCAGCGAGGATGCCCGGCGGGCGCTGGAAGCCGGGGGATGGGCGGGCAACCTCGCCGAACTGCGCACGCTCGTCGAACAGCAGGTGGCCGCGGGCACCCGTGGCGTCGTGCAGCTCGATCAGCTGCCCGACTCGCTGCGGGCCCACCGGTCCTGGTCGATGATCGAGCGAACCGAAATGGAGACCATCCGCCGGGCGCTGCAGGACGCGGGCGGCAATCGCTCCAAGGCGGCCGAGCTGCTCGGTGTCTCGCGCGCGACGATCCACCGAAAGCTCAAGACCTACAACCTCTAGCCGAGTGTGCGGTGAGGGCGGTGGGCACTCGCACTCTTGCGCCCTCAACGCACAGCCGACGATTACTGCGCCAGGTATCCGCCGTCGATCACCAGCTCCGAGCCGGTCACGAAGCTGGCTTCGTCCGACGCGAGGAACACCACGCCGTTGGCGATCTCCTCCGGTCTGCCCGCGCGGCCCATGGGCGTCTGCGAGACGACGAAGTCGTTGATCTCCACTTCCTGGGCATCGGTCAGCGGGGTCTTGATGAAGCCCGGGTGCACGGAGTTCACGCGCACGTTGTCGGCCGCATAGCTGATGGCCGCGCTCTTGGACATGTTGCGCACCGCGCCCTTGGTGGCGTGATAGGCGTGTGCACCCGCCACCGCGGCGTTGCCCCAGATCGACGACACGTTGATGATCGAGCCGCTGCGCTGGCCGACCATGTGCGGGATCACCGCACGCATGCCCAGCCACGTACCCGTCTGGTTGGTGGCGATGACGCGCTCCCACTCCGACACGCTCAGCTCGTGCAGTGACTGGTAGGCGATGATGCCCGCGTTGTTGGCGAGGACGTCGATGCGGCCGTAGCGGTCGATCACGTCGGCGATCACCGTCGCCCAGTCCTCTTCCTGAGACACGTCGAGTTGCCGGTAGTCGATGCCAGCGGACCGTGGACCGAACGACTCGTCGGTCTTGGACCGGCCGGTGGCGATGGTGGTGGCGCCCTCGCGGGCGAATGCCTCGGCGATGGCATGCCCGATACCGCGGCAGGAGCCAGTGACCAGGGCGATCTTGTCGTTCAGACGATTCATCGGAGTCTCTTCCTTGGTTGGGAAACGGAGGGAACCGGTGCAAGAAGCCTGTCGCCGGCACCCGCTGTCGCAGTGACGTGCATCACGGTGAGACAGGGGTGCGTCAATTTGCGACACCTCTCCGGCGGGTGTGCGGGGCAACCACAGACTGACTTCAGTGCGGCAGGTCACAGCCGCGGAGATCTAGGAGAGGCCCATGACTACCCACGAGCCGACCGATCCGCTTGGCGCCATCTACGCCGAGTGGACCGAGGAGTTCATCGCCAACCCCGAGATGTCCCTGCGGTTGATGCGCTGGGTGTTCGAGGATTGGCAGCGCGCCACCGCCGAGCCGGAGGACGTCACCTACAAGTCGACCGAGATCGGTGGGGTACCAGGCATTCTGGTGACCCCGCTCGCAGCCGACACCAGCCAGGTGTTGGTGTTCCTCCACGGCGGCGGCTTCGCGCTCGGTTCCTCGGCGAGCCATCGGAAGTTGGCCGGCCACGTGGCACGGGCCTGCGGTGCGGTCGGGTTCGTTGCCGACTTCCGGCGGGCGCCCGAGCACCCATACCCCGCGCAGCTCGACGACGCGACGGCGGTGTTCGACGCCCTGGTGCGCGACGGCGTCGATGCTGCCGACGTCACCTTCGTCGGTGACAGCGCGGGCGCCAACATCGCCATCGCCACCACCCTTCGGATGCAGCGCGATGGTTCGCGTCGCCCCGGGTTGGTCATCACCGTCTCGCCGTGGCTGGACATGGAGAACGCGGGAGAGACGTTGGTGTCCAACGATGCCACCGACTTCCTCATCACCCGAGAGGGCCTGCAGGGCAACATCGATCGATACCTCTCTGGCGGCGCCGACCCCACCGATCCACTGGTGAACCCGCTACACGCCGACTTCACCGGCTTCCCACCGCTGTACGTCACCGCCGCCGACGTCGAGTCGCTCTTCTCCGATGCCACCCGGCTGCACGCCCTCGCCCAAGAGGCCGGAGTGGACGTCACGCTCGACGTCGCCGTCGGGCAACAGCACGTCTTCCCCCTGCAGGCAGGACATCTTGCCGCCGCCGACTCATCCATCGCCGCGATGGCCGACTGGTATCACGCCCGCCGTACCGCCGGTGCCCACCAATACGCTGCCCAACCCGCATCCGCCTGAGCCCAAAGGACAACGCACATGACCACACATTCCGCATTCGCCTCGCTCGCCCCGACCGAGACGCACGACGCCATCGTGATCGGCGCGGGCTTCTCCGGCCTGGCCATCCTGCATCATCTCCGCGAAATCGGCCTGGACACGGTCGTTCTCGACGCCCAGGACGGAGTCGGCGGCACCTGGCTGGCCAACCGCTATCCCGGGGTGCGGACCGACAGCGAATACAGTTACTACTCCTTCTCGTTCTCGAAGGAGGTGCGCGAGGAATGGTCGTGGTCCCAGCGCTACCCGGCGGGTCGGGAAGTGTTGGCGTACCTCAATTTCGTCGCCGACCGCCTCGACCTGCGTCGTGACATCCGACTGAATACCCGGGTGCAGTCCGCGCGCTACGACGAGGACACCAACACCTGGACGGTCCAACTCGACGAGGGTGCCCCGCTGGTGGCCAAGTACCTCATCAGCGGGATGGGAGTGCTGTCGCAGGCGATCTACCCGGACATCCCCGGCATCGACACCTTCGCCGGCGAGAAGTACCACACCGCGTACTGGCCGCGCGACGGCGTCGACCTTGCGGGCAAGCGCGTCGGACTGATCGGGTTGGGTGCCTCGGGAATCCAGATCGTGCCCGAGATCGCCCCGCAGGTGGATGAATTCGTCGTCTTCCAGCGCACCCCGAACTTCATCGTCGAGACCACCAACGACGCGGTGACCCCCGAGGACATGCAGTGGCTGCGGGACAACTACGACGCGATCTACGAGAAGGCGGCCAACCACCCGTTCGGCGTCGCGATGGAACCCGCGGAGTTCAGCGCACTGGAGGTGTCGCCGGAGCAGCGTCGCGCCATCTTCGAGAGCAAGTGGAACGAGGGTGGATTCCACTTCGCCAACGAGTGCTTCAACGACCTGGCGGTCAACCACGAGTCCAGCGAGCTGGCCTCGGAGTTCATCCGCTCCAAGATTCGCGAGATCGTCAAGGACGAGGAGACCGCGGAGTTGCTCTGCCCGAAGACGTACTCGTTCAACGGCAAGCGCGTCCCGACCGGGCACGGCTACTACGACGCCTTCAACCTGGATCACGTGAAGCTGGTCGACACCGCGGCTGATCCCATCACCGCGATCACCCCGACCGGGGTTCGGGTCGGCGACACCGATTACGAGTTGGACGTGTTGATCTTCGCCACCGGATTCGACGCGATGACGGGCACACTGACCAACATCGACATCATCGGTCGGGAGGGAATCACGTTGCGCGACAGGTGGGCCAGGGACGGCTTGCGGTCCAACCTTGGGATCGGCGTTCACGGCTTCCCGAACTTCTTCATGTCGCTTGGGCCGCAGACGCCGTACTCGAATCTGGTGGTGCCGATCCAACTCGGCGCCCAATGGCTGCAGCGGGCGCTGCGGTGGGCGCGGGACCACGACGTCGACGTCTTCGAGGCCACCCCGGAGTCCGAGGAGTGGTGGGCGTTGGAGACCGAGCGCACGGGGAAGGCCACCGTGATGTACACCGAGGGCAAGAAGGCCAAGGCCTGGTTCCTCGGCGAGAACGTACCCGGCAAGCCGGAGGCGTTCCTGGTCTACATGGGTGGCGGGCAGGTCTACCAGAACTACTGCCGAGACCTCGAGGAATCCGGCTACGCGTCGATGCTTGCGACGAGGCGAGTCGCCGAACCGGTCGGCCGGTAGCGCTTTTCGAGTGGGGAGGGCGGCCCTCGGCCGTCCTCCCCTTCGGTGGCTAGATCTCGAATCGGGATTCCTCGAGATCCAGTTCGCGCAGGATCCGGTTCAGCGCCTCGTTCGAGAGCTTCCCCTCGCGGCGCATCCGCACCAGCGCATCTCGTTGGGCTTGCAGGACGAGGAGCACCATCTGCTCGTACGCGCGAGAGCGGTCCTCGTAGCCGTCGTCCTCGATCTTGCCGAGCTGGGCGGCGAAGCGTTGCGCACGGTATTCGTACAACCCACGCATGCGCTGGACAGTGTCCTCTCGGGTCCAGTCCTCGCCGTCTAGCGCATCGATCTGCGCAATCGCGGCCTTGGAAGCCATCATTCGGGCGCGGATCTCCTCGTCGCCTTCGGGTTCCTCGTCGCCGACACCGAGCCGACGGATCAGCGTCGGGAGCGTGAGTCCCTGCATCACCAGCGTGACGAAGATGACCGCGAACGTGAGAAACAGGATCAGGTCGCGGTGGGGGAAGTCAGATCCGTCCGCGATGGACATGGGAAGTGCCAGGGCGACGGCGAGGGACACGGCGCCCCTCATCCCGCTCCACGCCATGATGAGGCGCGCAGATGCGCTGACACGCCGCTGCCGCTGCTCCGGTCGGCGGTCGACGAGTCGGATGACGTACGGGACGGAGAAGAACCACAGGATCCGAATGCCGACGACGGCGCCGGTCACCGCGAGCCCGTACACCGTCAGCGTCCCCAAGCCGTACTCGTTAAGCCCGCCGATGATCGCGCGTAGCTGGAGTCCGACGAGCGTGAAGAGTATTGCGTTGATGAGGAAGTCGACGATGTCCCACACGAAGTAGCCCTGAAGACGTGGCCGGGCGTCGAGCACCTCGGGACTCCGAATGGCCATGTAGATTCCGGCGGCCACGACGGCCAGCACCGCCGAGGCGCCGACGGCCTCGGCGGGAAGGAACGCCGCGTACCCGGTGAGCAGGGAGATGGTGACGCTGATCTGGACGTCGGAGATGCGCTTGCGGACCCACGCCGACAACCATCCGACCGCGAGGCCGATGGCCACGCCGCCAATCGCGCCGAGCAGAAAGCGTAGACCGGCCTCGGCGAGGGAGAATCCGCCCGCCACCGTCGCGGCCAGCGCGACCCGGTAGGCCACCAGTGCGGTGCCGTCGTTGAACAGGCCCTCGCCCTCGACGGCACTGACCAGTCGGCGGGGGGCGTCGAGTCGACGCATGATCGTCGCCGCCGCCACGGGATCGGTCGGCGACACGATCGCCCCAAGCACGAAGGCCGCCTGCCATGACATGCCGGGAATCAGCAGGTGTGCGGTGCACGCGACGACCGTCATCGTGGCAAGCACCAGAACGATGGTGCTGAGCGTCAGACCGCGCAGATTCGCCCGGAAGTCACCGAAGTTCGCGTAGATCGACGATTTGTACAGCAGCGGCGGCAGGAACAACGCCAGGACGAGGTCGGGTTCGAGTCCGATCTCGGGCAGTCCGGGGATGAACCCGAAGATGGCTCCGCCGATCACCAACATGATCGGGTAGGGCACCGACAGTCGACACGCCAAGGCACCCAGCGCGGCGATGGCCAGGAGCAGCCCGGTGATCACGACTTCGAGGTGGCTCACCTCGACACCCTTTCGAGCGGGGTCGACGCTGTCAACAGCGAGATCGACGTTTTGCAGAAGGCGTGCGACAAGAGCTCTGCCAAGAGCGGACCCCGCGGCCAGAGCGACCCCGACGAGCGCTCAGGCGATGCGCCGTCGGCGGAGGCCCGAATCCCGAAGGGCGGCAGGGACGTAGGCTTGATCGAGGGTTCCGACGTCAGTCCCCGGCGGGACTATCTCGTCGATCCGGTCGAGGATCTCGTCGGTGAGCGTCAGGTCGAAGCCGGCGACGAGATCGTCGAGTTGCGCCATGCTCCGAGGTCCGATCAGCGCGGTGCTCACCCCCGGGTGCGCGGTGACGAACCCCATCGCGAGATGGGGCATCGGCACACCGACGTCGTCGGCGAGGGCCACCAGACGTTCGACGGCGTCGAGTCGGCGCTCGTCACTGAACACCTTGAAGAAGTTCGCCCGCACCAGATCGGTCTGCTTGCCCTTGCGGATGCGCCCGGTGAGCATCCCCTGCCCGAGCGGGCCCCACGCCAGAACACCCATCCCGAAGCGTTGCGTGAGTGGCAGGACCTCGGCCTCGATGCCTCGCGTGAGCATCGAATACGGCGGTTGCTCGGTGCGGAAGCGTGCCAAACCCCTTCGCTCCGCCACCCATTGGGCGTCGACGATGTCCGAGGCCGGGGTGGTGGACGATCCGATCGCGCGGACCTTGCCGCTGCGGATCAGATCCGACAGCGCCGACAGCGTCTCCTCGACGTCGGTGTCGGGGTCCGGCCGGTGGACTTGATAGAGGTCGATGTAGTCGGTCTGTAGGCGCCGCAGCGAATCCTCGACCGCGGTCGTGATCCAGCGCCGCGACGCGCCCTGCTGGTTGGGGTCCGTGCTCATCGGGCGGCTGAACTTGGTGGCGAGGACGACGGCGTCGCGCCGCCCCTTGATGGCCTTCCCCACGACCATCTCGGAGGCGCCCTGGGGAGGCACCGAGTAGGCATCTGCCGTGTCGATGACGTTGATCCCACTGTCCAGTGCGCGGTGGATGATTCGGATCGAGTCGTCGTGGTCGGGGTTGCCGACGGGGGAGCCGAGCAGCATCGCGCCCAGGGCGTAGGGACTGACCTTGATGCCGGTCCGTCCGAGAGTGCGGTACTGCATTGGTCCTCCTGAGGGTGCGCGCGTCCCGAACTGAAACGGAAAGCTATTCCGGATCACGATACGGAAAAGCTTTCCGGAAAGCAACGGAATGTGGAAGGCTGTTGCCGTGAATGAGCGAAGGATCGGAGCGGGATGACGACGAACGACGACTCGCGCCCGACAGCGCGTGCGCCGCGCCGGCGTCGAGTCGACGCCCAACGCAACACCGACTCGCTCCTGGAGGCCGCGAAGGCCGTCTTCGCCACGTCCGGCGTCGACGCGCCTGCGAAGCAGATCACCGACCTAGCCGGCGTGGGGGTCGGGACGCTGTATCGCCACTTCCCGCAGCGTTCCGATCTGGTCAAGGCGGTACTCGAGCACGAGATCGACGCCTGCGCCGACGCCGGACCGCTGATGAGCGCCGAACACGAACCAGTGGAAGCGCTTTCGAGATGGATATCCAGATATACCGAACTGCTGGCGACCAAGGACGGTCTCGCGGCGGCCCTGCACAAGGGCGGCCCGGCCTTCGATGCGCTGGTCGACCATTTCCTCCAACGGCTCGGTCCAGCCCTCGCAGCACTGCTCGACGCCGCGTCGGCCCGTGGTGAAATCCGGAGTGACGTGAGTGCCAAGGACCTGCTGTACGCCGTCGCCCTCCTGTGCCTACCAACGCCCGGCGAGGGCCAGGACTACAACCAGCGCATGGTCACCGTCTTCGTCGACGGCCTTCGATTCGGCGCGACGAGCGACGGGTAGACAAGCGGCCGTGACCGATACGCCAATCGAACGAGACTTCTCGGCGACGAACTCAGGCGCGATGAGGACTCACCCCATCGACGCCGACCTCCTCCGTGGACTGGCCGAGCTCGAGCGGACCGACCGCGGATGGCTGCCGCACCGGTTGCCTGCCCGCGCCCGCGCGCAGTGCACCGATCCCCAGCTCACCACCGTCGAGGCGCAGCCGTCCGGCGTACGGCTCGCGTTTCGCACCCGCTCGACCGTGATCGAGCTCGACCTGCTGCGAACCCGAATGGTGCTGGTGGGCATTCCCGATCGTCCCGACGGCACCGTGGATCTCCTCGTCGACGGCACGCTCGTCGGGCAGGCGACGACCACCAACGGCGACGTGGTGCGCGCCGATCTTGCCTCGGGGCGAACCGACGTCGAACGTGGCTCGGTGGGGGTCGTGCGGTTCACCGACCTGCCCGCCCGCGACAAGGAGGTCGAGATCTGGCTGCCGCATTACGAGCGCGTCGAGCTCGTCGCCCTACGCAGCGACGCGCCGATCAGCCCTGCGCTTGCAGGGCAACGCCGGGTCTGGCTGCACCACGGAAGCTCGATCAGCCAGGGCTCCAACGCCCCCAGCCCGAGTGCCACCTGGCCCGCTCTGGCAGCCTCGCTCGGTGGCGTCGAACTGATCAACCTCGGTTTGGCGGGCAGCGCGATGCTCGACCCGTTCACCGCCCGCGCCATGCGCGATACCCCAGCAGACGTAATCAGCGTCAAGATCGGCATCAACCTCGTCAACGCCGACGTCATGCGACTGCGCGCCTTCGGGCCCGCCGTCCACGGCTTTCTGGATACGATCCGCGACGGGCACCCCTCGGTGCCACTGCTCGTCGTTGGACCGCTGTACTGCCCCATCCACGAGAACACCCCCGGCCCAGGCACTTTCGACGTCGCAGGCCTGGCTGCCGGCGTGGTGCGCTTCGTGGCGACCGGCGACCCCGATGGTGCGGCTCGCGGCAGCCTGACACTGACGGTGATCCGCGAGCGGCTCGCCGAGCTGGTGTCGTCGCGGATGGCGGACGACCCGCACCTTTACTACCTCGACGGTCACGACCTCTACGGGCCCGCCGACTCCGCCGAGCATCCGCTGCCGGACAACCTCCACCCCGATGCGGACACCCATCGGATGGTCGGGGAGCGCTTCGCCCGGCTGGCGTTCTTGGCGGGCGGTCCGTTTGCCGACGCGGCGGCAGCCCACACCGGCTGACGATCGAGTTCATCGATTCCCCCAACGGGTGTCCCAGACGGGCGTAATTTGCGCCACAGTGAATTCACGGGAAGTTGCCATGAAGGCTGTCCGCGGCCCACTGCGGGTGAACGAGAGGACTCTCATGGGTTACGCGAAGTACGTCGGTCGCGTCGGAGCATTGGCGGTCACGCTGGGCGTTGGGGTCGCCGTGGCGACGATGCCTGGCATCGCCTACGCGGATCCGTCGGAGGGTTCTGGTGACTCGGCGAGTTCGTCGACGGAGAAGGCGGGGGCCGCGAATGCCGACCCCTCGTCGGTCACGGGCGCCGCAGGCGGCGGGGCTCCCGGTGCGGGCTCGGCTCAGGACCGGGAGTCCACGCCAGGTGCGGCCAATACGCCCGCCGCGGACGACGGG
>NZ_JBEVLO010000227.1:0-4997 GCF_040509115.1 Mycobacterium sp. | reverse complement strand
GATCCCCTTGGGGGTCGCCGCCGTCCCTCGTTTCCGACGCCCTCCGTCGGCGTGATGTGATTCACTGACTGTTCGTTGCTCCCCGCGCAGACGATGCGGCCGGGCGCTCCTGAAACCAAGAGTTGGGTGAGGTGGGGATGAGGCTGCTGTCGATGCACTCGTGGCGGCGCCGCGTATCGGGCCTTGGTCGGGTGACGTGCGCCCTGGCCGTGGCCCTCGGGCTGTGGATGGCCAGTCCGCACGTCGCGAAGGCCGACGGCGTCGAGTACCTGATGGTTCCCTCGGGTGCGATGGGCCGGGACATCCCGGTCGCGTTTCAGGCGGGCGGCCCCCACGCGGTGTTCCTCCTCGATGCCTTCAACGCGGGACCCGACGTCAGCAACTGGGTGACGGCGGGCAACGCGTTCAACACGCTCGGTGGGCAGGGCATCTCGGTGGCGGCCCCGGCGGGTGGGGCGTGGAGCATGTACACCAACTGGGAGGCCGACGGCACCAAGCAGTGGGAGACGTTCCTGTCCCAGGAACTTCCGGACTGGTTGGCCGCCAACAAGGGCCTCGCCCCCAGCGGGCACGGCATCGTGGGTGCCGCGATGGGCGGCACGGGTGCGATGACCATGGCGGCATTCCATCCGGAGCGGTTCCGCTACGCGGGCTCGCTGTCGGGCTTCCTCACTCCGTCCCAGACCGCCCTGAACGGAGCGATCACCGCGGGCCTTGCCCAGTACGGCGGCGTCAACACCCAAGCCATGTGGGGCGCCGCGCAGCTGGGCCGGTGGAAGTGGCACGACCCCGACGTGCACGTGAACCTGTTGAACGCCAACAACACCCGGCTATGGGTGTATAGCCCCGCCGCCGTGGAGTGCACCGACCCCGCCGCGATGATTGGGTGGTGCGATCAGGCCCAGGGCAGCAACCGCACCTTCTATCAGCACTACCGCGCGGTGGGCGGCCACAACGGGCACTTCGACTTCCCGACGTCCGGCCAGCACGACTGGGGTAGCTGGGCGCCGCAGCTCGCAGCCATGTCCGGTGACCTGGTGGCGGCCATCAGATAGGCGTCGACGCGCCGCTTCAGCAAACTGTTGACGGGGCCGGCCGATCCCAGCCGGTACCTTGGAGACGTGCAACTCGGCGACCCGCGAACGGCCTATGCAACAGGTCTGTCCATGGTCGCCTGCGCACTCGTGGTGAGCGGCTGTGGCATGGGTGAGGACGTCATGGCAACGATCGGCATGTCGCCACCGGAGACCACGGCAGCCGGCACCGCGGTGCAGTCGTTCGAGGAACCGCCCGCGGTGGACCCCGGTGAGGAGCCCGATCTGATCGTCACGCCGGCGCAGCGCGCCTACCTCGACGCGTTGACCGCGGCAGGGGTGCGGCCTGGCAGCGAGCTGTCGGCTTTGAGCATTGGCTCCTATGTGTGCCAAGCTCGGGCGGCCAATCAGAGCGACCAGGCGGTGTGGGACTTCGTCCTGCCGATGGTGCGCGGGGACGTGCGTGACTCGGTCGCGCAAACGGTGGCCCCGCCCGTCGGACAGGTCAATGCGACCACCGCCGACTACATTCGCATCGCTACTGACACCCTCTGCTAGCAGGAGAACCTCGCACCTCATGGCCAACACTCGCCGGCGCAAACGCCGCCGTTCCCTCGCCCTCGCCGCGGCCGGGGCGGTGGCGGTCCTGGTCGCCGTCATCGTCGTCTTCGTCTGGGTCTGGGTTCGCCAGCCGGATGCGCCGTCGCTGCCCAACGCGGTGCCGCCGACTGCGCAGCCACCCAACGGTCTGCCGCCGACGTCGAAGAAGCCGCGTCCGGAGTTTCAGGACGCCAGCTGCGCGGACGTGATGCTGGTGTCGATTCCCGGGACGTGGGAGTCCTCACCTCAGCTCGATCCGGTGAACCCGGTGCAGTTCCCGTTCGCGCTGCTGCTCAACGTGACCAATCCCATCCGGCAGGCGTACGGCCCGGAGCGGCTGGCCGAGTACACCGTTCCGTACACGGCGCAGTTCCACAATCCGTTCGCCGCCGACAATCAGATCTCCTACAACGACAGCCGCGCCGAAGGCACCAAGGCCACGATCCAGGCGATCACGGACATGAACAATCGGTGCCCGCTGACCAGCTACGTGATCGTCGGCTTCTCGCAGGGCGCGGTGATCGCGGGTGACATCGCCAGCTCGATCGGCAACGGAATGGGACCGGTCGACGAGGATCTGGTGCTCGGGGTGACGGCCATCGCCGACGGCAGGCGCCAGCCCGGCGTCGGCGTCGAGATCGGGCCGAATCCCCCTGGGCAGGGTGCCGAGATCACTCTGCACGAGGTGCCGACACTGTCCGAGCTGGGGCTGACGATGACGGGCCCGCGCCCTGGCGGGTTCGGGGCGCTCAACGACCGCACCAATCAGATCTGCGCTACCGGCGACCTGATCTGCTCGGCGCCGGAGGGTGCGTTCTCGGTCTTCAACCTGCCGAAGACGTTGGAGACGCTGAGTGGGGGCGCGGGTCAACCGGTGCACGCCCTGTACAACACGCCGCAGTTCTGGAGCCTCGATGGCCAGACGGCGCCGCAGTGGACGACGGCGTGGGCGCGAGGCCTGATCGACAACGCGCCGACGCCCAAGCACGGATGAGTGGCGACTCACCCGGTTCTCAGATTTGGCCTCCGCTAGTGGGTCGCTTAACATTAAGAGAAAAGTAAGAGCACATCGTGGTGAATGGCCATGGGTGTCTAGAGAGTTGGTCCGAAGGTGAGCAGCTCAACCCCGGTATGATCTTGAGGTTTGGCCTCGCCGGGGGCACCACCGTGGATCACGGCGGGGGCTGCTTCGATAGAGGAGTGAAATGGGATTCCACAACCCGTTCTTGAAGAACGGCCTGATTAGGTTTCCCGACAACGGCAACCTGGTCCGTCACGTCGAGAAATGGGCGAAGGTCCGTGGCGATGCCCTCGCCTATCAGTTCATCGACTTCTCCACCGAGCGCGACGGCGTCGCACGCAACCTGAACTGGCGCGACTTCAGTGCCCGCAACAAGGCCGTCGGCGCCCGACTGCAGCAGGTCACCCAGCCCGGTGACCGCGTCGCGATCCTGTGCCCCCAGAACCTGGACTACCTCGTCGGCTTCTTCGGCGCGCTCTACGCCGGCCGGATCGCGGTCCCGCTGTTCGATCCGTCCGAACCCGGCCACGTCGGCCGACTGCACGCCGTCCTCGACGACTGCCAGCCGACCGCCATCCTGACCACCACCGACTCCGCCGAGGGTGTTCGCAAGTTCTTCCGCACCAGGCCCGCCAAGGAGCGCCCCCGCGTCATCGCGGTGGACGCCGTGCCCGACGAGGTCGGCGCGACGTGGGTGCAGGAGGAGGTCACCAACGACACGATCGCCTACCTGCAGTACACGTCCGGCTCCACGCGTATCCCGACCGGCGTGCAGATCACGCACCTCAACCTGGCCACCAACATCGTGCAGGTCATCGAGGGCATCGGCGGCGACGAAGGCGACCGTGGCGTCACCTGGCTGCCGTTCTTCCACGACATGGGCCTCATCACCGCGATGATCTCGCCGGTGGTCGGGCACTACATCACGTTCATGACGCCCGCGGCGTTCGTCCGCAGGCCCGGTCGATGGATCCGCGAGATGGCCCGCAAGCCAGAGGACACCGGAATGGTGATCTCGGTCGCGCCGAACTTCGCCTTCGATCACGCCGCCGCGCGTGGAGTGCCAAGGGACGGCGAGCCGCCACTGGACCTGTCCAACGTCCGGGCGGTGCTCAATGGCAGTGAGCCCATCTCGGCGGCCACCGTGCGCCGTTTCAACGAGGCCTTCGGGCCGTACGGCTTTGATCCCAAGGCGCTGAAGCCGTCCTACGGCTTGGCCGAGGCCACGCTCTTCGTCTCGACGACACCGTCTGACGAGCTGCCCAAGATCGTGCACGTAGACCGTGACGAGCTCAATGCGCACCGCTTCGTCGAGGTGGCCCCGGACGCGCCGTCGGCCGTCGCGCAGGCTTCGGCGGGCAAGGTCGGCGTTGCCGAGTGGGCCGTCATCGTCGACGCCGACTCCGCGAGCGAATTGCCCGACGGCCAGATCGGCGAGATCTGGATCAGCGGTCAGAACATGGGCACCGGCTACTGGGCCAAGCCCGAGGAGACCATCGCGACGTTCCAGAACATCCTCAAGTCCCGCAGCAACCCGTCGCACGCCGAGGGCGCGACCGACGATGCGACGTGGGTCAACACCGGCGACTACGGCGCCTTCTACGACGGCGACCTCTACATCACCGGGCGTGTCAAGGATCTGGTCATCGTCGACGGCCGCAACCATTACCCGCAGGACCTCGAGTACTCGGCGCAGGAGGCGAGCAAGGCCCTGCGCACGGGTTTCGTCGCCGCCTTCTCGGTGCCAGCCAACCAGCTGCCCGACGAGGTCTTCGAGAATGCGCACGCAGGCCTCAAGCGTGACCCCGAGGACACCTCCGAGCAGCTGGTGATCGTCGCGGAGCGCGCGCCAGGCGCCAACAAGATGGACCTCGCCCCCGTCGCCGACGAGATCCGGGCCGCGATCGCGGTGCGGCACGGCGTCACCGTGCGCGACCTCTTGCTGACGCCTGCCGGTGCCATTCCCCGTACCTCGAGCGGCAAGATCGGTCGCCGGGCCTGCCGCTCGGCGTACCTCGACGGCTCGCTTCGCAGCGGCAAGATCGCGAACGACTTCCCCGACCAGTCGGACTGACGTGGCCGACGCCGCTTCGTCGCCCAAGGCCGCAGACGCGGCGAAAGTGAATAGTGATGAGCGCTTGCGGGAAGAACCGAGGACAGTGAACATGACTGACGCAGGGAACGATTCGCCGAGCGCCCCCGACAACAAGCCGGTCCGCACCGACAAGACCGTCGCCGAACTTCGCGAGTACCTGCGCAACTGGATCGCCGACGCGACGGGGCAGCCCGCCGACCGCATCGACGAGTCGGCGCCGATGGTCGAGCTGGGTCTGTCGTCGCGG
>NZ_JBEVLO010000226.1:0-5533 GCF_040509115.1 Mycobacterium sp. | reverse complement strand
TGTTCGGCGCGAAGCCGCCGAAGGGTCAGGAATTCGACGACCACTACTTCGGAGCGATTCCCGACCGGGTGCTCGCCTTCATGATGGACACCGAACGTGAGCTGTTCAAGCTCGGCATCCCGGCCAAGACCCGCCACAACGAGGTCGCGCCGGGGCAGTTCGAGATTGCGCCGATGTTCGAGCGGGCCAACATCGCCGCCGATCATCAGCAGCTGCTGATGACGACGTTCAAGACCATCGCCAAGAAGCACGGCATGGAATGCCTGATGCACGAGAAGCCGTTCGCCGGCGTCAACGGCTCTGGCAAGCACGTCAACTTCTCGCTCGGCAACGCGCAATTCGGCAGCCTCCTGGTGCCGGGTGACACCCCGCACGAGAACGCCCAGTTCCTGGTGTTCTGCGCCGCGGTGATCCGCGCGGTGCACAAGTTCTCCGGATTGCTTCGCGTCTCGGTGGCTTCGGCCACCAACGACCACCGCCTCGGCGCCAACGAGGCGCCGCCCGCCATCATCTCGATCTTCCTCGGCGATCAGCTCGCCGACGTGTTCGAGCAGATCGCCAAGGGTGCGGCCACGTCGTCAAAGGGCAAGGGCAGCATGATCATCGGCGTCGATACCCTCCCGGTGCTGCCAACCGATCCCGGTGACCGCAACCGCACCAGCCCGTTCGCCTTCACCGGCAACCGCTTCGAGTTCCGCGCGCCGGGTTCGGGCCAGACCATCAACGTGCCGATGATCATCCTCAACACGATCATGGCCGACTCGCTGGACTACATGGCGACGTGGCTGGAGAAGGCCGTCGGCGACGGCGAGGACTTCGACATGGCCGTGCAGAAGCTGCTGACGGAGATCATCACCGAGCACGGCGCCGTCGTGTTCAACGGTGACGGCTACTCGGACAACTGGCAGGTCGAGGCCGCCGAGCGCGGGCTGCCGAACCTCAAGACCACCATCGACTCCATCCCCGAGCTGGTGAAGCCAGAAGCGGTCGAGGTGTTCGAGAAGTACGGCGTCTTCAATGCACGTGAGCTCCACAGCCGCGAGGAGGTCCGCTACGAGACCTACGCGTTGACGGTAGGCGTCGAGGCCAAGCTCACCCTCGAAGTCGGGTCGACTGTGATCCTTCCCGCGGCCGTGCGCTACCAGACCGAGTTGGCCGCGAACGTCGCCTCGCTGAAGGCGGCAGGCATCGAGCCGGATCTGACGCTGCTGCAGACGGTCTCCGCGCCGATCTCAGAGCTGACCGCCGCGCTGGCGGCGCTCAAGACGGCGATGGGTGAGCACGGTGGCGAGTCCGCCGCCGAGGAAGCGGCCCACGCCCAGAGCCTGCTGCCCTTGATGGATGCGGTGCGTGCGGCGGCTGACACGCTGGAAGGCGTTGTCGCCGATGACCTCTGGCCGCTGCCCACCTACCAGGAGATGCTCTACATCCTCTGAGGACACGAGCCGCCTGGGCGGCGACATGGGACACGAGCCGCCCCGGCGGCGACACAGGACATCGTCGAGTGTGGGGGTACCCATCCGAGAACTCCCGGGTGACTGGTAACCGCAACCCCCACACTCGACGATCCCACGCTAGACTTCGAGGCCGCCGGCGCTCCGCGAAATGCGGGGCGCCGGTTTCGTTGCGGGGGGACGCCGTTAGAGGATCGCGAGCGTCGAATCGGCCGCGAGTTTCAGTGCCTGCTGCAGCGGCAGTGCCCGGAAGGACTCGGACAGGATCTCCACGCCCCACGGGCCGTCGAAGCCGAGCTCGCGAAGTGTCGCGACGAGACCCGTCAGGTCGAAACAGCCGTCGCCACACAGCAATCGGTTCTCGACGGTGTCCTCGAACAACGTCCCTTTCACCTCCGGTGCTGCGTCGTCGAGTTCGACGGCGAAGATCATCTCCGGTGGCAGCGACGTCCGCAGCTCGGCGAGCGTGGTGCCCGCCCGGAACACGTGCCAGGCGTCGACCAGCAGACCGGCAGCGGGATGAGCTGCCGCCGTGACGATGTCGGCGCCCATCGGCACCGTGGCGATGGCTGAGAAGGGCATCGTCTCGATGGCGACCCGCGTTCCGCGAGCGGCCGCCTGCTCGGCGAGCTCCCGCAGCGGTCCGGCCAGCGCAAGCGGATCCGACGCGGGCGGCCCGTTCTCCGAACCGATCTTGATCTGCACCGGACCGAGTGCGTCGGCGGCCTCGAAGAGCACGTCGCGGAAGTCGTAGGTGTGCCGGGGCTCGCCGCGCGGAATCCACCAGCGTTCGAGCAGTTCGATTTCGACATGCGTCAGGCCCGCGTCGGCTGCCAGCCGGCCGAGAGCGGCGAAGCCGATGCCGCCGTGGATGGCGAGCACGTCGTCGGTGGCCAGACCGAAGCCGATGAAGCCGGCGTCGGCGATCGCGCCCAGCCGTTCGGCGATGGGCACCGGACTGGTCGACGGGGTGTGTCGCGGGGAGGTGTTGCCGGCGCTGGTCCACGACGTCGCAACGAGGTGGGGGTGGGTCATGTCATTCCTCCTTCGCAAGCAAGCGCAAAATGCCACCCGCGAGCGGCGTGTCGTGAACCGGCACGCACGCTCGCGGGAAGGGGGTCAGGCGTTTTGTGGGAAGCCGAGTTCGATGCCGCCGTGGCTCGGGTCCAGCCAGCGGCTGGTGATGGCCTTGCCGCGGGTGAAGAAGTGCACTCCGTCCATACCGTGGGCATGGCTGTCGCCGAACAGCGAGGCCTTCCAGCCGCCGAAGGAGAAGTAAGCCATGGGCACGGGGATCGGCACGTTGATGCCGATCATGCCGACCTCGACTTCGTTCTGGAAGCGTCGGGCGGCGCCGCCGTCGTTGGTGAAGATGGCGGTGCCGTTGCCGTAGGGGTTGGAGTTGATCAGTTCCAGTGCTTCGTCGTAGGTTTCGACGCGCACCACCGAGAGCACCGGCCCAAAGATCTCGTCGGTGTACACGCTCATCTCGGGGGTGACGTGATCGATCAGCGTCGGCCCCAACCAGAAGCCGTCGGCCCCACCGTTGGCGGACACGTGGCGACCGTCGACGACGATCTTGGCGCCGTCGGACTCGCCTGCGTCGATGTAGGACGCGACCTTGTCGCGGTGCGCCTTGGTGACCAGGGGGCCCATGTCGGAGTCCTTGGTGCCGTCGCCGATCTTCAAGGGCGTGGTGCGCTCGGCGATCTTGGCGACCAGGTCGTCGGCGATGGGGCCGACGGCGACGCACGCCGAGATCGCCATGCAGCGCTCACCCGCCGAGCCGAAGCCGGCATTGACCATCGAATCGGCGGCCAGGTCCAGATCTGCGTCGGGCAGGATCACGGCGTGGTTCTTTGCCCCGCCGAGGGCCTGGACGCGCTTGCCCGCCGCGGTGCCCGTGGCGTAGACGTACTGCGCGATCGGAGTCGAGCCGACGAAGCTGACCGACTTGATGGACTTGTTCGTCAACAGTTCGTCGACGACTGTCTTGTCGCCCTGCAGCACGTTGAAGACGCCGTCGGGCAGTCCGGCTTCCTTCCACAGGTTGGCCATCCACAGCGACGCGGTGGGGTCCTTCTCCGATGGCTTGAGCACGACGGTGTTGCCCGCGGCGATGGCGATGGGGAAGAACCACATCGGCACCATGGCCGGAAAGTTGAACGGCGAGATGACCGCGACCGGCCCGAGCGGCTGGCGGATCGAGTAGACGTCGACCTTGGTCGAGGCGTTCTCGGTGAATCCGCCCTTGAGCAGGTGCGGTATGCCGCAGGCGAATTCGACGACTTCCTGGCCGCGACTGACCTCGCCGAGGGCGTCGGAGACGACCTTGCCGTGCTCGCTGGTGATGATCTCGGCCAGCTCGCCCTTGCGGGTGTTGAGCAGCTCGCGGAAGTTGAACAGGATCTGCGTGCGCTTGGCCAGCGAGGTGTCCCGCCACGCCGGGAACGCCGCTGCGGCGGCGTCGATCACCGCGCGGGCGTCCTCGACGCTGCCCAGGGCCACCTCACCGGTGACCTCACCGGTCGCGGGGTTGGTCACGGGTGCGGTGTTGCCGCTGGTGCCCGGGTGTGGCTTGTTGTTGATCCAGTGCGAGATGGTGTTGGGCGAAGTCATTTTTGGTTCCTCTGTTCTTTGTACTTGGAGACGTAGTCGGTCATGGTGGCGAGCTGATAGCGCGAAACCTCTTGCGCGTTCTCGTCCTCGGCGAACACCGACGACACCATGACGGTGTCGGGCCGGTCGTAGAACCCGATCTCGGCGAGTCCGGAGAAGAACTCGTCCCAGTCGACGTCGCCGTCGCCGATCTTCAGGTGCTGGTGCACCCGGACCGGATTGCCTGGCGGGTTGGTGATGTACCGCAGCCCATGGCTGCGGTGGTGATCCATGGTGTCGGCGACGTGGACGAGTCGGAGCTTGTCGCCGGCGGCCCGCATGATCTCCGTCATCGTTGAGCCCATGTCGCCCCCCATGTGGTAGGTGTGGCAGGCGACGTAGACCATCCCGATGTTGGGGGAGTTGACGCCACGGATGATGCGGACCGCTTCGAGACCGTCCTCGACGAAATCGTCGGGGTGTGGATCGATTCGGACGTCGATGCCCTCGCGCTCGAAGATCGGCACCAACTCCTCCATGGACCTGAAGAACGCCCGCTCGGACTCCTCGGCGCGCTCCGGCCGTCCCGAGAACTCGGTGTTGATGACGTTCACCCCGAGGTCGACGGTGATCTGGACGACGCGCTTCCAGTTGCGGACCGCCGCTTCGCGGGCATCCTCGTCGGGACCCGACCAGCGCAGCACCGGAAGGACCGACGCGATGCCGACGCCGGCATCGGCACACGCCTTGCGGAACTTGGTCACCAGGTCGTCGTCCGCTCGCGGGTGGTTGAAGAATGGGATGAAGTCCCGATGCGGCGTCAGCTGCAGGTACTCATAGCCCAATTCGGCCACCAGGCGCGGGAATTCGAGCAACTCGTGGTCATGGTGGAACGGTGTCGGATCGAGTGCGATCTTCACGTCATCCTCCTCGTCGTGTGACTATTCGCTGGGCCGCACGAACGGGCGCTGGATCTTCTTCCAGTCCGCGTATGTTTGGTAGGCCGATTGCGTGGACTGCAGCGTGGAGGTCTCCGAAACCGGTACGTCCCACCATGACTCGCTGTCAGGTGCGAAGATCAGCGGGTCGGTCTCGACGTGGATCACCGTTGTGCGGTCGCTGGCCTTGGCGACCTTGACCGCATCCGTGAACTCCGCCGCGGTGACCACGCGGATCACGTCGGCGCCGAGGCTGGCTGCGTTGGCGGCCAGGTCGACTGGCAGTTTGTCGCCGTCGAGGCGGCCGTCGTCCGAGCGGTACCGGTATGAGGTGCCGAACCGCTGGGAGCCCAACGCCTCCGAAAGCCCGCCGATCGAGGCGAAGCCGTGGTTCTGCACCAGCACCACGATCACCTTGACGTTCTCCTGGACGGCGGTCACCAGTTCGGTGGCCATCATCAGGTAGGAGCCGTCGCCGACCATGATGAACACGTCTCGGTCGGGTTCGGCCATCTTGGCGCCGATGCCGCCCGCGACCTCGTA
>NZ_JBEVLO010000225.1:0-28351 GCF_040509115.1 Mycobacterium sp. | reverse complement strand
TCACGGCGTTCTTCGGCAGTCAGGCGTTCCTGGCGTACATCGTGATGGGTTGGCTACCACAGGTATTCATCGACAACGGGGTCCCAAAGGTCGACGCCGGACTCCTGGTCGGACTGGTGTCGTTGATCGGCGTTCCCGTCGCCCTCATCATCGCGCCGCTGGCTGCGCGCTCGACGAATCAGAGCGGGTGGATCGTCGCACTCGGCGTGCTCGGGCTCGGCGGTGCGATCGGATTGATGGTGGCGCCGGGCGCGGCCCCTGTGGTGTGGAGCGTGCTGGTCGGCGTCGGGATGAGCGCCTTCTCGTTGGCACTCACCGTCGTCGCGCTGCGGGCCCGCAACGCCGAGGACACCGCGCAATTGTCGGGAATGGCACAGGGATTCGGCTACCTGTTCGCGGGCACCGGGCCGTTCCTCTTCGGTCTGCTTCACGATCTCTCCGACGACTGGACCATTCCGTTCGTCATGTTCCTCGTGGTCTACGTGGTGCAGATCGTCGCTGGAGCGGCGGCGGGCCGAAACCGCTACGTCTGAGGACATGGTTCTGAGGACAATGGGGACGTGGCCGACGCCGAGCTCCAGCAGACCGTCGACGCGGTATGGCGCATGGAGGCCGCGAAGATCGTCGCGACACTGACCCGTGCCGTGGGCGACGTCGGAACGGCCGAGGATCTGGCGGCGGACGCCCTCGTCGAAGCCTTGGAGCAGTGGCCGACGACCGGCGTCCCGCGCAATCCCGGTGCGTGGCTAACCACCGTCGCCAAGCGCAGGGCCATCGACCACTGGCGCCGCCGAGACCGACTCGACGTCAAGTACGCCGCGCTGGCCCGGGACCTGGAGACCGAGGTCGAGGAGTCGTGGGACCCCGACCACATCGACGACGACGTGCTCCGGCTGATCTTCGTCGCCACGCACCCGGTGCTCTCGCGGGAGAACCAGATCGCCCTGACCCTTCGCGTCGTCGGCGGCCTCACCACCGAGGAGATAGCGCACGCGTTCCTCGTGCCGAAGGCGACCATCGCGGCCCGGATCACCAGGGCCAAGAAGACGCTGGGCGAGAATCAGGTGCCCTTCGAGGTGCCCGACCCCTCCGAGTATCCGGGACGGCTCTCGGCAGTCCTCGGCGTGCTCTACCTGATCTACAACGAGGGATACTCGGCGTCCTCGGGTCAGCGCTGGATCCGCGACGAATTATGCACGGAGGCCTTGCGTTTGGGCCGGGTGCTGGCCGCATTGTTGCCGGCCGAGCCCGAGGTGCACGGCCTGGTCGCGTTGATGGAGTTCCAGTCCTCGCGCTTCGCGGCGCGCACCGGGCCCGACGGCCAGCCGATCCTGCTGGAGGATCAGGACCGCGCCAAGTGGGACCGTGCGCAGATCGTCCGCGGCGTTGCGGCCCTCGAACGCGCAGCACAGGCACTGCAGCAAGAGGGCGTTGGCTGGGGGGCCTACGCGCTGCAGGCAGCGTTGGCCGAATGCCACGCGGCAGCACCGACGGCCGCCGACACCGACTGGGCGCGCATCGTCGCCCTCTACGACGGCCTTCTTCAGCTGGTGCCGTCACCCGTCGTCGAGCTCAATCGGGCCGTTGCGGTGGCAATGCGGTCGGGACCCGAGGAGGCGCTCGCCATCGTGGACCGGATCGTCGGCCTCACCGAGTCGTACCTGCTGCCTAGCGTGCGCGGCGAGCTGCTCTCCCGGCTCGGCCGCCACGGAGAGGCAGCCGAGGAGTTCGACAGGGCCGTGGGCATGGCGACCAACGAGCGCGAGCGCGACGTCCTGGTCACCAAGGCGGAGAAGGCCCGGAATCTACTGTGAGGCAGCTTCTTCCGTTGATGGGGTCGCAACGTACTGCCACGCCGCCAAGCCACCGACCACCACCAGTGCCACCACCGCGATGATCAGACCCGGTCCGTACTCGGCGTTCAGGGACGATGCCTGATTCACGGTCAGATCGCGTGGGTTCAGCTCCCGCGACAGCTGGCCGGTGACCTCGAGCGTCGAGGACGGGCTGACGGCTACCGACGCGACGAGCACCAGGGTGCACGACGCGAAGGCCGCCGAGGCGCCCCACAGGTTCCGGTCGGGAACGGCGCGGACGATCTGGATGACCGCGACGCCCACCGCGACGGCGAGCGCCATCGGGATCAACGCGAGAACGAGCGCCGACGACGTGAGCCAGTCGTAGAAGCCGACGTTGAGCGTGATGACGGAGCCTGCGAACTCGTCATCGACGTCGCTCACGCCGTACCCGCGGTAGTCGTCGGGATTGAGGGTGATCGTCCACAGCGGCAACAGGGTGCACAGCACACCCGCCAGCGCGACGATGCCGAACACGACCGCGATCGGCCGTCCGGAGATGGAGCGCGACCGACGAGTCGGGCCATACCCGGGTGGCGGACCGTACGGCGGAGGGCCGTAATGGGGTTGCTGGTCATGCATCGGGGATCACCACCTGGGCGGGACAGGCGGTGGCTGCTGAACGGGTGCGGGCGCGGTGCGCTGAAAGGCCATGAGCGCCGCGGCAATCCACCCGATGATCGAGAACACCAGCGCCACGATGAGGCCGGCGCCAGGTCCGATCGACACCACCGAGTCGACGAGCTGGTCGACGGACTGGCCGCCCACTTCGTCCTCCAGCGCAGCGCTGAGTTGGCCCGTCAGTCCGATCGACGGCAGCGGATTGGCAACGGCCAATACGAAGGCCAGCAACGACGCCGCCCCGGCAAACACGGCCGAGGCGCCCGAGATCCGCCGTCCCGACCCGAGGATCGCGGGGACCGCCGTCAACGTCGCCAGGACCATGAGAAGCGGAATGGCCTGGGCGACGATGGGCGGCGGAATGGGAAACACGTCGTAGAAACCGATGCCCACGTCCACTTGACCGGACGGGGCGTCGTTGTCGGGCACGTCGAGGGCCGACGGAGTCACCGTGACGCCGTAGAGCGTGAAGAACGAGCCGACCAGAACGATCAGCCCCGAGATCGCGACCACCACGGCCGCGATCCGCGAGCGGTCCAGCCCACCGAGGTTCAGCTGACGCCGCGCTGGCGGTGGGCCGCCGTACTGCTGTCCCCAGTAGGGGGGTCCGGGTGGCTGACCGTAGGGCTGGTTGGGACTTTGCCCGGGCGGCCCACCCTGTGGCGGCCACTGCTCGTATGGATTGCCCATGCGTTCACCTCTCCCCGGCCTCCGATGAGACCCCAGACAACCGTAGCGGTTCGCGACGCCTCCTACGGGCGGCGGATCGGACCGCACGATAGCAGTGTCGCGCATCGAGTCCGACTTTGCTGTGCTCTCTCGTCGGGCGCGCTCGAACCGGCCGGTTCCACCGCATCGCGACCCGCCATCGCCGATCCGGTCCGCGATCGGGAGGATGGTGGCATGACCACGACTCGCGCCGTGCTGTTCGACTTCTCCGGCACGCTGTTCCGCTTGGAGGAGGACGACAGCTGGTTCAGCGGGATGGAGGTCGACGAGCGTCAGGTCGACGGGCACGTGCAGGCCGAACTGATGCGTCGGCTGACCGCGCCCACCGGACGGTCCGTCGACATGGACGAGCAGACCTACCGCGCCTGGGTGAGCCGCGACCTGGCGCCGCATTTGCACCGTGAGGCGTACCTTCACGTCCTACGCGAGTCCGGCCTGGCCGATCACCACGCCGAGATGCTCTACGACCGCGTCGTCAACCCGGCCAGTTGGACCCCGTACCCCGACACCGCCGAGGTGCTGGCCCGACTGCACGCCCGCGGCGTCAAGACCGCCGTGGTCTCCAACATCGCCTTCGACGTCCGCCCGGCCTTCGAGGCGATCGGCGCTTCCGCCGACGTCGACGAGTTCGTGCTGTCCTTCGAGGTCGGCGCCGTCAAGCCACAGCCCGAGATCTTCCGGACGGCGCTGTCGCGGCTCGGGGCGAACCCGGAGGACGCATTGATGGTCGGCGACAGCGAGGAGGCCGACGGCGCCGCCCGCGACGTCGGCTGCCGGTTCGCGCTGGTCGATCCGTTGCCCACCGACGAGCGGCCCGAGGGGTTGGTCGAGGCGCTGGCCGCCTTCGGCGTCGTGCTCTGAGTTCGGCCACCGTAGGGCCGTTGCCCCCTGGCTGCCCAACCCCGGTGGCGGCAGAATCATCGGATGAACCTCGGTGAGCTCGGCGATTTCGTGAAGTCGCGCCGCGACCGCATCCGGCCCGCAGACATCGGATTGCCGCCCGGCAACCGGCGGCGGGTGCCGGGCCTGCGACGCGAAGAGGTCGCCCAGCTCGCGGGCGCATCGACGGACTACTACACCGAGATCGAACGTGGCACAGCCCAACCGTCCGAGCAGATGCTGGCCGCGCTGGCCCGGGCGCTGCGCCTCACCCGCGACGAACGCGACCACCTCTACCATCTGGCTGGCCGAGCCGTGCCGCTGGCAGGCAGCTCGGCTGACCACGTGCACCCCGGAATGCTCGATCTGCTCCTTCGCCTCGACGGCACCCCGGCGCGCGTCATCAGCGATCTGCACGTCACCCTGGCCCAGAACCGAATGGCCGAAGTGCTCCTCGGTTCGGCCGTGGCCGCACCGGGCATCCAGGCCAGCTTCCTCTACCGATGGTTCCTCGACCCCCGTGCCCGCGATCTGTACCCCGCCGCCGATCACGACGCACATTCCCGACGCTTCGTAGCCGACCTGCGCGCCGCATTGGCCCGTCGGGACGAACGCGACCGTGAGTCCACCGAACTGCTCGACGTCTTGCGGCGGCGCAGTGCGGAATTCACTGAGTTGTGGGACCGGCACGACGTGGCCGTCCGCCGCAGCGACCGCAAGCGCATCGTGCATCCCGAGGTGGGGGTCATCGAGGTGAACTGCCTCAACCTGCTCAGCGAGGACGGCCGACAGCGCCTGCTCTGGTTCACCCCCGCCGCGGACACCAACGCCGTTGAGCAGTTCGAGTTGCTGGCCGTCGTCGGCAACCAGTCGCTCGCCCCTTCGGCCGATTGGACCAATCAGGGGTTATGACCCCCCGTTGAGCATCGCGGCGGTCAAGACCTGGTCCCCGATACCCCATCCGCCGTCGACGACCTCGTCGACGAGGATCATCGTGTTGGCCCTGGCGCGTTCGCCGTACAGTTCGACGTAGATCGCAGTGGCGGCGTGGACGATCGTCTCCTTCTGCTCGGTGGTGAGAGTTCCCGCCGGGACCTTGAAGTTGGCGAATGGCATGCTGTTTCCTCCGACCTAGAGTGAACTGAATTACCCGACGCGTCAGACGATTCCACCGTTGGCGCGCACGACTTGACCGTTGATCCAGTGGCCCGCATCGCTGACGAGGAACGCCGTCACCTCGGCGATGTCAGCCGGAGTGCCGAGCCGCTCCAAGGGCGGCTGCTTGGCCAACCGGTCGACGGTGTCGGCATCCTTCCCATCGAGGAAGAGGTCCGTCGCGGTCGGCCCTGGCGCGACGGCGTTGACGGTCACGTCGCGGCCGCGGAGCTCCCTGGCCAGTATCAACGTCAGCGCTTCGACGGCGCCCTTGCTCGCGGCGTAAGCACCGTAGCCCGGAAACGCCAGGCCGACAACGGAAGTGGAGAAGTTGACGAGCGCCCCTCCGGCTCTCAGACGTCGCGCGGCCTGCTGAGCCACGACGAACGTTCCCCGAATGTTGGTGCGGTGTAGATCGTCCAACACCGCGAGATCCAGTTCGGCGATCGGGGCCAGCGCCATCCGTCCTGCCGCGTGCACGACGACGTCGACGCCGCCGAACCGCTCGGTGGTCTCGTCGAACACGGCGGCAACCGCCGCCTCGTCGGCCACGTCGGCACGAACGACGATGGCGCGGCCACCCGCCGCGTCGACGGCCCGCGCCGTTTCCTCCGCGGCGTCCCTGCCACCCGAGTACACGACGGCGACGGCGTGCCCGTCGGCACCCAAGCGGGTGGCGACCGCGCGCCCGATGCCCCGTGAGCCACCCGTGACCACTGCAACCCTCGACACGTGAATCCCTTCGTCGTGTCCATCGTGTGGTCGGCCCCGGCCGGCTACCAGTGGGCGTTTACCCCAGGGTTCCCGACCCCCCGCTGCGGCGCGGTCCCGGCGTCTACGCTCGTTGTCATGCCGAACCCGACGCCCGGTGACGACGACATCAAGCCGCCGTGGTGGCTCAAGCCGATGAACAAGGTCTTCATGGCGATGATGAAGGTGGGCCTGCCGATCTCCGGCAAGGAGGGACCGGTCGTGCTTACCGTCCCCGGCCGAAAGACCGGCCAACCCCGATCGACGCCCATCACGCCGATGGTCGTCGATGGCAAGCGCTACGTCGTCGGTGGATTTCCGAAGGCCGACTGGGTGAAGAACCTGCGGGCCGCAGGACAGGCGACCCTGACGCAGGGGCGTAAGGACGAGACGGTCAAGGTGGTCGAGTTGCCCGCCGAGGAGGCCCGACCGTTGCTGCGCCAATTCCCCGTCCTGGTGCCGACGGGGGTCAGCTTCATGAAGCGTTCGGGCCTGGTCACCGAGGGCGCACCCGAGGAGTTCGAGGCGCTCGCGGGACGGTGTGCCGTGTTCCGCTTCGATCCGGTGGACGCATGAGCGACAACCCCTTCGACCCGACGCTGTGGCAGTCCATCTCGGGTTTCGACCTGACCGACATCACCTATCACCGGCATGTCGTGGACGGCGTCCCGAAGCCGACGGTCCGCATCGCGTTCGACCGGCCCGAAGTGCGCAACGCGTTCCGCCCGCACACCGTCGACGAGCTCTACCGCGTGCTCGATCACGCCCGCATGTCCAACGACGTCGGCGTGATCCTGCTGACGGGCAACGGCCCCTCGGAGAAGGACGGCGGCTGGGCGTTCTGCTCCGGCGGCGACCAACGCATCCGCGGTCGCACCGGCTACCAGTACGCGGCGGGCGAGACGGCCGACACCGTCGACCCCGCGCAGGCGGGCCGGTTGCACATCCTGGAGGTACAGCGGCTGATCCGCTTCATGCCGAAGCCGGTGATCTGCCTGGTCAACGGATGGGCCGCCGGTGGCGGGCACTCGCTGCACGTGGTCTGCGACCTGACCCTGGCCAGCCGCGAGCACGCCCGCTTCAAGCAGACCGACGCCGACGTCGGCAGCTTCGACGGCGGGTACGGCAGCGCCTACCTGGCTCGCCAGGCCGGGCAGAAGTTCGCCCGCGAGATCTTCTTCCTCGGCCGCCCGTACACCGCCGAGCAGATGCACGCGATGGGTGCGGTCAACGAAGTCGTCGACCACGCCGAGCTGGAAACCGTTGCGCTGCAGTGGGCCCACGAGATCAACGGCAAGTCGCCGCAAGCCATCCGGATGCTGAAGTTCGCGTTCAACCTACTCGACGACGGACTCGTCGGACAGCAGGTGTTCGCAGGCGAAGCCACCCGGTTGGCGTACATGACCGACGAAGCCGTCGAGGGACGCGACGCATTCCTTGAGAAGCGCGACCCCGACTGGTCACAGTTCCCCCGCTACTTCTAGGGCGTCCCATGGCCGAGAAGATCGACGAGCACTTCACCGCGACGATCGCCGCACTGCCCGCGGGCGGGACGGGCGGGGATCGGATCGGGCCTGATTCGGCGCTGACCGGGCAGGACCTCCTCGACCTCTTCGACTCCCAACTCGGGAGCAGGCACCTCGACCTGGCAGCGCGATGGCTTCGGTCACGCGGCAAGGGCTTCTACACGATCGGCTCCTCAGGCCACGAGGGCAACGCGGCCGTCGCCGCCGCGCTTCGGCCCACCGATCCCGCACTGCTGCATTACCGTTCGGGCGGCTTCTTCGTTCACCGTGCCCGCCAGGTGGACGGCACGGACCCGCTGCGCGACGTGCTGCTCGGCGTCTGCGCAGCCACCGAGGACCCGATCAGCGGCGGTCGGCACAAGGTGTTCGGCCGTCAGGACCTCAACGTCATCCCACAAACCTCCACGATCGCGTCGCACCTGCCCCGCTCGGTCGGGGTGGCGTTCTCGATCGGCCGCGCGGCCAAACTCGGCGTCGGCACCCCATGGCCGACCGATGCCATCACCGTGTGCAGCTTCGGCGACGCGTCGGCGAACCACTCCACGGCGATCGGCGCGATCAACACCGCGACGCACGCTGCCTACCAAGGGCTTCCGTTGCCGCTGCTGTTCGTGTGCGAGGACAACGGCATCGGCATCAGCACCAGGACGCCGACCGGTTGGATCGCCGCGAACTTCGAGACGAGGCCCGGTTTGCCGTACTTCACCGCAGACGGCGCCGACGTGATCGACACCCACGCCGTCGCGGCCGCCGCCGTCGACTGGGTGCGCAAGAATCGCCGTCCGGCGTTCCTGCATCTGCGGACCGTGCGACTCATGGGCCACGCCGGCTCCGACGTCGAGGCCGCCTACCGCACCCCCGGCGAGATCGCGGCCGACTATGCGCGCGACCCCGTGCTGGGCACGGCCAGAACGTTGATCGACCTCGGCATCCTCACTCCCGGGCAGGTGCTGGACCGCTACGAGGCCAAACGGGCCGAGGTGATCGCCATCGCCGAGAAGGTCGCCGAACTCCCCCAATTGGACACTGCCGCTGCAGTGATGAAGCCTCTGCGCGACGCGCTCGCCGACGCCGCCACCGGTCCCGGCTCGGCTGCCGGCGAGGGTGGGGAACCGCTGACGCTCGCGCAGTCCATCAACCGCGCACTCGGCGACGTGCTCGCCGGGCACCCCGGTGCCCTCGTCTTCGGCGAGGACGTGGCGCGCAAGGGCGGCGTCTACGGCGTCACCAGGGGCCTGATGCAGAAGACCAGCCCGGCAAGGGTTTTCGACACCCTTCTCGACGAGCAGGCGATCCTCGGACTGGCGCTCGGCGCCGGGCTGGCGGGGCTGCTGCCCATCCCCGAGATCCAATACCTCGCCTACCTGCACAACGCGGCAGACCAGATCCGCGGCGAGGGCGCGACCCTGCAGTTCTTCTCCGACCGGCAGTACCGCAACCCGATGGTCGTCCGCGTCGCAGGCTACGGCTATCAGAAGGGGTTCGGCGGACACTTCCACAACGACAACGCCATTGGTGCATTGCGCGACATTCCCGGGATCGTCATCGCCTCCCCGTCGCGCCCCGACGACGCCGCCGCGATGATGCGGACGTGCGCCGCGGCGGCTGACACCGCGGGTGCTCTGTGCATCTTCCTGGAACCCATTGCGCTGTACCACGTCCGGGATCTTCACGAGGACGGTGACGAGCAGTGGTTGACCCCCTACCCCGCGGCATCGGTGCCGATCGGTCGCGCCAGGACGTACGGCGACGGCACCGACCTGACCATCGTCACGTTCGGCAACGGCGTGCTGATGAGCCTGCGGGTAGCGCGACGCCTCGAGCTGGCGAACATCACGGCTCGCGTCGTTGACATGCGTTGGTTGGCACCGCTTCCCGTCGCGGACGTGTTACGCGAGGCCAACGCCACCGGGCGCACCCTCGTCGTCGACGAGACCAGGACCTCCGGCGGCGTCTCCGAGGGCGTCATGGCCACCTTGATCGACCACGGCTACACCGGCGCCCTGGCCCGGGTGGCCAGCGAGGACAGCTTCATCCCACTCGGCGATGCGGCCCTGAAGGTGCTTCTCTCGGAAGAGCAGATCGAAGCGGCCGCGCTCAAGCTGGTGTCGTAACCGCGAGCAAGGATGCCACCGGCATTGCCCCGCAGGCGTGGCGACGCTACATTCAAGATCGTCCACACAGTCGACTCACAGGAATGACATCGAGACGAGCGCTCGGGATCGATGCGGCGCGTGGCGTAACGGGACCGGGTCGCCATATGACGCGGAAGAAGGGCATCATCATGAGGATGCGGGCCGCGCGCATGTACGGCTACCAGCAGCCGCTGCGCTTGGAGGAGGTCGACGTCCCCGACATCGGCCCGGAGGAAGTACTCGTCAAGGTCGGCGGTGCTGGCATGTGCCGCACCGACTTTCAGCTCATCGACGGCTACTTCGACACCGGTCTGGCGATGGACTATCCGATCACCCCAGGACACGAGATCGCGGGCTGGGTCGACGGCGTCGGCGCCGAGGTTCCCGCGTCGTCCGGCTTGAGGGAGGGCGACCAGATCGTCGTGTTCGGCAGTTGGGGCGAAGGCGCGTGCAGGCAGTGCCACGAGGGCAACGAACAGCTGTGCGCGCACGGGACCTGGGCAGGCTTCGGCCCGCACGGCGGATATCAGGAATACCTGCCCGTGCACTACCGCCACCTCATCAAGATGCCCGCGGGCGGGGACCTGTCCCCGGAAAACCTCGCCCCACTGACCGACGCCGGCCTCACCCCCTACCGGGGGCTCAAGAAACTCCGCGCGGCGGGGCATCTCGGTGCCGGTCGCACTGTTGCCGTCTCCGGGGTCGGTGGACTCGGCAGCTACGCTACGCAATACGCGAAGCTGCTCGGGGGTGGTGCCGCAGTCGTGGCGCTCGGCCGCAGCGACGAGAAGCTCAAGGTAGCGACCGACAACGGGGCGGACTACACGATCAACGTCCGCGACAAGACCCCGGATGCGGTCCGCGGCGAGCTCGAAGAGCTCACCGGCCGAGGCGAACTCGATGCGGTCCTGGACTGCGCGGGGTCTGAGAAATCACTTCGGCTCGCGTTCGCGCTGCTGGCCATCGAGGGCGCGGTCGCATCGGTCGGCCTGATGGGCAATCGAATCGACATTCCCCTGTTCCCGCTCGTCGCAAGGGAATACACCTACTTTGGCTCGTTCTGGGGCAACTACAACGATTTGACCGAGGTGATGGCACTGGCCAAAGCGGATCTCATCAAACACACCGTGACGAGAGTCCGCTTCGACGAGGTCAACGAGACGCTCGACGCCATCGGCCGCGGCGACGTCATCGGTCGCGCGGTAATCGTCTACGACTGAGAGCTGAGGCGCTCAAGGTTCCCGGCCCACCCGCGGCCGGGGTGCGCTGCCAACCTCGATCTTGCGGCAGAAGCGTCTTGGATGGATAGCCCACGGCTTGCAGCGCACCTGAAATTACCTACCTAGGGGTGTACTGCCACCCCCCTTAGGGGTGTTGGCTGTAGACAGCGCTCGGGCAATCGCTCGGCCGGATAGAAAGGCAGTCCCATGATCATTCTCGGCATCATCCTTCTCATTGCCGGCTTCCTGCTCAAGGTCTCGATTCTATGGACCATCGGAGCCATCCTCGTCGTCATCGGCCTCGTGCTCACGCTGCTCGGCTCCACGGGACGGGCCGTCGGCGGCCGACGGACGTACTACTGACGGTTCGTACTAGGGCGTGAACCTGGTCTGCCCGTGCGGAGACTTGGCGAAGGCCAACACCTTCGACGGCGCCACCCGATACACGTATGCGCTGCCGCTTCCGTGGTCGAAGGCCTCGTCGTCGACGGCGTAGTCCCACTCGCCGTCGTACTTGGCGCGATAGACGTCGGCCAGCGCCTGCAGGGCCGCCCTGCCGGTGACGCGCTCGGCGACACCCTCCACGACCACGTCGAGTCCCGCGTGCCACGTGTTGGTCCCCGTGACGACGGTGACCGCCGCGCCGTGGTCGAGGTTGCGGCACTTCTGCTCGTCGGGGCCGGTGCAGAACACGAACGCCCCGTCCACCCACAGCCCCACCAGCGGGACGGTGTGTGGTCGACCATCCCCGCGTACGGTCGTCAGCCAGTACAGCTCCGAGGACGTCAACGCGGCGTCGGCGTCGGCCCACGCCGTTGGCTCGGTGGCCTCGCTGAAACGGGCGTCCAGTTCTCCTGAGATCGTCATACCGGTACCGACCGCCGCGCCGCGGACAACTCATCGGGCGCTCGGGCCGGACAACGAGTTAACTAGCTGCGCAATCGACGCTGGTGGGCAAAGTGGCCGGGGCCGCACGACCGCCGAGCGAGCGTCCCTACCATTAGGGTCATCTAGTGCGGGGAATACGCACTTACTCGGGGGCCGTTGCGGCAGGAGTGAAGCTGGTGGAGCAAACCGGGACTGCGTTCCGATCGAGGGCGACTGAAGCCGAGACTTCGGGAGGCACAGTCGTCTCCGGACGAACATCGGCGATCGCCGCGGACTTTCGGGCCGCAATCGAAGCGGCGACGCGGTGACCGCCTCCCCTGAACTCGACATCGCGTCTCTGCCCCTCCCTCCGAAGAACCCGCTCCCCTACCTGCGACGGGCCAAGGCGTTGCGGTCCTTTCACACGGGCATGGACGAGTTGCGGGACGCCGGCGGTGCGATCTCCCGCTTTCGGCTAGGCCCGTCGTGGCTCCTTCCCCAGATCGTCGTCGTCACCTCGCCCGAGGGGATCCGCGACGTATTGGCCGTCAAGGACGACTCCATCGACAAGACGTCACTGGTGTTGTCGGAGTTGCGGCGCGTGCTGGGGTCCAATCTGTTCGATCTCCCCTACGCCGAGTGGCAGCCACGTCGGCGGACGTTGCAGCCCGTCTTCACACGCCAACACGTCCGCGCGTTCGGTGGACACATGGCGCAGGCAGCCGAGCGGGTCGCCGCGGGATGGGTCGATGGCGCCACCGTGAATCTCGACGACGAGTGCAGGCAGTTGACGCTCAATGCCCTGGGGCGCTCCGTCCTCGGATTGGACCTCAGCGATCATGCCGAGGTCATCGCCGACCCGCTGCGAGAATCGCTGACCTACGTCGCTGACCGGTCGTTGCGTCCCGTCCGCGCCCCGCGCTGGCTCCCGACTCGAGCGGGCCGTCGCGCGCAACGGGCCAGTGCGACCCTTCACGAACTGGCTTACGACATCCTGCGTCGGTGCCGCACCGACCCCGACACCGATGCCCCCCTGGTTCAGGCACTGCTGGCGGCGACTGACCCGGAGACCGGGAATGCGCTCACCGACCAGGAGATCGCGGACGAGTTGATCGTCTTCCTCTTCGCGGGACACGACACCACCGCAACCACTTTGACCTATGCGTTGTGGGCCCTCGGACGCCATCCCGACATCCAGGCACGTGTCGCCCAGGAAGCCGCCGCACTGCCAGATCGCCCCCTGGAACCCGACGACGTGGCCGAGTTGAGCTACACCGTCCAGGTGCTCAAGGAGTCGCTGCGGCTTTGCCCGCCCGGCCCGACGGGTACCCGGATGGCCACCCGCGACGTGGTCGTGAACGGTTACCGGGTGCCCGCGGGAACAATGGTGATCTTCGGCCGTCTCGCCGTGCAGCGGGACCCCACGCTGTGGCACGATCCACTCGCATTCGACCCCGACCGCTTCGGCCCCGAACAGAGCCGCGAGCGAAATCGTTGGCAGTACATCCCCTTCGGGGGCGGCCCTCGGTCGTGCATCGGCGATCACTTCGCCATGCTGGAGGCCACTCTTGGACTTGCCACGCTAGTGAGGCGCGCCGAGATCCACTCCCTTGAGGCGGACTTTCCGTTGGCCGTGCCATTCACGATGGTGGCCGGCGGTCCGATACCGGTTCGCATTCAGCGACGGAGCCCCACGCAGCAGCCCCCGCCGGACGGCGTTCGGCCCGACGTCGACGACCACGACATGGAGAACAAGTGAGCGCCTCAGCGGAGACGGGCATCCATGCCGCCGCCCATTCGGCGGTGATATTGGACCCCCGCGACCCAGGCGACCTCGCCCTTCTGGAGACGTTGCGTGCCGACGAGCGCATCTTGGAGTTCGACCGGATGGCGCAGTCTCGCCAGCAGCTCGGCGAGCTGCGGCCCCGGCCCGACGGCGAGATACTGAACGAGCCAATGCGGTGGGCCTACTACCCGTGGCGACGCAGCTTGGTGGCGGTCCTGGGTCCACGGGGATTCCGAATGCTGCGCCTCGACCGCAACCGGAACATGATCACCGCTGCCGAACAGGACCGGCTGGGCGAACTGAAGGTGGGCGTAGCCGGGCTGAGCGTGGGCCACGTCATCGCCCACACGTTGGCGGTCCAGGGGTTGTGCGGAGAGCTGCGGCTCGGCGACTTCGATGCGCTCGAGTTGTCCAACCTGAACCGGGTCCCGGCAACGTTGTTCGACCTGGGGGTCAACAAGGCCAAGGTGGCTGCTCGACGGATCGCCGAAATCGACCCCTACCTGACGGTCTACGTGCAGGACGACGGCCTGACCGTCGACAACGCCGAGGCGTTCGTCGACGGGCTCGACATCGTCGTCGAAGAGTGCGACGCACTGGACATGAAGGCCGTGCTGCGCGAGATGGCCCGCTCACGCGGGATCCCCGTCCTGATGTCCACCAGTGACCGCGGATTGATCGACGTCGAGCGGTTCGATCTCGAGCCGACGCGGCCCATTTTGCACGGCCTGCTTGGCGAGATCGACGCAGCGCTGTTTCCGGGGATGAGCAGCCGGGAGAAGATTCCCCACATACTGCGCCACCTCGACGCTGAACGGCTCTCTCCAAGGACGGCCGCATCACTCATCGAAGTGGACCGGTCGCTGTCGACCTGGCCGCAACTGGCCGCCGACGTCAATCTCGGGGCGACCGCGCTAGCCGAGGCGATCCGCCGGATCGGCCTTGGAGAGGAGTTGGCTTCGGGACGTACCCGCATCGACGTCGGCTGGGCGCTCGATCAGCTCCGCGAACCCGAGATGGCCACCCAACCCCGCGCGAAGTACTCCGCGCCGCAAACGGCCCATCCCCCCACCGATGTCCCCGGCATCGTTGCCGCAGCAGCCAGCCGGGCACCGTCGGGAGGCAACGGGCAACCCTGGACCATCGAGACCAACGAAGACGGCCTGACCATCAGCCTGGCATCCGACCACACCTCCACCCTGGACGTCGGTTTTCGCGGAAGCGCCGTCGCCTTGGGTGCAGCCGTCTTCAACGCCCGGGTCGCTGCCGCCGCGCATCAACGACTGGGGCCGGTGACCGTGGCCGACGACGGCGGGGGTGATGCGTCCCTCAGCGTCACCGTCGGGTTGGTCGATGGCACCGACACCGAACTCGGAACCCTGTATGACGCAATGCTGCTCCGGGCGACCAACCGACGCTTGGGGAAGCCGCTGGAGATGCGGCCCGACACCGTTGACGCGCTGCAATCCGTCGCCGGTCGGGAAGGCGCACGATTGCACGTCTTGACCGATCGGTCGCGACTCGATGCGGCGGCGCAGCTGCTGGGTGCGGCCGATCGGATTCGCTATCTCACCGCCGAGCTGCACGCCGACATGATCGACGAATTGCGTTGGCCCGGCGATCCCGAGCCGGACACCGGCATCGAAGTCGCCAGCCTGGAGTTGGACGCCAGCGATGAGGCGGTCTTGGCCATCTTGAGGCGCGCCGACGTGATGGCTCACCTCGCCCGATGGAAGGCCGGAACGGCGCTAGGTGACTTCACTAGGGACCGGGTGACGAGCGCCTCCGCCATCGGTGTGATCACCGTAACTGGCTCTCGGCTCGCCGATTTCGCCCGCGGGGGGTCCGCAGCGGAAGCCGTGTGGATCAGCGCCGAGCGGCACGGTTTGGCCGTGCAGCCGATGTCGCCGGTGTTCCTCTATGCCCGCAATTCGGACGACATGGAGGCTCTCTCCCCGGAATTCGCCGACGAGCTGGCCCTTCTCAGGTCCGACTTCCGAGCTCTGATCGCAGCCGAGGCCAGCGACGAACTCGTCCTGGTGTTGCGATTCACCGTGGCAGATCCCCCATCTTCGACGAGTCGTCGCAATCCGGATCGGATCAAGTTTCACGCCGCGAGAGGCCGATGACTTAGCCTTGACCATGCCTCGCTCCCTAAACGGCGTCGTCACCGGCATCGCTCGTCAGTTAATGGACGCCGACGCCGACAGTGCCGCCTCCGTGAGTGACGCCGTCTTGGCCGACCTGGCCGACTTCCTGGGCCTCGACGTCGCCTTCCTACGGCACAACGACCACGAGATGCGCACCACCAACTTGATTGCACAGTGGCCGATACGTGACGTGATCCCCGATCCCGACCCGATTGGAGTGGTGAAGTTCGACGAGGCCGACGCGGTATTCGCGATGGCCGAGCACCTCAAGGAACCCGTCGTCATCAGGCCCGAGCCTGCGACCGACGACTATCAGCGACGTATCGAGCAAGGCACGGCCATACCTCAAATCTCATTGGCCTGCGTCCCGCTCATGGCCGACGAGGTGACGACCGGCACGTTGGGTTTCATCAAGTACGGCGACCGAGAGTGGATGCCCGCTGAGATCGACGCACTCAAGACGATCGCCACACTGTTCGCGCAGCTGCAGGGTCGCATCGCTGCCGAAGATCGTCTTCGCTACCTGGTCGAGCACGACGACCTGACCAGTTTGCGCAACCGCCGGTCCCTGATGCAGCACCTCGAAGGCCGGCTCGCGGCCGGCTGCGCCGGACCGGTTGCGGTGCTGTTCATCGACCTCGACCGGCTGAAGACCGTCAACGACTTCCTCGGTCACGCAGCGGGTGACCGTTACTTGGCGGTGTTCGCGGACCGCCTCCGCGAGTGCGTTGGATGGGGCGCAGTGGTGGCCCGCCTCGGCGGAGATGAGTTCGCGGTGGTCCCCGAAGGCCCGGCCTCCCTCGACGAGGCGCGTGCGCTCGCCACTCGTTTGCAGTCATCGCTCCGCGAACGCTTCGCGGACGCCAATCACTCCCTCTCGCGCACGTCCAGCATCGGCGTGGCGGTCGGCGTCCCCGGGCAGGACACGGTCTCGGACCTGATGCGCCTCGTGGACATGGCGATGCGGTCGGCCAAGAGCGCTGGCGGCGACAACGTCGCCGTTTTCACGCCGGATCTGGCCCTCAACGCCGACTTGCGCAACGACATCGAACTCAACCTCAGCGGTGGCATCGAGCGTGGCGCCGTGGTCGTCTACTACCTGCCCGAGGTGGATCTGCGCAGCGGCGAAATCATCGCCGTCGAGGCCCTCTGCCGGTGGAACCATCCAACCCGCGGAATGCTGCTGCCGGGCGCGTTCATTCCGTTGGCCGAATCCTGCGGTCTCGCAAACGATTTGGGGCGTCTCGTCTTGAGGTCGTCGTGTGAAGACTTGCGTCGGTGGCGATCGCAGGGCTTGGCGCGGGACCTCGTCCTACGGGTCAACGTATCTCCAGCTCAACTGGTGGGACTCGGATTCGTCGATGGCGTCGCCGCCATCATCGCCGAATTCGGCATCGATGCCGCTTCGCTGTGCTTGGAGATCACCGAGAGCCTCGTGGTCAAGGACATCGATACCGCCCGCAGTACGATCCAGGGCCTCAAGGACATTGGGGTCAAGGTGGCGATCGACGACTTCGGCACCGGTCACAGCTCGCTGACGCGGTTGAAGTCCCTGCCCGTCGACATAGTCAAGATCGACCAGAGCTTCGTCCGCAACCTCGGCAACGACGAAGGGGATCTCGCGATCGTGCGCACCATCGTGTCCCTTGCGGAGGCATTCGGATTGGAGGTGGTGGCCGAGGGGGTGGAGACGGTCCTCGCTGCCTCGACACTGATGAATGTCGGCTGCTGGCGCGCTCAGGGATTCTTGCTGTCGCGGCCGGTGGACGGCGTCGGGATGCAGGAATTGCTGGTTCATCCGTTCCTACCGCTACCGGAACCCCCGGTATGGAACAGCACGTCAGCCTGACCGGGCTCCGGCTCCCACCCAATGGCTTGCCCGGCTAGGCCTTTCGACCTGTCAGCAAGAGAGCAGGCAGCTTGACGCGACCAAGCTCATCGACTTCGAAGTCATGCTCGGGCAAGTTCGGTACGTCGGGAAGCTGGACGGAGACGAACGCGGGCCGGAGCTCGTCGATCTGCCAATACTTCTCGACTGAATCACGAACTTCGCGTTCGGTCACGAGGTTCGGCACCGGGAAGGGCGAATCGGCTGGGAGCGCGTCGACGGTGAAGACCAGCATGTACAGCACGGCACCGGGAGCGGATGCCTCACGCACCCCACGGAGGTAGCTCTCGCGGGCCTCCACCGGCAGCGAGTGGAACAAGGTGCAGTCGATGACCGTGTGAAACTCTTCGTCGAATCGTAGTTCGCGAACGTCGCCCTGAATGAATCGTGCCTGACTGAGGCCGCGCTGCTGCGCACCCGCAGTTGCGGCGGCGATCGCAACGCTGGATATGTCGATACCGACTGCGTCATACCCCCGTTCGGCCAGGAGGAACGTCACGTCGCCGATGCCACACCCGACGTCGAGAACGGGCCCGCGCACCTCGCCGGACTCGATCACGGCGGCGATCTCAGGCTGTGCCTCGCCGATGTTCCACGGTGGTGGTCCCGCGAAGACGTCGTTGCGATAGGCCGCGTCCCAATCCATCACTTCGCTCACGGGAATGAACGTTACCCGCCTCTGGCTCGAAATATTGATGTTGGCGCCCGGTGCGGCTCGCTCGACCCGCCAAGTCGCCCAATCCCGATGACCCCTCGGTCAACTGGTGCCACCGCTGCGCGCCCTGACCTTGGAGAGAACGGGCGCGGCAGCGACGGTGGTGAAGGGTGCCGCGACCGGGAAGTCGTCGTCCTGTGACCTCAGTTCGATCGTGCGAACGATGGTCGCTATCGCCAGTGTGGCCTCCAGCATGGCGAATTGATCACCAATGCACGATCGCGGGCCGCCGCCGAAGGGAAGAAACGCCCACCGGTCGCGACGGGTGGCGCCGTCCGCGGTGAAGCGCCCCGGGTCGAACACCAATGGATCCGGCCAGATCTTCGGATCGCTGTGCAGGCCGTAGAGCCCCACCAGCACCATGCTTCCAGCCTCGATGCGGTAACCGTCGACATCGATGTCCTGCATGGCGGTTCGTCCGGCTACGGGGACTGGCGGGCAGAGCCGCATGGCCTCCTGCACCACCTGCGCGGTGAATCCGAGCCGTGGAATGTCCTTGGCGGTCAGCTCGTGTGCGCCCAGAGCCAAAGCCTCCTCGGCGACCCTGTCCTGAAAGTCGATGTGGTGTCCCAATGCCCACAACGCGAAGGCCAACGTCGTGGCCGTCGTGTCGTGGCCCGCGACGATGAACGCGACCAGGTCGTTGCATATGTCCTCATCAGACAGTCCGCGCCCCGTGACCGGATCCGTGGCCGCCATGAGCGCCCGCACCAATGGGGCGTCGCGCTCGGGGTCGGCGCGGCAGCTCTGCAGGACGTCGCGCGCAAGCGAGTGCATCGTGGCGTGCGCCGCACGGGCACGCCTGCGCGCAGGAGTAGGCAACCACCGCGGGGCCCGCACGGGCCTAACCCCACGATCCGTGACGTAGGACAGGGCGATCTTCAGTGGCTCGGCGATCTCGTCAGCACGCTCGTCGAGGTCCATTCCGAGCGCCGCACGGCCCAAGGCGCGCAAGGTGAGCCGACGGCATCCCTCGTCGAGGTCGACCTCGGCTTCCGCGTGCCACCCGTCGGCGACCATGGCCGCGGCTTGGGACATGTGAGCCGCGAAGCCCCGGACGTAGTGCTGGGTGAACATCGGTTGCAGCGTGCGCTTGCGCGACAGCCACGGTTGATGGGGAAGGTCGGCAAGGTTGTCCCCCATCAGATGTCGAAGCTCCCGATGTACGGCCGTCCTATCGCACGATTCGTTGTGACGTGCCAACACATCGCGTGCACCCGATGCCGAGGTCACCAAGATGATCGGTGGACTGAGCCATTTGGGGCCGAGGGTCACGCGGGTGACGTTCCCCCCTGCGTCGCGCAGCGTTGCCTGTCCGGTGTGGGTGTCTCTGACGGCCCTCAGCCGCTCGACGAACGTCAATGGGTTTTGGGGCGCCAGCGGCAGCGCAGCTTCGGGACTCGCAGCTTCGGGACTCCTGGACATGCGCCCCCTCAACCGTGGCCTGACGGGCGTTGCGGCCGACGGTAATCCAAACGATTCATCGCACGACGACCGCTGTCTCCGTCCGCCCGGTAACGGACACCCCTCAAGCTATTTACTCCCGCGTACGTTGTCCACCTGACTGGTCCCAAGAACGAGAGGTTACCCGTGGCGCGGATTCGGCCCGAACAGCACGGCACGACCAGGCGCACGGCAGCGCAGGGGTCCGAATCGGTCACGATCCACGCGACGCCAGCTCAGCGAATGCCGCGAACCAGCACCTCGCACCGAGACGTGACCCGCCCCGCCCCACCCTGGCACACTCGACCGGTGTCGTCAGACCCCTCCCTGACCCTGCCCTACATCGACGCCGGAGACGTCATCCTGCGCAAGGCACTCGCGCAGGACCGCAACCCGATCATCGAACACGTCACCGACCCCGACGTCCGCGCGCATCTCGGCGGGCCGCAAGCCCGCGACGTGGTGGAACGCGACCTCGACGAAGCAGGCATCGCCGCCGCCACCGGAGCCCCCGGTTCCTACGTCATCGCCGACAAGGGAACGGACGCGTTCATCGGGACCGTGTCCCTGACCCGGCGCGGGGTTCACCACCCAGGCCACATCCGCGCGGAAGGCGAAGAGCTGGAGTTGGCGTACACCCTCGATCGCCCGGCCTGGGGACGCGGCCTGGCGTTCCAGGCGGCCAAGGCGGTGCTGCGGGCCGCGGCGATCGCGCTTCCCGACGAACCCGTCATCGTCGTCACGCAGAGCGCGAACGCGCGGTCGTTGAGCCTGGCGCGACGACTCGGCTTCGTCCTTGCCATGACGTTCGAGGAGTACGGCGCGGAGCAGACGCTCGCCGTCGGCCGCCTGCACAGCCACCGCCCCACCCTGGCCACCTAAGCTCGACGACCGTGACCAACAACCCACTGCGTGGGGTCGCCAACAAGGTGGCCAACACGATCTTCCTGGCAGGCATGCGGCCGCCCCTGGCCGCACAGCTGCTGCAGCCGCGCCAGGAGGTCGAACTCGGCGGCAAGCGGATCGTGGTCACCGGCGCCTCGTCGGGCATCGGCGAGGCGGGCGCCGTGAAACTGGCCAGAGCGGGCGCCCGCGTCATCGTCGTCGCCCGCCGCCAGGAGCTACTGGACGCCGTCGTCGAGCGCATCGCGGCCGAGGGTGGCGAGGCGACGGCCATGGCCTGCGACCTTTCCGACCTCGACGCGGTGGACGCCTTGGTCGACGACGTCGAGAAGGAATTCGGCGGCGTCGACGTCCTGATCAACAACGCGGGCCGGTCAATCCGGCGACCGCTGGCCGAATCGCTGGACCGCTGGCACGACGTCGAGCGAACGATGGCGCTCAACTACTACTCCCCGCTGCGACTGATCCGCGGCTTCGCCCCCGGCATGCGCGAACGCCGCGACGGTCACGTCATCAACGTCTCGACGTGGGGTGTGCTCAGCGAATCGTCGCCCCTGTTCTCGGTCTACAACGCATCCAAGGCCGCGCTGACCGCCGTGAGCCGCGTCATCGAAACCGAGTGGGCCACCGACGGCGTGCACTCGACGACGCTGTTCTACCCGCTGGTCAAGACCCCCATGATCGCACCGACACGGGCGTACGACGGGCTGCCGGGGCTGTCGGCCGACGAGGCTGCCGACTGGATGGTGACCGCGGCCCGCCGCCGCCCGGTCCGCATCGCGCCACGGATGGCCGTGACCGCTCACGCGATCAACAGCTTCGCCCCGGCCGCCGTAGACGCCATGATGAAGCGGCAGCGCGTCCAGCCCACCGGATAGCCCGCCCCGATCGTCGAGTCATGTCGGTGAGGACGGTTCGGGAGGCTCCAACGACCGAAACACCCACCACTCAACGACGACTCGCGACGACCGCGCTCGGGACCGCGGCTGGCCGCTCCGGCGTAGCGTCGACGGCGTGGCACTAGCACCGGCAACCTGGCCCCGTCCACTGCTGCACGCGATCCGCGTCGCCAACAAGTACGTGCTCAACCCGCTGATGGGCGTGGGCGCCGGGCAGCGACGAGGGCACGCGACCATCCGGCACACCGGCAGGAAGTCGCGCAAGCCCTACTCGACGCCGGTCGGTGCAGAGCGGGTGCGCGACGGGTTCCTCATCCCACTCGCCTACGGGACCCGGGTGGACTGGCTTCAGAACGTGATGGCCGCCGGGCAGGCGGAGCTCGAGATCCAGGGCCAGACCCATCGCGTCACCGCACCCGAGGTGATCGACGCCTCGACCGCGCTACCACGCCTCTCGCCGGAACGCCGCCGCACCTTCCAGCGCATTGGCATCGCGCACTATCTCGACGTGAAGCTCGCGTAGGCGCATCTCAGGATCGATTTCGATCCGACGCACCTACACGTCGTCGGCGCGCAAACCGTGTGTGTTAGAACCAACGTCATGGAGATCCTGGCCAGTCGAGTGCTGTTCCGGCCAACGGACTATCAGAACTCACTGGCCTTCTACCGCGATGCCATCGGCTTGGCGATCGCACGCGACTACGGAGCGGGGATGGTCTTCTACGCCGGGCAGTCACTGATCGAGCTCGCCGGACACGGCGCCGCCGCCGAGGCCACTTCTCCGTTCCCTGGCGCGCTCTGGCTGCAGGTGCGCGACGTCTACGCCACCGAAGCCGAACTCAGGGGCCGCGGCGTCGAGATCGCGCGCGAGGCCAAGCAGGAACCGTGGGGGTTGCACGAACTGCACGTCACCGATCCCGACGGGGTCACACTGATCTTCGTTCAGGTCCCCGACACGCACCCGCTGCGCCGCGACTCCCGAGCATGAAAATCCCCCCGGCTCAACAGGATCCGGGGGGACGTTCGGTGCGAACGCGGGGTCAGCGGGCGGGCGCCGCCAGGGGCCAGCCGACGGACGCCAGCCGCGAGGCGACCTGGTGGATCTCCTCGGGGTTGGGCTCCTTGTCGATGATGGACTCGACGGCGGTGCGGATCTCGTCCTCGGTCACCGTGTCGGAGTCCGCGGACCGCAGGATCGTCTGCGCTGCCTTGACGACTTCTTCTTCCGTCAGCGACCGCTTCAGCAGCGCCAACAGCGGGAAGTAGTCCTTCGGCGGAACGCCCTCGGGGTAGCCGGCGCGCAGCCAGTCCACGACGTTGTCCATGTTGTGGTTACCGCTCATGTCTGTGTCGTCCTAGCTCGGGATGAATGGGACGGGGTTGAAGCCGAAGTGGTGCATGATCGTGGCCTTGGTGATCCACAGGATCGCGATCACGATGACCGCCGCGACTAGCGCGAACAACAACAGGCCTGCGACCTTCAGCGCCGGGTTCGGTGCGGTGGTGGTGCCGTCGGCATCCACTCCACCCGAGCCCTTCGAGAAGGCCACCAGCCCGAAGGCGAAGACCGCCGGCAGACCTGCGCCGAGGACCAAGCCAACGACGAGCACCTTGAGAATTGCTTCCACGTAAGTCATCTGCGTTCCTTAAATCAGGCGGCCGGGATCAGACCGACGCGGTCGGCTGGGCGGTCTTGCGCTCGTCGGCGGGGACCACGGAGTTGGTCGAGTCGTCCCAATCGGCGTTGACGTTGTTGTGGTCGACCTTCTGCTGCTGGGCACGCCAGTACATGAAGCCCGACAGCCCGACGAGGATGACGAAGATGACGCCATCACCGGCCAGATCGGAACCGGTCACCGACTTGATGCCAGCCGACAGCCAGAACGACAGCGCACCCACCAGCGCCGCGGAAGGCAGCGTGATCAACCAGGCAGCGGCCATCCGGCCCGCAACGGCCCAGCGCACCTGGGCACCCGGCTTGCCGACCCCACTGCCAAGGATGGAGCCGGTGGCGACGTGCGTGGTGGACAGCGCCATGCCCGCGGCGCTGGAGCTCAGGATGATCGCCGCGGACGATGCCTCGGCGGCCAGGCCCTGCGGCGACTCGATCTCGACGAGGCCCTTGCCGAGGGTGCGGATGACGCGCCAGCCACCGATGTAGGTGCCGAGGCCGATCGCCAGCGCGCAGGACGCGATCACCCAGAAGGGCAGGCCGTCCTCCTTGACGTCACCGGTCAGGTGACCGGTGGTGATGAGTGCGAGGGCGATGACGCCCATGGTCTTCTGCGCATCGTTGGTGCCGTGCGAGAGCGCCACCAGCGATGCCGTGGCGATCTGACCCCAGCGGAAGCCGTCCTCGCGACGCTTCTTCATCACCCTGCGGGTGATCCGGTAGACCAACCAGGTACCGCATGCGGCGACCAGGCCCGCGATGAACGGCGCGGCAAGCGCGGGGAGGATCACCTTGCCGAAGACGCCACCCCAGTTGACGCCGGCCATGCCGAGGGCCGCGAGACCCGCGCCGATGAGGCCACCGAACAGGGCGTGCGACGAGCTCGAGGGAATGCCGAAGAGCCAGGTCAGCAGATTCCACAGGATGCCGCCGATGAGACCCGAGAAGATGATGGTGAGGCCGGTCGAGGAGTCGATGCCCGAAACCAGCGAGCCGGTCTTGCTGTCCTGAATCTTGAGGACCGACGTGGTCACGGTGACGGCGACCTCTACGGAGAGGAAGGCGCCGACGAGGTTGAGGAGACCGGCCAGGATGACGGCGGTCTTCGGCTTCAAGGCGTTGGTGGCGATGGAGGTCGCCATCGCGTTCCCCGTGTCGTGGAAGCCGTTGGTGAAGTCGAATGCCAGCGCGGTGGCAATCAACAACACCAGGATGATCATGGTTGTGTCCATGCCAAGATTGTGAGGCTTCTCAGGTTGATTTGACCAACTGGTGTAGGGCCTCTTCGACCGGGCTGAGCTGGCACTTTGCTCCCATCCGTGAGCTGTTCATCCAGTGTTCATCTGGCGGGTGGGGCGCGTTTGCCTGCGGACCGGGCTCTCCCGTCGGATGCCGGGCAGGATCGGCCGATGTCCCGGCGCACTACTAACATTCGGATGGTCGGGAAAATCCGATGCGGCCATGGCCGCTGAAGGGGGAGTTCGACACGTGAACGCGTTTCTCACCAAGATCGTGGCGTGGATAACCGCCGGTTATCCCGAGGGCGTGCCAGGCCCCGACCGCGTGCCGCTGATGTCGTTGCTGAACCGCCGGCTGACCGACGACGAGGTCAAGGCGGTCACGCGGGACCTGCTCGCCCGCGGCGAATTCGACCACGTCGACATCGGCGTCCTGATCACCCAGACCACCGACGAGCTGCCGAAACCGGAAGACGTCGAGCGGGTGCGACAGCGCCTCGCAGCCAAGGGATGGCCGCTCGACGATCCTCGCGACGAGGACGCCGGCAACGCCGGAGAGGACCCTTCATAGCTTCCCTACGCGCAGTCGTCATCCCGCCGGCCCCATCGCCCCCGCTGCTGCTCGCCGTGCTGGAGGGCGTGCTCGACGGCCGCGAACCGGCAATCCTGCCCGTGCCCGACGACGTCCGCACCGCCGAACTGCTGACCACCTCGCTGGGGATAGGCGAGGAGATCGACGACGACGTAGCCGTCGTGGTGTCGACGTCCGGCACCACGGGGGTTCCGAAGGGCGCCATGCTGACGGCGCCCGCGCTGATCGCCAGCGCCTCGGCCACCCATGACCGGTTGGGGGGCCCCGGCAGCTGGCTGCTGGCGCTGCCCGCGTATCACGTTGCGGGCCTCCAGGTTCTGGTGCGCAGCATTCTGGCGGGCACGGTACCCGCAGTGGTCAACCCGAGCTTCGACGTGGCCGAATTGCCGTTCGCCGTCCAGGCTTTGGGCTCAGGTCGGCGGTACGCATCGCTCGTCGCAGTCCAACTGGCCAAGGCCCTGGAGGACGCCGACGCCACCGCGGCGCTGACCGAACTGGACGCCGTGCTGATCGGCGGTGGCCCCATGCCCGCCACGGTGGGCGAACGCGCGGCCGCGGCGGGCATCCGCGTCGTGCGCACCTACGGGATGAGCGAGACCGCCGGTGGTTGCGTCTACGACGGCGTGCCGCTCGACGGCGTCAACGTGCGCATCGACGACGGTCGCATCCTGATCGGCGGGGACACCCTGGCCAAGGGCTACCGCAACCCCGTCGACCCGGATCCCTTCACCGAACCGGGCTGGTTCCGCACCAATGACGTTGGTGCCGTGGACGAGTCGGGCGTCCTGCGGGTTCTGGGTCGGATCGACGACGCGATCGGCACCGGCGGGCTGACGGTGCTGCCCCAACTGGTCGAGGCCGCGCTGGCCTCCCACCCCGCGGTCGCCGAATGCGCGGTCTTCGGGTTGACCGACGAACGGCTCGGGCAGCGCGTCGCCGCCGCGATCGTCCTGGCTCCCGGTGGCGCGGCGCCCACTCTGGCCGAGGTGCGGGCCCACGTCGAACTCACCCTCGAACCCACCGCGGCACCCCGCGAACTCCACGTCGTCGAAGCACTCCCCCGTCGCGGCATCGGCAAGCTCGACCGGAGGGAACTCACCACGCGCTTCGGCGGCAGCGCATGATGAAGACATGTCTCGTGAAGTCACGACCGTCGAAGAACTCCGCGCGATCGTGGGCGAACCCCTGCCCGCCGTCGCCAACAAGGTAAAGCCCCGACTGTCGGATGCGCAGCAGGACTGGCTGGCACACTCCCCGTTGGGATTCGTCGCCACCACCGACGCCGACGGCCGGGTCGACGTCTCTCCCAAGGGCGACCCGCCGGGTTTCGTGCACGTCATCGACGACTCCACGATCGCGATTCCGGAGCGGCCCGGCAACAAACGCGTCGACGGCTACCTCAACGTCTTGCAGCGCCCCCACGTCGGGACGGTGTTCCTGATCCCGGGCCGTGGGGACACGTTGCGCATCAACGGAAGTGCGCGGGTGATGGCCGACGCCCCGTACTTCGATCTGATGGTGGTGGATGGCAAGCGGCCGATCCTCGCGTTGGAGATCGACGTCGAGGAGGTGTTCTTTCACTGCGCCAAGGCCTTCCTGCGGTCGGACGCATGGAAGCCGGAGACCTGGAACCCGACCGCGGTGCCCAGCGTCGCGCAGCTGGCCAAGGCCATCAAGCCCGACATGAGCGACGAGCAGCTCGAGAAGTACTACGCCGAGGACAGCATGCGGAAGATCCTCTATTAAAAGTTAGTGAGACTGCGGGGGTTTGGATTTGACGGAACGGGCAATTCCTTTCCGGACAGATTCACTCGCTTCTACGGATCGGATTGAGCATGATCGTCCTTGGCATCGTTCTTCTCTTGATCGGATACTTCGCAGGTATCTCGATCCTGTATACGATCGGCGGAATTCTCCTGGTGATCGGTGTCATCCTGTGGATTCTCGGCGCAGTCGGCCGGCCGGTCGGTGGTCGAAAAGTCTGGTTCTAGCGCATTCCGCAGAACCACCGCCCTTCCACCACGAAGGACCTCGTGAACCACGCCGCGGCACGCGACGACCAGTCGGTAAGTCCACTGGTTCGAGCGGCCGCGGCGTGGTCGTGGCGGCTGCTGGTGATCGCCGCCGCGGGCGTCGTGACATTCGAGCTTCTGCGCCACTTCGCGGTGGTCTTCGTGCCAATCGCGTTGGCCCTCATCGCCACCTCGCTACTGCTGCCCGCGGTCGACTTCCTCGACCGATACGGTGCGGCCCGTGGCGGGGCGGTGGCCTTCGTGCTGGTGCTGGGCATCGCGGTATTCAGCGGCATCCTGGCGTTCGTCGTCAACCAATTCATCGAGGGCGCACCGGGTCTGGTCGACGAGGTCGAGCGAAGCGTCGACAGCACACGCGACTGGCTGGTGACCGGCCCCCTGCACTTGCGATCCGATCAAATCACCAATGCCACCGACTCGGCCGTCAACGCGCTTCGTGATCATCAAACACAGTTGACCAGCGGCGCACTGTCCACGGCGGGCGCCCTCGTCGAAATCCTGACCGGCGCCCTGCTGTGCCTGTTCACGGTGATCTTCTTCCTGCTCGGCGGCCGCAGCATCTGGCGCTTTCTCACCAGGATGGTCCCCACCACACACCGCTCCCGCGTCTATGAGGCGGGCGCGGCCGGATTTCACTCCCTCGCCGGATACGCCCGCGCCACCACCCTCGTCGCCTTGGTCGACGCGATCGCGATCGGCAGCGGTGTCGCCATCATGGGCATCCCGTTGGCCCTTCCGTTGGCCTCGTTGATCTTCCTCGGCGCGTTCGTCCCCCTGGTGGGAGCGCTGATCACGGGGTTCCTCGCCGTCATCGTGGCCCTGCTGGCGAAGGGCTTCATCTACGCGCTGATCACGCTCGGACTGATCGTCGCCGTCATGCAACTCGAGGCCCACGTCCTGCAACCACTGGTCATGGGCCGCGCGGTCTCCATTCACCCGTTGGCCGTCGTCCTGGGCCTCGCGACCGGTGGCGTACTCGCCGGGATCGTCGGCGCACTGCTTGCCGTCCCCGCCATCGCGTTCTTCAACAGCTTCGTTCGCGTCTTGATCGCCGACAATCCGCGCGCCCGCAACGAGGCACTCAAGCACGAGGAAGGGCCTCTCATCGAGGCTCAGGCGGACGACGAGCCGCGACCCGCACCCGCCTGAGCGGCGGGCTTCCTTACCGTCGGCTGGGAATCGCCCCCGAGATACCCCAGATATGGAATAAGCGGTAAATAACGCGACTTGTCGCCTTGGACCGGATCGAAACGTCCCGAGGAGAACCATCCATGACTCGTCCCACCCGCGTAGG
>NZ_JBEVLO010000224.1:0-3539 GCF_040509115.1 Mycobacterium sp. | reverse complement strand
AAGCCGGATTCAGGTCACCGCGCTCGCCGGGTCTGCTGGTGCGCGCCCGGCGAGCGGGTGGACCCACGACCGCGCCGTGCTGGCGATCGTCGACGGCGACGGCGCCCAGGAACTGTTCGCGGGCGAGGGTGCGCACGTCCTACGGAGGGACGTCGACGCGGCGATCAGCGCCAAACAGCTGCTGCGCGCGCTCGTCGATGCGGGAGCGGCGCAGATCATGGTGCTCCCCAACGGATTCGTCGCCGCCGAGGAACTGGTGGCCGGCTGTACCGCGGCGATCGGATGGGGGATCGACGTGGTGCCCGTGCCCGCCGGGTCGATGGTGCAGGGGCTGGCGGCGTTGGCGGTGCATGATGCCGCCCGCCAGGCCGTCGACGATGGCTACACGATGGCGCGCGCCGCGGCCGGCGCACGACACGGCTCGGTGCGGGTTGCCACCGAGGAGGCCCTGACCTGGGCGGGCACCTGCACGCCCGGCGACGGGTTGGGCATCTCGGGCGACGAGGTCCTGATCGTGGGGCAGGACGTGGCCGCCGCGGGTGCCGGTTTGATCGATCTGCTGCTGAGCTCGGGTGGCGAACTCGTCACCGTCCTGACCGGCCACGGCGTCGACGACTCCGTCGGCGCTGCCCTGCAGGATCACGTGCACAACCAGCACCTCGGCGCCGAATTGGTGACCTACCACACCGGCCACCGGGGTGACGCACTGCTGATCGGAGTGGAGTAGTCGTGGCCACCCTCACCGACAAACTCGTCAACGTCCTCGGCGCCAGGACCGCCAAGAAGCTCGAGGAGCACTTCGGCATGGTCACCGTCGACGACCTGCTGCGCCACTATCCGCGCAAGTACAGCGACGGCATGACGGTGCGCGAGGAGGGCGAGCAGCTCGACCTCGAGGAGGGCCAGCACGTCACGTTCGTCGACACGATCACCGATGCCGTGGCCAGGCCGATGCGGCAGCAGCCGGGAAAACGAGCGCGCAAGTACCTCGTCGTGACGCTGGGCGAGCGCAGGCCCGAGGTGACGGCGACGTTCTTCAATGCCGACTGGCTGCTGAAGGACCTTGAGGTGGGCACCAAGGTGATGCTCTCGGGCGAGGTGTCCTACTTTCGCAAGACCATGCAGCTGACCCACCCGGCGTTCCTGGTGATCGAGTCGGCACGCGGCAAGCAGGTCGGCACCAAGTCGATGAAGGCGATTGCGGGGGACCGAGACCCAGCGGAGATCCTGGCCGCTTTCGAGCGCGACTTCTTCCCGATCTATCCGGCGAGCGCGAAGGTGCAGAGTTGGGACCTCTACGCCTGCATCAGGCAGGTGCTCGACGTGCTCGATCCGATAGTGGACCCGTTGCCGGAAAGTGTTCGGCGGCAATGGGATCTGTGTTCGGAGGACGAGGCGCTCCGCGGCATCCATCTCGCCGAGCGCGTCGAGGATCGTGAGCGCTCCCGGGCCAGGCTCACCGTCGACGAGGCCGTCGGCCTGCAGTGGGCGCTGGTGGCACGCCGGTACGGGGCGCTGAGCGAGACGGGCCCGCCCGCCCCCCGGCGCGACGACGGCCTTCTGGCCGCGCTGAAGGGGCGACTGCCGTTCGAGCTGACCGCGGGCCAGCTGACGGTGCTGGACACGATCTCGGACGAGCTCGCCTCCAAGCGCCCGATGCACCGCATGCTGCAGGGCGAGGTGGGCTCTGGAAAGACCATCGTGTCGGTGCTCGCGATGACGCAGTTGGTCGACGCGGGCTATCAGTGCGCGCTGTTGGCGCCGACGGAAGTGCTAGCTGCGCAACACGCCCGCTCGATCCGCGACGTGCTCGGACCGCTGGCGAGGGCCGGTGAGCTCGACGGGGTCGAGGGTGCCACGCGCGTCGCGCTACTGACCGGATCGATGACGGCTCAGCAGAAGCGCGAGGTGCGTGACGAGATCGCCTCCGGTGCAGCGGGCATCGTGGTGGGTACGCATGCGCTGATCCAGGACGCCGTAGACTTCCACGAGCTCGGACTCGTCGTCGTCGACGAGCAACACCGGTTCGGTGTCGAGCAGCGAGACCGATTGCGCGCCAAGGCATCCGAAGGCGTCACTCCGCACCTGCTGGTGATGACGGCGACGCCCATTCCCCGCACCGTCGCGCTGACCGTCTATGGCGACCTGGAGACGTCGGTGCTGCGCGAGCTGCCCAGGGGCAGGCAGCCGATCACCACGAACACGATCTTCATGCGTGAGGAGCGGCAGAAGTCCTGGGTCGGGCGGGCCTGGCAGCGCATGCGTGAGGAGGTCGAGGCGGGAAGGCAGGCCTATGTCGTCGCATCGCGTATCGACGAGTCGGACAAGGAATCCGGGGAACAGGCAGGACCGCCCGCCAAGACGGTGATCGAGATGCTCGAACTCCTTCGGCACGGGCCGTTGGCGGGCCTGCGCATCGGTCTCATGCACGGCAGGCTGTCCGGTGACGAGAAGGACGCGGTGATGACGGCGTTCCGCGCGGGGGAACTCGACGTGCTGGTGTGCACCACCGTGATCGAGGTGGGCGTCGACGTGCCCAACGCCACGGTCATGTTCGTGATGGACGCCGACCGGTTCGGCATCAGTCAGCTGCACCAGCTGCGCGGTCGCATCGGTCGCGGTGAGCATCCCAGCCTGTGTTTGTTGGCCACCAATCTGCCCGAGACCTCCAAGGCCGGCGCCCGCTTGAAGGCGGTCGCCGCGACGCTCGACGGTTTCGAGCTCGCCGACCTCGACCTTGCCGAGCGCCGCGAGGGCGACGTGCTGGGGCTCACGCAGTCCGGCAGGCCCATCACGTTGAAGCTGCTGTCGCTCGCGGAGCATCGCGAGATCATCGAATCGGCCCGCGCCTTCGCCGAATCGGTGTACGCCGAGGATCCCCAATTGCTCGACCACCGCGGCGTCGAGGTCCTTGCGGCGCCGTTCTCGGAGACCGAGCGCGTCGAGTTCCTGGACAAGGCATGAAGAAGGTCGGCTGGTTGATCGCAGGCGTGCTGATCGCGGTCGTGGTGGCGGTCCAGGTGTCGTCGGCCGACGATGGCAGTGCTCGGTTCGCCGCGGCCGCCGCCGACGTGCCGACCGTCGCCCCCGGCGTCGACCTTCTGGCGGGCATCCCGGTCATACCGATGCGGGTGCGCGGACACGATTACCGCAGAGCGGCGTTCGGGGAGAGTTGGACCGACGACAACACCGCGCCGCTGGGTCACAACGGCTGCGACACCCGCAACGACATCCTCGATCGCGACTTGGTGGACAAGACGTTCACGTCGATCAAACGGTGCCCCAACGCCGTGGCGACCGGCACGCTGTTCGACCCGTACACCAACGTGGTCGTGGCGTTCACCCGCGGCAATCAGGTCGGCGCCTCGGTTCAGATCGACCATCTGGTTCCGCTGGCGTTGGCGTGGGATCTGGGTGCGCGCGACTGGTCCGACGAGATGCGCGCGCGCTTCGCCAACGATCCGGCGAACCTGCTGGCCGTGCAGGGGCAGGCCAATCAGGACAAGGGCGATGCCGAGCCCGCCGACTGGATGCCGCCC
>NZ_JBEVLO010000223.1:0-20960 GCF_040509115.1 Mycobacterium sp. | reverse complement strand
GAGTCGGGACCGCTGGCGTTCATCGGTTCGGCCGACCACGAATTCGTCGGGGTCACGATCGTCGGTCTGTTCGTGGTGGTGTGGTTGATCGCGTTGGCGGTCTGGCGCTTCGGCCGGATCGAAGAACGCTGGGATACCGACGCGAACACTGCCGTCGATCAGGCGAACGCGTACGGCCCATCGAAGTCGCCGACCTGACCGGGTCGACGTGACGGGCTGAGGCGCCCGTCAGGGTGAGGTGGGCCCGTACCCGAGGCCTCGACGATGTCGGACCGCTCCGTCGTTTCATCTACTACTATCTGCGTATGAATGCAGGTACGGATGGATGCGCCAGACGGCTGCCGGACGATCAGGTGGGTCTGGTCGTCGAGGTGTTCCGCATGCTCGCCGACGCCACCCGGGTACAAGTGCTGTGGGCGCTGGTCCACCGCGAAATGTCGGTCAATCAACTCGCCGAGCACGTCGGCAAGCCTGCGCCGTCGGTCTCGCAGCATCTGTCGAAACTGCGGATGGCGCGACTGGTCCGCACCCGTCGCGAGGGGACCACCATCTTCTATGCGATGGAGAACGACCACGTCGCCCAACTGGTGACCGACGCGGTGTTCAACGCCGAACACGCGGGCCCCGGAGTTCCTGGACACCACGCCAGCGCCGGCGAACTGCGGGCACTGCACCCGGGCTCCGCGTCACGGCAGGCGGGTGGCTGACGTGACACACGAGAGCGCAACCGAGATCGATCACGGCGCGCACGGGCAGGGCCACAGCCACGGGCACGGGCAGGGACACGCCCACGGCCACGGCCACGGCCATGACCACGGCGATGGGCACGGGCACGGGCACGGCCACCATGGCGCAGGCAAGTTCGCCGCCGCCCTGCGCGAGGTGTTCGTCCCGCATGGCCACGACGCGTCCGACAGCATCGACGACGCTTTGGAATCGAGTGCTGCGGGCATCCGTGCGGTGAAGATCAGCCTCTTGGCCCTCGGTGTGACGGGCTTGGTCCAGATCGCGATCGTAATGATCTCCGGATCGGTCGCGCTGTTGGCCGACACCATCCACAACTTCTCCGACGCCCTCACGGCGATTCCACTCTGGATCGCCTTCGCGCTGAGCACCAAGGCAGCCACGCGCCGCTACACCTATGGGTTCGGACGGGCCGAGGATCTGGCCGGACTGTTCGTCGTGGCGATGATCGCGCTGTCCGCTGTCGTCGCAGGCATCGAATCGGTGCGCCGCCTCATCGATCCCGTCCCGATCGAGCACGTCGGCTGGGTCGCGGCCGCCGGTGTCGTCGGATTCATCGGCAACGAGATGGTCGCCATCTACCGCATTCGCGTGGGTCGAAGGATCGGCTCGGCAGCGCTGGTCGCCGACGGCTTGCACGCCCGCACCGACGGATTCACCTCTCTGGCGGTGCTTCTCGGCGCAGGCGGCGTCGCAGTGGGCGTCCCCCTTGCCGACCCGATCATCGGATTGGTGATCACCGTTGCGATCCTGGCGGTCCTGCGCACCGCGGTGCGCGACGTCTTTCGTCGCCTGATGGATGCGGTCGACCCGAGCTTGGTCGACTCCGCCGAGGCCGCCCTGGCCGCCGAACCCGGCGTGACGGCGGTGCGTAGCGTCCGGATGCGCTGGATGGGCCACCGGCTGCATGCCGACGCCGAACTCGACATCGACCCCGCCGCAAGCCTTTTCGAGGCTCACCGCATCGCCCACGATGCCGAACACGCTCTCACCCATGCCGTGCCGAAACTGTCGTCGGCCCTGGTCCATGCCTACCCCGTCGGTGGCACCGATCCGCGCTGAGCCAACGAGGACCGAAGGATGCTGCTACTGCAGCCCAAGAAGCGCGTTCTCGATGACCTCCGGCAGCGCCGGGTGGATCCAGTACTGCCCACGCGCCATCTCCTGGGCTGTCAGCCCGAAACTCATCGCCTGGATGATCGGCTGAATGATCGACGACGCCTGATGGCCCATGATGTGAGCGCCCAGCAGCCGGCCAGTGCCGCGTTCGGCGATGATCTTGGCGACGCTGGTGGTGTCCTCCATCGCCCAGCCGTACGCCGTGTCGCCGTAGCGCTGCACCTTGGTGACGAAGTCGAGCCCGGCCGCCCTTGCCTCGTCTTCGGTCAATCCGACCATGGCGATCTGCGGATCGGTGAACACCGCGGACGGCACGTAGCGGTGATCGGAGGCGACCATCGCCGCGGTGTCGTCCCAGTCGTGGAGCAGATTGTGTTGGACCACCCGCATCTCGTGGTTGGCGACGTGCTTGAGCTGATAGTCCGACGACACGTCGCCGAGCGCGAAGACACCACGCGCCGAGGTGCGTTGGAACTCGTCGACGACGACCTTCCCCTCGTTCACGGCGACTCCGGCGAGTTCGGCGTCGAGTTGGTCGCCGTTGGGGATCCGGCCGGTGGCCACCAACACGGCGTCGGCGGTCACGGTGTTCCCGTTGTCGAGCTCCAACACGGTGCGGTCGCCGTCCATGTGCGCAGCGACCACGTTGCGGTGCAACTGCAGATGCCACTTGTCGCCGGCGAGCTTGGTGAACCGCTCGCACACCGACGGATCGCAGTGGGTCAGCAGTGAGCTGCCGCGGACGATGATCGTGATCCGCACGCCGAGCGCGGAGAACACGTGCGCGAATTCGGCCGCCACGAAACCGCCGCCGACGATCACCATGTGCTCAGGCAGCTTGGCCATGCGCATCACGGTGTCGCTGGTGTAGTAGTGCACCCCGCATTCCTGGATCGCGGGCGGCACGTTGATCCGCGATCCCGCGGCGATCACCACCTGCTCGGCCGAGAACTCGTCGCCGTCGGCGGTGCGCAGCCGATAGCCGCCGTCGGCCGTGACGCCACTGAACTTGGTGTGGCTGCGGTACACCGTGGTGTTCGGCAAGGAGCGCTTGTACCGCTCGCCGTCCTGCGCGATCGGGTCGATGCGGCCGAACACACGGGAAACGACGTCCTGCCAACGGATGTCGGTGATCTTGGCGTCCACGCCATACCGCGACGCGTGGGTGACCATGTTGGCCACCTCCGCGGCATAGACGAACATCTTGGTGGGGATGCAGCCCACGTTGAGGCAGGTGCCACCGAAGGTGCCCTCCTCGCAGATCGCGATCTTCTTCGCCGAGAATCGGTCGTCGGGAATGCTGTTCCCCGAGCCGGTCCCGATGATCGCGAGATCGAAGTGTTCCACGCGGCTAGCTCCGTCCGGATCGTGTTGAGGCGCTTCGGGTTTCGGAGCGAAGGTAGTGGTCCAGCCAGCGGTCCAGTTCACCGTAGGCGGCGGCGCGTGGTCCGGCGAGGGATAGGAAGACGTCGTGCTTGGCGTCTGTGACCGGCGCGATCGTGGTGTGGTTGCCCACGCAGCCGGCCCAACGCGCAATCTGGTCGACGTCCAGCACCGCGTCCCCGCGTTGGATGGCCTCGGGCTCCGGCGCTTCGTGCACGCTGTGGTCGGAGCGAAGGATCAAGTTGGGCACGCCCACGTCGAGTCCACGGTGCAGCCGGGCCTGGCCGCGTCGGATGGCGTTGATCCAGCCGAACGTGATGGGGAACCCGCCGAGGGGCTTCATGTCCAGGTCGTAGTCGAACTCGCCCGCGTAGTCGCGGTGCAGGGTGGTGCCGTAGCCGCCGGGGGTCGGCTTGCGGATCACCTGCCGCTTGCGGACCCGCGCCAGCGCGATCAGCGCTGCGGACGTGGGCGCAGAACGCAGGATCGCAGGACCGTGCAGGTCGAAGAACGGGCTGTTCAGGATCAAGCCCTCGGCGGGTGCCGATGCGTTGCGCCGCCGTCGCCGGTCGAGCCACAGCGTGGCGATCAATCCGCCCGCGGAATGGCCGTACACGCAGATCTTCGGCGCCCCCGACGCCGCCGTGTCGGCGGCGATGATGCGCATCGCACGGTCCAGTTCGGTGTCGTACCGCGCGAGGTCGGTGGTGAAGTGTGGCGTCTGGCCGGGCTGCCGTGACCGGCCGCACTTGTGCAGATCCAGCGCGTAGAAGGTGAATCCGCGCTCGGCGAAGTGGTCCGCGAGTTCGGTGTTGAAGAAGTAGTCGGTATAGCCGTGCAGGGCGAGCACGGCGTGGCGGGAACCTCCGGGCTCACCGCGTCTGACCAAGGTGGCGACGAGATCGCCCTCGCCGTGCGGGTCCTTGCCCAGCGGCAGGGTTTGCTGCCAATAGCCGGGGAGCACGTCGGGATCCCAGCTGGGCTCCCCGCCAGGTTCCCTCCGTGTCACGGCCTCAACTGTATGCGGGCCGGGGTGTCGGACGGGACGCGAGGTTCGGTGTCGGCCGACCAACTGTGCGCAGCCGCCACGGGATAACCTGATCAGATTGCAAAGCCGTCGCGAACGGGTGTGCGACCACGAAGGGTCAAGGATCAGGTGTCTGAGGTAGCCAAGACCGTAAAGACCGACGTCGTGCTGGTCGGTGCGGGCATCATGAGCGCGACGCTGGGCACTCTGCTGCGCCTGATGGAGCCGGACTGGTCCATCACGTTGGTCGAGAGGCTGGACGGCGCCGCCGCGGAGAGCAGTGATCCGTGGAACAACGCGGGCACCGGCCACTCGGCGCTGTGTGAGTTGAACTACACCCCGCAGCGGCCCGACGGGACCATCGAGATCAGCAAGGCCGTTCACGTCAACGAGCAGTTTCAGGTGTCCCGCCAGTTCTGGGCCCACTCGGTCGAGAACGGCGTACTGCCCGACGTCCGGAGCTTCCTCAACCCCATCCCGCACGTCAGCTTCGTGCACGGCGTGGGAAAGCTCGACTACCTCAAGCGTCGCCGCGAGACGCTGGTACAGAACCCGCTGTTCGCCACGATGGAGTACATCGACGACCACGACGAGTTCGCCCGCCGCCTTCCGTTGATGGCCGCCAAGCGCAACCCCTCGGAACCGGTGGCGCTGAACTGGACTCAGGACGGCACCGACGTCGACTTCGGCTCGCTGACCCGGCAGCTTCTCGGGTTCGGCGTCCAGCGCGGGATGACCACGCTGTTCGGGCACGAGGTGCGCGACCTGAGCAAGGAATCCGACGGCAGCTGGACGCTCAAGGTGACCAACCGCCGCACTCGACACACCCGCAAGATCAACGCGAAGTTCGTCTTCGTGGGCGCAGGCGGCGGTGCGCTGCCGCTGCTGCAGAAGTCGGGCATCAAGGAGGCCAAGGGGTTTGGCGGTTTCCCCGTCGGCGGTCAGTGGCTTCGCACCGGGAACCCGACGCTGGCGGCCGCGCATCAGGCCAAGGTGTACGGCGCACCGCCGCTCGGTGCTCCGCCGATGTCCGTGCCGCACCTGGACACCCGTGTCATCAACGGTCGTTCGTATCTTCTGTTCGGCCCGTTCGCCGGGTGGTCGCCGAAGTTCCTCAAACAGGGCAAGGTCACTGATCTGCCGTTCTCGGTCAAGCCCAACAACCTGCCCTCGATGCTGGGCGTCGGTCTCACCGAGATGAGTCTGGTCAAGTACCTCGTCGGCCAGCTGGTGCTCAGCGAAGAGGATCGAGTCGACGCGTTGCGTGAATTCGCGCCTGGCGCAGTGGATTCCGACTGGGAGCTCGACATCGCCGGCCAGCGCGTGCAGGTGATCCGTCGCAAGGGTGCCGGGGGCGTGCTGGAGTTCGGCACCACGGTTCTCTCGGCGGCCGACGGCAGCATCGCCGGTCTCCTCGGTGCCTCGCCGGGGGCCTCGACGGCGGTCCCGGCCATGTTGGACGTGATGGAGCGCTGCTTCGCCGACCGGTTCGAGGGGTGGCAGCCCAAGCTCAAGGAGATGGTGCCGTCGCTGGGCACCGAACTGTCAAGCAACCCAAAGCTGTACGAGGAAGTGTGGGACTGGGGTACCAAGGTGCTCAAGCTCGACGCCAAGGCCACGGACGTGCCCGCGGTCCCCGTATGACGGGAACGCCATGATCTCCCCGAGGCGGAGCTGGGCCAAGGATCTCGACGCGGCGACGTTGTACGAACTGTTGAAACTGCGCGTCGAGGTCTTCGTCGTCGAGCAGGCCACGCCGTACCCCGAGCTCGACGGTCGCGACCTGCTCGCCGAGACCAGGCACTTCTGGCTCGAGGATCCCGACGGGCGGGTGATTTCGACGCTGCGTCTGATGGAGGAACACCCCGGCGGGGAGAAGGTCTTTCGCATCGGCCGGGTGTGCACCAAGCGCAGCGCCCGTGGCCATGGTCACACCAGCCGCTTGATGCAGGCCGCGCTGGCCGAGGTCGGCGACGACCCGTGCCGGATCAACGCGCAGGTCTACCTCGAAGAGATGTACTCCAAGCACGGTTTCGTGCGTGACGGCGAGGAGTTCCTCGACGACGGCATTCCGCACATTCCCATGGTGCGCCGCGGCGGCACGGGCTGAGCGCGGGGAACAGGATGACCGACAACGCGTACCTCGTCGGCCTCCGGCTGAACGGCAGAAAGGTCGTCGTCGTCGGCGGAGGCAGCGTCGCGCAGCGCAGGATCCCACTGCTGCTCGCCAACGGCGCCGACGTCCACGTGATCACCCGGGCGGCGACACCCGCGGTCGAGGCGTTGGACGGAATCACGCTAGTGCTGCGCGACTTCCTGGCAGGCGACCTCGAGGACGCGTGGTACGCGATCGCCGCGACCGACGACGCCCTGGTGAACGAGGCCGTCGTCGCCGAAGCCGACAGGCTTCGGATCTTCTGCGTCAGGGCCGACGTCGCACGGGACGGCACGGCCGTGACCCCCGCCTCGTTCGAGTACGACGGACTCAACGTCGGCGTGCTGGCCGGGGGAGAACACCGTCGCTCGGCCGCGATCCGATCGGCGATCCACGAGGCGCTGCAGCAAGGCGTGATCGGTGGGCATCGAGAGGTCCAGGCACCTGGTTCGCAGCACACCGGCGTCGCGCTCGTCGGCGGCGGCCCTGGTGACCCCGAGCTGATCACGGTCAGGGGGCGTCGACTGCTCGCCAACGCGGACGTGGTGGTCGCCGATCGCCTCGCTCCGCAAGAGCTGCTGGCCGAGTTGCCACCCCACGTCGAGGTGATCGACGCCGCCAAGATCCCGTATGGGCGCGCGATGGCCCAGGATGCGATCAACGCGGTGCTGATCGATCGAGCCAGGGCAGGCAAGTTCGTCGTCCGGCTCAAGGGCGGTGACCCATACGTGTTCGCCCGCGGCCACGAAGAGGTCCTCGCATGCGCGGAAGCGGGCATTCCGGTCACGGTCGTGCCCGGTGTGACCAGCGCCATAGCGGTTCCTGCGCTGGCGGGCGTTCCCGTCACCCATCGCGGTGTCACGCACGAGTTCGTGGTGGTCAGCGGCCATGTTGCGCCGGGGCACCCCGAATCGTTAGTGAATTGGGATGCATTGGCCGCGCTGTCGGGCACCATCGTGTTGCTGATGGCGGTCGAGCGCATCGAGCTCTTCGCCAAGGTGTTGCTGGGAGGCGGCCGACCTGCGGAAACGCCGGTTCTGGTGGTCCAGCACGGAACGACGGCCGCGCAACGCACGTTGCGGACCACTCTCGCCGAGGCGCCGGAGCAGATCCGCTCGGACGGCATTCGACCCCCCGCAATCATCGTGATCGGGGCCGTCGCGGCGTTCGCGAATTAAAGGGTTCTTAAGATTACTGTAAGGTCGGCCGTTATGACGGCTCTCAACCACGCAGCCCGCGCCGCCATCGCGCGTGACGCGGAAACCGGTGACGAGCGGGCTGAGCCCTCACACATGCCCATGCCCATCACCCAGGCGCAAATCGTGAAGAGCCGCTGGTACCCGGAGTGGCTGCCGTCGCGTCGCTTCGTTGCCGCGGTCATCGCGATCGGCGGCATGCAATTGCTGGCCACGATGGACAGCACGGTCGCGATCGTCGCGCTGCCCAAGATTCAGGACGAGCTCAATCTGTCCGACGCGGGCCGGAGTTGGGTGATCACCGCCTACGTCCTCACCTTCGGCGGCCTGATGCTGCTCGGCGGCCGCCTCGGTGACACCATCGGCCGCAAGCGCACCTTCATCGTGGGCGTCGCGCTGTTCACCATCGCCTCGATCCTGTGCGGCATCGCCTGGAACGAGAGCACTCTGGTCGTCGCGCGACTGCTGCAGGGAGTGGGTTCGGCGATCGCCTCGCCCACCGGACTGGCCCTGATCGCCACCACCTTCCCGAAGGGGCCTGCGCGCAACACCGCCACGGCCGTCTTCGCCGCCATGACCGGCGTGGGCTCCGTCATGGGCCTCGTGGTCGGCGGCGCCCTCACCGAGGTGTCCTGGCGCTGGGCCTTCCTGGTCAACGTCCCCGTCGGCGTGCTGATGATCTACCTCGCCCGCCGAACCCTGCGCGAGACGCACAAGGAGCGGATGAAGCTCGATGCCGCCGGTGCCATCCTCGCCACGCTGGCCTGCACCGCCGCCGTGTTCGGCTTCTCGATGGGACCCGAGAGGGGCTGGCTGTCGCCGTTGACCCTGACCTCCTGCATCGCCGCGTTCGTCCTGTTCGGCGCCTTCCTCTACGTCGAGCGCACCGCGGTCAACCCAGTGGTCCCGTTCAGCCTGTTCCGCGACCGCAATCGGGTCGCCACCTTCGCCGCGGTGTTCCTGGCCGGCGGCGTCATGTTCACGCTGACCGTGCTCATCGGTCTGTACGTGCAGGACATCATGGGCTACAGCGCCTTGCGCGCAGGCATCGGCTTCATCCCGTTCGTGGTCGCCCTTGGAATCGGCCTCGGCCTGTCGTCGTTCCTGGTGTCGATCCTCCCGCCGCGAATCCTGGTGATCATCGGCGGCGTCTTCGTCCTCGCGGCCATGATCTACGGCTCCACGCTCAACGGCGGCATCCCGTACTTCCCGAACCTGGTCATCCCGATCACCGTCGGCGGCTTTGGCATCGGCTTGATCGTGGTGCCACTGACCGTCTCCGCCATCGCGGGCGTCGCCTTCGACGAGATCGGTCCGGTGTCCGCGATCGCGTTGATGTTGCAGAGCCTCGGCGGTCCGGTCGTGCTCGCCGTCATCCAGGCCGTCATCACCTCCCGGACGCTCTACCTCGGCGGCACCACCGGCCCGGTCAAGAACATGAACGACGCACAGTTGCATGCACTCGACCAGGGCTACACGTACGGACTGCTCTGGGTGGCGGCCGTGGCCGTGATCGTCGGCGTCGTCGCGCTGTTCATCGGCTACACCGCTCAACAGGTCGCGCAGGCTCAGGAAGTCAAGGAAGCGATCGACGCGGGCGAGATCTAGCCCGTCGCACTCTTCCCTGCGGCCGCGCGGATGCCGAGTCCCGCGTCCTTGAGCGCATCGACCACGGCCAGCACCTCCGCCCCAGGTCCCTGGCGGACGACGGCGAGGGTCACGCGGCCCAACCAGTTGGGGTCCTCCACCCGCACCGTCGTCACCCCGGTCGGCACCGAGGGAGCGGCCAGCTCGGGCAGCAGGCATACGCCCAGCCCCGCTGCCACCAGCCCGAGGCGGGCAGGCCAGCCCCGCACGTGGTAGGCGATCACCGGATCGGCCAACGTCGGCCACGCGGTGAACTGCGGATCACCCGCCGCGCCCGTGCCGATCACCCACGGCTCGGCAGCCAATTCGTGGACCTTCACCACGGCGGCATTGGCGAGTCGGTGCCCGTTCGGCACCGCCACGCACAGATCGCCTGCGGACACCGTGTGCGCCACCAACCCGTTCAGGTCGTAGTCCGGGAGGCCGGCGCCTGCGCCGATCACCGCGACGGCGAGTCGGCCGCTGCGCACGTCGCGCAGCAGCGCCGGGGTCGACGCCTCGCTCAGCCGTACCGTCAGGCCGGGGTGCTCGGTCGCCAGCCGGGCAATCGTTCGAGGCGCGAGAACCGCTGCGGCAGTGGGAAACACACCCAGCCGTACCCGGCCGGCCAGGCGATCGCCGAGCGCGTCGAGGTCACGCCGCAGCGCGTCGACGTCGGCCAGGATGCGCCCCGCATGCTCGACGATCGCGGCGCCGGCCGCGCTGAGGCCCACGCCACGGGCGTTGCGGACGAAGAGCGGCAGACCCGCGGCGTCCTCCATCGCGGCCACCTGACGCGAGATGGCCGGCTGCGAGTAACCCAGCGACCGCCCGGCGGCGGTGAACGAGCCCAGCAGGGCGATCTCGCGGCACACCCGCAGTCCCGCCAACGTCATGTCCTCCATCCGGTCAGCCTAGCCATGCAAATTCCGTATGGGCTGGATCCGAAACCCTCATCCACCGAATGGATTGCCAGTGCGCCTCCGGTCGTTGGTGAGAGCGAAGACAAAGATGACGACGAAGGGAAGATCCAATGCCCAAGACCTGGTTCATCGCGGGAGCATCGCGGGGAATGGGCCGCGAACTGGCCGAACAACTACTGGCGCGCGGCGATCACGTGGCCGTGACCGCCCGCAGCGCCGAGCAGCTCGACGACCTCGCCGAACGCTACGGCGACGCGTTGTGGGCCAAGGCGCTCGACGTCACCGACACCCACGCCCTGCGCGCCGTCGTCGACGCGGCGTTCGACGCACACGAGCGAATCGACGTCGTCGTCTCCAACGCCGGTTACGGCGTCTTCGGCGTCGCCGAGGACCTGAGCGACGACCACATCGAGCAGATGATCGCCACCAACCTGACCGGGTCGATCCAACTGGCCAGGGCCGCGGTGCCGCATCTCCGCGCCCAGGGCGGCGGACTGCTCCTGCAGATGTCGAGCATGGGTGCACACCTCGCCTTCCCCGCCTTCTCGCTGTACCACGTGACCAAGTGGGGCATCGAGGGCTTCTACGAGGCACTGGCCCAGGAGGTCGAGCCGTTCGGCATCCGCACCACCCTTGTCGAGCCAGGTGTCGTCCGCACCGGCTTCTTCGAGGCCGCGACCCGAGTCGCGCTCAGCGAGCCATACCGCGGGGGACCCGCCGACCGGCCGCCGACCTCGCCCGAGGACATGGTCGACAGCCAGGAGAAGACGGTCGCGGCCATCATCCGCGCGGGTGACTCCGCAGAACCGCCCCGCAGGCTGGTGCTCGGATCAGACGCCTGGGGCCTGGTCACCGACGCGCTGCGCAGCAGGCTCGACGATCTGGTGCCTCAACGCGAGAACGCCGCCACCGCCGACATCGGCTAGCCCGGTTGCGCCGCGCCCGACCTGGGTAGGGTGTCTGGCAATGTCTTCCGCGGGCGGTTCCTCCAAGGCGACGGAGCCTTCGACCGCGCCGCTGTCCTCGTCGGTGCTTGGCATTGCGATCGTCGCCATCACCGGCATGCAGCTCATGTCGACGCTCGACGGCACCATCGTCATCGTCGCGTTGCCGCGCATGCAGGCCGATCTCGACCTGTCCGATGCGGGCAAGAGTTGGGTCATCACGGCCTACGTGTTGACGTTCGGCGGGCTGCTCCTGCTCGGCGGCCGAGTTGGGGACGCGATCGGACAGAAGCGCGCGTTTCTCTCCGGGGTTGGGGTATTCACCATCGCCTCCCTGGTCTGCGGACTGGCGCAGGAGGAGTACACGCTCGTCGCCGCGCGGGCGCTGCAGGGGATCGGAGCGGCCGTGGCCGCCCCGACCGGGCTGGCGCTCATCGCGACGACGTATGCCGTCGGCCACGCGCGCAATCAGGCGATGGCGGTGTCGGCGGGAATGCAGGCCACCGGGTCGGTCCTCGGGTTGGTCCTCGGAGGTCTGCTGACCGTCGTGTCGTGGCGGTTGGCCTTCCTCATGAACGTGCCCATCGGCATCGTCATCATCGTGATTGCGTGGCTGCGGATCGGCGAGACGCACCACGAACGGCTGAAGCTCGACATCACGGGCGCCCTGCTCGCGACGCTCGGGTGTACGTCCGCGGTACTCGTCTTCACGCAGGGTCCACCCCGCGGCTGGGTGGACCCGTGGGTGATCGGTGCCGCCATCGCGTCGATCGGCTTCTTCGTCGCGTTCCTGCTTGCCGAACGCAAGGCCGAGAACCCCCTGGTGCCGTTCTCGATCTTCAACAACCGCAATCGGGTGGCCACCCTCACCGCGTGGTTCCTCGGCGGCGGCGTCCTGCTCACGGTCACGGTGATGGTCGGCCTGCTCGCGCAGGACGTGCTTGGCTACTCGGCTCTGCGCGCGGGCATCTGCTTCCTGCCGTTCGCCGTTGCCGTGGGCGTGGGCAACGTCATCGCCACCAAGCTCGCGCCGTTGATCGCACCGCGCTGGCTGATCATCGGCGGCGGTCTGTTCGTCCTGGCGGCCATGCTCTACGGCTCGACGCTGGACCGCACCATCCCGTACTTCCCCGACCTCTTCCTGCCCATCGTGGTCGGCGGCTTCGGCATCGGCATCATCTCGGTGGTCCTGCCCCTGTGCGCGGTCGCCGGGGTGGGCCCCCGCGAGATCGGGCCGGTATCCGCCATCACGCTCATGGTGCAGAACCTCGGCGGTCCGCTGGTCCTGGTGGTCATCATGGCGGTCCAGACGTCGCGCACGCTCTACCTCGGCGGGACCACCGGGCCGGTCAAGAACATGACGCCCGCGCAGCTCGACGCCCTCGGCGAGGGCTACACCTATTCCCTGCTGTGGGTCGCGGGCGTGTCGATCCTGGTCGGCATCGCGGCGTTCTGGATCGGCTTCTCGGCCCGCGACATCGCCAGGGCCCAGCACACCAAGGAAGCGGTCGAGGCGGGCGAGCTGTGACCCCACCCGCCGCCTTCCCGACGCGCGGCGAGGCATCCGCCGTGGCCGACCCGCTGGGCTGGCGACTGATCCTCGGTGCGCTGCTCACGCACGTGCCCGTCGCGTCCCTGACGGCGGCGGTGCACGTCGCGGCGGTCGCGGTCGACGCCGTCGGCGACGACGGCGACGGGCATCTCACTGCGGACGTGCACGCCGATCGCGTGGTGTTGCGGCTGCACACCCTCGCGGCGGGCCGGGTCACCGCGCACGACCTGGACCTCGCGGCCCGCGTGACGGCTGCGCTCGCCGAGAAGGCGCTTGGCACTGCGCCCGGCGAGGGTTCGGCGACACCGCAAGCGATCGAGATCGCCATCGACGCGATGGACATCCCTGCCGTCCGGCCGTTCTGGCAGGCCGTCACGGGATACGTCGACGAGCCGAGCCCGCCCGATCTGCCCGACGGCGCGCTGCTCGATCCCCTCCGCCGCGGTCCAGCGATCTGGTTTCAGCAGATGGACGCCCCGCGACCGCAGCGCAACCGCATCCACCTCGACGTCGACGTGCCACCCGAGCTGGCGCAGGCCCGCATCGCCGCCGCGATCGCCGCGGGCGGCCTGCTCCTCTCCGACGCCGCCGCGCCCGCGTTCTGGGTGCTGGCCGATCCCGAGGGCAACGAGGCGTGCGTGTGCACGTGGCAGGGACGCGACTGACTACTGTTGTCGGCTGTGATCACCCGCATGTCCGAGCTGTTCCTGCGCACCTTGCGCGACGACCCGGCCGACGCCGAAGTGCCGAGCCACAAACTGCTGATCAGGGCGGGCTACGTCCGACCGGTGGGGCCAGGCCTGTACAGCTGGCTGCCGCTTGGGCTCAAGGTGCTGACCAAGATCGAGAAGGTGGTCCGCGACGAGATGGCCGCGATCGGCTCCCAGGAGGTCCGATTTCCGGCGCTGCTGCCTCGAGGGCCGTACGAGACGTCGAACCGCTGGACTGAGTACGGTGACGGCGTCTTCCGCCTCAAGGACCGCCGCGGCAACGACTACATGCTCGGCCCCACCCACGAGGAGTTCTTCACGCTGACGGTGAAGGGGGAGTACAGCTCCTACAAGGACTTCCCGCTCCGGCTGTTTCAGATCCAGACCAAGTACCGGGATGAGGCGCGTCCCCGCGCGGGCATCCTTCGGGGCCGCGAATTCATCATGAAGGACTCCTACTCCTTCGACGTCGACGACGACGGCCTCAAGAACGCCTATCACGCGCATCGCGAGGCCTACACCCGCATCTTCGCCAAGCTCGCCGTCCGCTACGTCATCGTGGCGGCGACGTCGGGCGCCATGGGCGGCAGCGCGTCAGAGGAGTTCCTCGCCGAAAGCGAGGTCGGCGAGGATACCTACGTGCGGTGCCTGCAGTCCGGGTACGCGGCCAACGTCGAGGCGGTCGTCACCACGGCCCCCGAGCCACTGCCCATCGACGGGCTCCCCGAACCGGTCGTCTACGACACCGGACAGACGCCGACGATCGCCACCCTGGTCGACTGGGCCAACGCCGCGCAGATCCCCGAGTTCGGCGGGCGCACCGTCACCGCCGCCGACACCCTCAAGAACGTTCTGCTGAAGACCCGCCTCCCCGGGGGTGACTGGGTGCTGCTGGCCATCGGGCTGCCCGGCGACCGCGAGGTCGACGGCAAGCGGCTCGACGCCGCGCTGGAGCCCGCCGAGTACGTGATGCTCGCCGACGAGGACTTCGCAAGGAACCCGTTCCTGGTCAAGGGGTACATCGGGCCAAAGGCATTGCTGGACAACGGCGTTCGCTATCTCGTCGACCCACGTGTGGTGGACGGCACCACGTGGTTGACCGGGGCCAACGAACCAGGCAAGCACGTCGCGGGGCTGGCGGCAGGCCGCGACTTCGTGGCCGACGGCACCATCGACGTCGCCGACGTGCGCGACGGTGACCCGTCACCGGATGGGGCTGGACCCCTGGTGAGCGCCCGCGGCATCGAGATCGGGCACGTCTTCCAGCTGGGCCGCAAGTACGCCGACGCGTTCAGCGCCGACGTGCTCGGCGAGGACGGCAAGCCGGTGCGGCTGACCATGGGCTCCTACGGCGTCGGGGTGTCCCGACTGGTGGCGGTGATCGCCGAACAGCACCACGACGAGAAGGGGCTGCGCTGGCCGTCATCGGTGTCGCCGTTCGACGTGCACGTCGTCATCGCCAACAAGGATGCGCAAGCCGCCACTGGCGCAACGGAATTGGCTGGCCGACTCGAGGTCCTCGGACTCGAGGTGCTGTTGGACGATCGCAAGGCCTCACCGGGGGTGAAGTTCAAGGACGCCGAATTGCTCGGAGTCCCATGGACAGTCGTGGTGGGCCGCGGCTGGGCCGACGGCGTCGTGGAGCTTCGCAACCGCTTCACCGGCGAGACGAAGGAGATTGCCGCCGACGGTGCCGCCGAGGCGATCGTGGCGGCACTGGACGGCTAACTATTCGGTGCCGCCGGGGAAGGCGACCGTGCTCGGGACGATGCCGAGCACCTCGCGCCACTGCGCCGCCGTCACCGCGCACTGCGTCAGTGCGGTGACGGCGAACTTGCGGTCGTCGCCCGCCTTGGCCTGCTCCAACACCGCCCGCCACGCCACGGCGGAGTCCTCCTCCATGCGGACCGCCAGCTTGGCTGCGTCGGAGGGACTGTCGACGTCGATCGGCATTCGGTAACCCGACGCGGGCAGGGGTGCGGCGAGGTTCCGAGCGGTGAGCTTGGCGATGGCCTCCTCGCGAAGATCGCGGTGCCCGGCCAACGCGGCCGACACCAGATAGTTGACGTCCGGAGTGGCGTGCGCGGAGACCACGCCGTAGCCGTAGATCACGCCGTGCTCGACGGCCACCGCGTCGTACAGGGCGGCGTCAGCGGCGTCGTCAGGCCGATCCTCGCTCGGCGCGGCACTCGTCGGCGAGGTCATGGCGCGGTCCCGACGTCGGCAAGGGTGACGGCGGTCAGGGCCGTGCACGCCGCCGCGATGGACCCGAGCAGGCCCGCCCGGTAGCCCGACTGATTCGCGGCCAGCAGCGACGCACCGTCGGCCGACTGCTCGAGGGCGGCGACGACCTGCGCTGCGCTGGGTGGGGGAGGAGGCGGGGGCGCCGACGTGGTGGTCCCAGAGGGACCCGAGGCCGACGCCGAACCAGCCGTGGTGGGCGTGCTGGTGGGGGGAGCCTCGCCCGAGATCCGGATGATCTCGTCGGTCAGGGCCCCGGCGTGCGCCGCACGTTGGTTGGCGACCGCCTTGAGGGCGGCGGCGAGCTTGGGTCGCGCCGCCACCACGGCGGCCGCAGCCGCGTTTGCCGACGCGGCGTCCGCGCGCGCCCGTTCGAGCACCTCGACGAGGGCGTCCACCTCCTGCACCGGGGTCGTCGACCCGCACGCGACGGCGGCGCCGAGCACCGCTAGCGCCGCCGTGCCGACGAGCACGCTCCGTCTGCTGACGGTGGGGACTGCGCTTGGCACAGCAACATCCTGCCATCCCCTCGAACCCGGTCGACGCGCCGTGGACCGGTGGTGGTGCGCGGTCGTTTGCCAAATGAGCCTCGGGTGCTGGCGTATCGTTGACACTCGATTCCACGTCACGACCCGCGGAATCATGTCCGTACAACTCAAGACGAGGAGCTCACCGTGGCATCGGAGATTCCGCTGCGGTCTGCGCGGTTGCCGTCGCAGCATCAGGTGATCGAGCTGCTCGACGCGGAATTCGCCCGTGCAGGCTACGACGTGGAAGACGTCGTCATCGAGGCCACGGCTCGGCCACCCAGGATCGTCGTCGTGGCCGACGGGGATGCTGGACTGGATCTGGAGTCGTTGGCGACCTTGTCCCGCTTGGCCTCCGAGCTGCTGGATGAACTCGACGATCCCGCCGACGAAGCTCCCTACGTTCTCGAGGTCACCTCGCGCGGGGTGGATCGGCCGCTGACCGCCGAGCGGCACTACCGCAGGGCGAGGGGCCGCAGGGTCGAGCTGACGCTGGCGGACGGAGCGCAGGTCACCGGCCGCGTTGGCGCGCTGGCCGACGGATCCGTCGACCTGGTCGTCGCAGACCGGCGCGCAGGGCCGCGCATTCGCAAGGTATCCATTGATGACGTCGTCAAAGCCGTTGTGCAGGTGGAGTTCTCACCCCCAAGTCCACTCGAGCTCGAGTTGGCCGGGGCGTCTGGCAGGGAGGGTGAAGAGTGAACATCGACATGGGGGCGTTACACGCCATCGAGGTCGACCGTGGAATCGCGGTCGACGAACTGTTGGACACCATCAAGTCAGCACTGCTGACCGCGTACCGGCACACGCAGGGTCACGAGGCCGAGGCGCGCATCGACATCGACCGCAAGAGCGGCGAGGTCAAGGTGCTCGCGAGGGAGACCGACGGCGACGGCAACCTGATCAGTGAATGGGATGACACCCCAGAGGGTTTCGGTCGGGTGGCGGCCACCACCGCTCGACAGGTCATGCTGCAACGGTTCCGGGACGCCGAGAACGAGCGCATCTACGGCGAGTTCTCGGCGCGCGAGGGCGACATCGTCGGCGGTGTGGTGCAACGCGATGCCAGGGAGAACGCGCGCGGCAACGTCGTCGTGCACCTAGGCACCGAGGCCAAGGGGTCCGAAGGCGTCATCCGCCCCGCCGAACAGGTCCCCGGCGAGTCCTATCAACACGGGGACCGCTTGCGTTGCTACGTGATTGGCGTGACGCGCGGGGTGCGGGAGCCCAAGATCGAACTGTCCCGCACCCACCCCAACCTGGTCCGCAAGTTGTTCTCGCTGGAGGTTCCCGAGATCGCCGACAATTCGGTGGAGATCGTCGCGGTGGCTCGGGAGGCGGGGCACCGGTCCAAGATCGCGGTGACCTCGCGCGTGTCCGGTCTCAACGCGAAGGGTGCCTGCATCGGTCCGATGGGACAGCGCGTGAGGAATGTCATGAGCGAACTGTCCGGCGAGAAGATCGACATCATCGACTTCGACCAGGATCCCGCCAGGTTCGTCGCCAACGCGCTCTCGCCCGCCAAGGTGGTGTCCGTTGCCGTGATCGACGAGGCCGCGAGGGCCGCCCGCGTCGTCGTACCCGACTTCCAGCTGTCCCTCGCGATCGGCAAGGAGGGCCAAAACGCCCGACTGGCCGCACGGCTCACCGGATGGCGCATCGACATTCGCAGCGATGCGGCCCCGCCGCCCGACGCCCCGGCCGCACAGGAAGCTTCCAGCGGAGGATAGGTGGCACGCGTTTCTTTCTGCGGCGATCATGACGGTAGACTGAGCCGTGATCCAGCGTGAGGGTTCGGCTCCCCGCGCGCGGCCGCACCAAAGTCCTCAAGGACCGGTGCGAACGTGTGTCGGATGCCGAAAGCGAGGGCTGGCCGCCGAACTGCTTCGAGTGGCCGCTGTACGCGATGGAGACGGCAATCACGTCGTCTCGGTCGACCCAGCGGGTAACCTGCCCGGGCGGGGTGCTTGGTTGCATCCCGACCAGCAGTGTCTACACGGAGCGATCCGGCGGCGAGCGTTCACCCGAGCGTTGCGCATCACCGGTTCGCCGGACACCTCCGCGGTGATCGAGTGGTTCGGAAGCCTCCAAGGGGCCATCCCGGAATCACGAAGTCGCCCGGCAACAGAACAGGTAGCGAAGAACATGAGCACACCGTGAAGTCCCGATGACCATGCGTCATAGCTAAACCCGAGGCGCGGCCCACTGCTGTCGCCTCCTAGACAGGAGATGTAGTGGCAGGCAAGGCCCGCGTGCACGAGTTGGCTAAGGAACTCGGTGTCACCAGTAAGGAAGTTCTCGCCCGACTGAGCGAACAGGGCGAGTTCGTCAAATCAGCATCCTCGACCGTCGAGGCGCCCGTCGCCCGGCGGCTTAGAGAGGCGCTCGGCACGTCGAAGCCCGCGCCCGCGAAGGCGCAGGCAGCGTCCGGCAATGGCGCATCCGCCGCGCCGACCAAGCCGGCGCCAGCCCCTAGCAGCGGCAACGGCAGCCCGGCGACGGCAGCCCCCAAGCCGGCGGGCCCCAGGCCCGCCGCCCCGCGGCCAGCAACGCCGACGCCGGCACCGGCAGCCCCGGCCCCCGTCGTACCCGAGGTGGCCGCCGCCCCGCCGGCCCCGCCCCAGGCGGCGCCGCAGGCTCCCCAGGCTCCCCAGGCGCCCCAGGCTGAGGTCGCCCCACCTGCCGCACCCCCGACGCCGGGCGGCGCCCGGCCGGGTGCTCCCCGGCCCGGCCCGCGCGCACCGCGCGTCGGCAACAATCCGTTCTCGAGTCAACAGCCGGTCGAGCGTCCGGCACCGCGCCCGCCCCAGGGTGCGGGCGGACCGCCCCGTCCGGGCGGCCCGCCGCGTCCCGGTGGCGGACCACGACCAGGTGTCACGCCTGGCAACATGCCGCCACGTCCACCAGGCGCCCGGCCAGGTGCGACCGGTCGTCCCGGCGGACCCCGTCCCGGCCCTGGTGCCCGTGGGCCCGGCGGTGGCGGCGGTCGTCCCGGTGGTCCCCCCGGTGCAGGCGGCGGCGGTAACTACCGCGGTGGCGGCGCCGGTGGCGCCGGTGCCCCGGGTGGCGCTCCCGCAGGTGGTTTCCGCGGTCGCCCAGGTGGTGGCGGTGGCGGCGGAGGCCGTCCCGGTCAACGTGGTGGCGCGGCAGGCGCGTTCGGTCGTCCCGGCGGTGCAGTCCGTCGTGGCCGCAAGTCGAAGCGGGCGAAGCGCGCCGAGTACGAGAACATGCAGGCGCCGGTCGTCGGTGGCGTGCGGTTGCCCCAGGGCAACGGTGAGACCATCCGGCTGGCCCGCGGTGCATCGCTCGTCGACTTCGCCGACAAGATCAACGCCAACCCGGCCTCGCTGGTGCAGGCGCTGTTCAACCTCGGTGAGATGGTGACCGCCACCCAGTCCGTGGGTGACGAGACGCTGGAGTTGCTCGGCAGCGAGATGAACTACGTCGTCCAGGTCGTCAGCCCCGAGGACGAGGACCGCGAACTGCTGCAGTCGTTCGACCTCACCTATGGCGAGGACGAGGGCGACGAGAGCGATCTCGAGTTCCGTCCGCCGGTGGTGACCGTCATGGGTCACGTCGACCACGGCAAGACGCGACTGCTGGACACCATCCGCCAGGCCAACGTCCGCGAGGGCGAGGCAGGCGGCATCACCCAGCACATCGGCGCCTACCAGGTCCTCACCGAACTGGACGGCAACGAACGGCTCGTCACCTTCATCGACACCCCGGGCCACGAGGCGTTCACCGCCATGCGTGCTCGCGGCGCCAAGGCCACCGACATCGCGATCCTGGTGGTCGCCGCCGACGACGGCGTCATGCCGCAGACGGTGGAGGCCATCAACCATGCGCAGGCGGCCGACGTGCCGATCGTGGTGGCGGTCAACAAGATCGACAAGGAAGGCGCCGACCCGGCCAAGATTCGGGCGCAGCTCACCGAGTACAACCTGGTCGCGGAGGACTTCGGTGGCGACACCATGTTCGTCGACATCTCGGCCAAGCAGGGCACCAACATCGACGCTCTGCTCGAAGCGGTGCTCCTGACCGCCGACGCCACCCTGGACCTGCGGGCCAACCCCGACATGGAGGCTCAGGGCGTCGCGATCGAGGCGCACCTGGACCGTGGTCGTGGACCCGTGGCCACCGTGCTCATCCAGCGCGGCACGCTGCGGGTCGGCGATTCGATCGTGGCGGGCGACGCCTACGGCCGCGTCCGACGCATGGTCGACGAGCACGGCGAGGACGTCGAAGAGGCGTTGCCGTCGCGGCCCGTCCAGGTCATCGGCTTCACGTCGGTGCCAGGTGCAGGCGACAACCTGCTGGTCGTCGACGAAGACCGCATCGCCAGGCAGATCGCCGACCGGCGCAGCGCGCGCAAGCGCAACGCCCTGGCCGCGCGAACGCGCAAGCGCATCAGCCTGGACGATCTGGACGCCGCGTTGAAGGAGACGAGTCAGCTCAACCTGATCCTGAAGGGCGACAACTCCGGCACCGTCGAGGCGCTGGAGGAGGCTCTCCTCGGCATCGAGATCGACGACGAGGTCGAGCTGCGCGTCATCGACCGCGGAGTCGGTGGCGTCACCGAAACCAACGTCAACCTGGCGTCGGCATCGGATGCGATCATCATCGGCTTCAACGTTCGCGCCGAGGGCAAGGCCACCGAGCTCGCCAACCGCGAGGGTGTCGACATTCGGTACTACTCGGTGATCTACCAGGCCATCGACGAGATCCAGAGCGCGCTCAAGGGCATGCTCAAGCCGGTCTACGAGGAGAAGGAGCTCGGCCGCGCCGAGATCCGGGCGATCTTCCGGTCGTC
>NZ_JBEVLO010000222.1:0-6760 GCF_040509115.1 Mycobacterium sp. | reverse complement strand
TCAGCTTCGACGACACCCCGGTCGCCGCGGCCGCGAGCCTCACCAGCGTGCGGCAGCCGCTGCACGAGCTGGCCGCCGCCAGCATCGGTCTGGTGCGGGGCACGGCGCCGACGCTGCCGAAGCGGGGCTTCCCAGCGACGCTGGTGGTGCGCGGGTCATCCGATCCGGCGGTGGGCTAACCCGTGGCGCGGATGCCGGCGTCGCGCTCACTTCATCGCGCGGGTTGTGCGACCTGCGAGACTCGACGGAATTGGTCGATACCGCTCCTGAGCGCCTGGTGGAACACCTTGATATCGTTGCCGCAACACAAGACTCGATATCCGCGCCGCAACATGTCCTGTGCCGCATCGGGATTCGCGGTGGTGAAGCCCGCGGCGATGCCTGCCGACGCGGCCGCCTCGGCGACCCTGTCGAGGGCAGCCAGATAGCGTTCGTCGCCGAACTCACCGGGCACGCCGAGCGCTGCGGCGAGATCGTTGTCACCGACCCAGAGCACGTCGATGCCGTCGACCGCGGCGATCTCGCCGACGTGGGAAAGCCCCGCCACGGTTTCGATCTGGATGAAGACGGGCGTCTGGGCGTCGCGCCGCCGCATCTCGGCGCCCGGATCGGCAGGCGGGCGGAACCCGTCCGAGGCCACGCCGAAGGTCAGGGCGCGTTCCCCGGCCGGTGGATAGCGCACCGCCCGCACGATCGCCCGTGCGGTGTCGGCGTCGTCGACCGCGGGAACCATGATCGTGGCCGCACCGGCATCGAGCGCGGCGCCGATCATCCAGGGCACGGCGGCGGGCACCCGGATCCCGGCCGGGATGTCGGCGGCCCGACAACCCCACAGCGACGGCGCGAGTGCCCCGAGCGACCAGCCGGTGTGCTGCTGGTCGAAGAACACGAACTCGGCGCCCGCCGCCGCGGCAAGCGCCCCGACGCCGGGGGTGGCGAACTCCATGACGAAGGTGCCGAACACCGGCGCACCGCCGTCGGCGGCCGAGCGGATCGCCTCGGTGAGTGCCATCCGGTGGCACCTAGGGGCGGGCGCGCCACGGCGCGGTCAGGACACCGGTCCCGAAGCCCTGCGAGGCGAGCCGCTTCTTGACCGCGCTGATGAAGTCACCCTCGGTTTGCGCTGCCGCAGTGCCGATTTCGACGAGGTAGTTGTTCACCTGGGCCTGCAAACCCCAGGCCCGCTTGAGGTCGCCATCCCGTCCGGCCGCGATGAGGTCGACGAACAGCGCGACGTTCGAGGCGCTGACCACCGAGACGACGGACCGTGCGCCGACCGCGAAGCTGGCGGCGATCAGCTCCTCCTGCCCCTGGAAGACGACGAAGTCGTCGGGCGTATCCCACACCAGGCGTTGGGTCTCGGCGATCTCCTTGGTGGAGTCCTTGGTGCCTGCGATGCCCTCGGTGCCTGCCAGCCGGATCATGGTGTCGATCGTCATCCGGTTCTTGGTGAAGAACGGGTTGTGATAAGGGAATACCGGCTTCCCGGTGAGATCGACCAACGAGACGAAGTAGTCGTACAACTCGTCCTGGCTGTACCCGTAGTAGATCGGTGGCACCGCGAAGACGCCCTTCACGGGCAGGTCGGAGATGGGCTTCCATCGCTCCATCGTCCGGCGCGTGCCCTCGGCGCTGATGCCCGCGATCACCGGGAAGTCCTCGCCGAGTTCGTCGAAGAGGATCTCGAGGGTTCGCCTGCGCGTGGCATCGTCGATCGTCACACCCTCACCACCGGAACCGAACATCCAGAATCCGCTGGCGCCGGCATCGGCGTTGGCCCGGAACAGGCGGCGCTGGGCGTCCTCGTCGAGCGTCTCCCCCTCCAGCAGCATGGTCGGGCATGCCGGGAACAGGCCTTGGAAGTCGGATGGGTCGTGATCGGCCACGGATGCTGCTCCTTCGTAATTGGTTGCGGTGACGCCGTCTTGAACTATGCCGTCTTGAACTATTGGGCGACGGTGGGCGCGACGGCGGTACTCGTCGGCGCGTGGCGCCGCGGCTCGTAGATCCGCTTGGCGATCAGGGCCATCACGGCGGCGTAGATCATCACGGCGGCGAGGAACAGCATCGAGGCGTCGATGTTGCCCGTCGCGCCCTTGAGTGCGCCAACCACGTAAGGACCGATGAAGCCGCCGACGTTGGCCACCGAGTTGATGCACGCGATGCCGACGGCGAAGAAGGCTCCACTGAGTACGCGACTGGGCAGGCTCAGCGCGATCGGCTGGGAGGACAGTAGGCCGGCGGTCGCCACGCAGAGCAGAACCAGCGACAGCAGCGGTGAATGCGGCAGCACCACCAACCCGATGAACCCGAGCGCACCGACGAGGCACGAGATCGAGATCGCCGCATAGCGCGCGTTGAACCGTTCCGCGAGGACGGGGATCGTCACCAGTCCGACCATCGCGCAGATGTAGGGGATCGCCGAGAGCACGGCGGCCATGGTGTTGGTCGCACCGAGATCCTTCAGGATCGTCGGCATCCACAGCCCGAGTCCCAGTCCGGCGATGGGGAAGGCGATGTAGAGCGCCGACATGAACAGAATTCTCTTGTCCTTCAACGCCTTCAGTGGGTTGCCGTGGGGCGTGACGTCGATCTCGGCGTCGGCCGCGAGTTCGTCGACGATCACCTTGCGTTCGCCGTCGTCGAGCCACTTGGCGTCGTTGGGGGTGTCGGGAAGCGTCTTGAGGACCACGAAGGCGAGCAGCACGGCGGGCAGTCCGGTGATGATGAACACCCACTGCCAACCCTTCAGGCCCAGGGTTCCGTCCATCAGGAGGATCAGGCCCATCAGGGGCGCCCCGATGATCGAGGCGAGTGGGTTGCCGAAGATGAGGAAGCCGAAGACGGTGGTCCGGCGCTTCGAGCTGTACCACTGCGTGAGGAAGTAGATGAGGCCGGGGAAGAGGCCCGCCTCGGCGGCGCCGAGGAGGAATCTCAGGACGTAGAACGTCATCTCGCTGTTGGTGAGCGAGAACGCCATGGCGATCAGACCCCAGGTGACCATGATGCGGGTGATCCATCGGCGGGCCCCGAACCTGGCGAGCGCGAGATTGCTGGGGACTTCGAAGAAGAAGTAGCCGATGAAGAACAGGCCCGCGCCGAATCCGTATGCGGCATCGGATAATCCGAGATCGGACTGCAGCGTCAGCTTCGCGACGGCGACGTTGCTCCTGTCCACGTAGGCGATGAAGTAGATCAGGATCAGGAAGGGCACCAACCGCCAGGTGACCTTGCGGAAGACCGCGCTGGGCGTCGGAGCAAGTCGTTGGTCTGACACCTCGAACCTCCTGGTGATCCACATTACGTAAACGTTTACGTGAAACGACTGGTTATTTCATACCGCAGCACTCCAGATGAGGCAAGACCCCATTCGCTTACGCTTTAGCGCACCTGAACGCCGCGCCCGTTCCGTAGGGTCGTGACCATGAGTACAGACACCAAGTGGACCGCGGCCGACGTGGGCGACCAGACCGGTCGCGTGGCGATCGTGACCGGCTCCAACACCGGTCTCGGTTACGACACCGCCAAGGTGCTCGCCGCCCGCGGCGCCAAGGTGGTGCTGGCGGTGCGCGACCTCGACAAGGGCAACGCCGCGGCGGCCCGGCTCGCCGGCGAGGTGTCCCGCGCGGACGTCACCGTCCAACCGCTGGACGTCGGCTCGTTGCAGTCGGTTCGGACGGCCGCCGCCGAGCTCAAGGCGGCCCACCCGAAGATCGACCTGCTGATCAACAACGCTGGCGTGATGTATCCGCCGAAGCAGCTGACCAAGGACGGCTTCGAGCTGCAATTCGGCACCAACCACCTTGGCGCCTTCGCGCTCACGGGCCTGCTGCTGGAGAACATGCTGACCGTGCCCGGCTCGCGCGTCGTCGCGGTCGCGAGCATCGCGCACACCATCCAGGCCAGCATCCACTTCGACGACCTCCAGTGGGAGCGCAGCTACAATCGGGTGGCCGCATACGGGCAGTCCAAGCTCGCCAACCTGATGTTCACCTACGAACTGCAGCGCCGTCTGCGCGGGCAAGAGCGCAGCGAGCCGGGCAATGCGACGACCGCCAACAAGACGACCGCCAACAACGAGCCGACCATCGCCGTCGCCGCCCACCCCGGCATCTCCAACACCGAACTGATGCGACACATCCCAGGATCTGGACTACCCGGCTTCAGCAAGCTCGCCGGCTTGGTCACCAACAGCCCAGAGATGGGCGCGCTTGCCACACTGCGCGCCGCCACCGACCCCACCGTCCAGGGCGGTCAGTACTACGGCCCCGAGGGTTTCCGCGAGCTGCGCGGCTACCCCAAGTTGGTGGAGTCCAGCGCCCAGTCGCACGACATCGACATCCAACGGCGATTGTGGGCGGTCTCCGAGGAGCTCACCGGCGTCACCTACCCCGTCTGACCCGCTGACACCGCCATGAGATCCGTCGAAGAACATCAACGCGCCGTCGCAAGCCTGATCACCGCCCGCCGACCCGAGGAGGTGGCGATCGGCGATGCCCTTGGTCTCGTCCTGGCCACCGACGTCGTCGCGCCGCTGTCGCTGCCGGGCTTCGACAACTCGGCGATGGACGGTTACGCCGTGCACGTCGAGGACGTCGCCACTGCATCGGCCGATCAGCCGGTGAAACTGATCGTGGCCCAAGACATTCCCGCGGGACGAACCGACACCCTGGTACTCGAACCCGGCACGGTGCACCGCATCATGACGGGCGCCCCACTACCCACCGGGGCGACGGCCGTCGTCCCGGTCGAGGCCACCGATGGCGCCATCGACGCCGTCACGATCCTCGCGAGTCCGCGTCCGGGCCAACACATTCGCCATGCCGGCGAGGACGTCACCGCGGGCACGACCGTGCTGCACGCCGGGCAGGTGCTGACCCCCGCCGCACTCGGGCTCGCCGCGGCGCTGGGCCTCGGCAAGCTGAACGTCGTTCCTCGACAACGTGTCCTGGTGATGTCAACGGGAACCGAACTGGTGGCGGCGGGCACCCCACTGCAGCCCGGCCAGATCTACGAGTCCAACGCCGTCATGCTGGCCGCCGCGGTCCGCGACGCGGGAGCCGAGGTGGCGACGGTCGCGATGACCTCCGACGACGTCGCCACCTTTCGCGCCGTGCTTGCCAGCCACGCCGAGACGGCCGACCTGATCATCACCACGGGCGGCGTCAGCGCGGGGGCCTACGAAGTGGTGAAGGACGCCCTCGCCGACGAGGTCTCCTTCGTCAAGGTGGCCATGCAGCCGGGCATGCCGCAGGGTGCAGGCCACGTGGCGCAGACCCCCATCGTCACGCTGCCCGGAAACCCGGTGAGCGCCCTGGTGTCCTTCGAGGTGTTCATCCGCGCTCCGCTGCGGGCGGCGATGGGCTTGGTGCACGCCGACCGTCCGCGACTGACGGCCACGGTGCTGGAGGATCTGACGTCGCCCCCCGGCAAGCGACAGTTCCGCCGCGGCGTGCTGAACCGCTCGGAAACCGACGGGCTGGCCACCGCCACCAGCTACGGCCCGCCCGCTTCGCACCACTTGCGATGGCTCGCCTCAGCCGACTGCCTGCTCGAAATCGACGAGGACGTGGTCGCGCTGCCAGCGGGTTCCCCGGTGCGGGTATGGGATCTGGCATGAACTTCGAAGCGCACACGTAGAATCGCAAGCCCATGGCCAGACCCGCGCGACCCGCAGATGCCGCCAACTCCTCCGAGATCGCCCGCTTCGTTGAGCTGGTCAGATCCACCGTCCCCCCGGTCCACACCGCTGGCCTGCCGTTCATCGCAGGTGGACTCTCCGTGGCCGCCGCCGGCCGCAAGCACCGGTGGCTACGCAACGCGGGCCTGACCGCCGCGGGCGCGTGTGCGCTGTTCTTCCGGCACCCGCCGCGCGTGCCGCCGACCCGGCCGGGCGTCGTCGTCGCCCCCGCCGACGGGCTGGTCACGCTGATCGAGGGGGTCCGCCCGCCCGCCGAGCTCGGCATGCCCGACGTGCCAATGACCAGGATCAGCATCTTCCTGTCGATCTTCGACGCCCACGTGCAGCGGGCGCCCGTCGCCGGTGAGGTGGTCACCGTCAAGTACCGGCCCGGTCAGTTCCAGTCGGCGGACAAGGACACCGCGAGCGAGGTCAACGAGTGCAACGCGGTGTGGTTCCGCACCGTCGAGGGCGTCGACGTCGCGGCCGTCCAGATCGCCGGCCTGATCGCCCGGCGCATCGTCTGCTCCGTCCACCCCCGCGACAAGGTGGCCCTGGGTGAGACCTACGGTCTGATCCGCTTCGGCTCACGCCTGGACACCTACGTCCCCGAGGGCTCCCGGGTGACGGTCGAGCTGGGCCAACGGGCCATCGGCGGCGAAACGGTCCTCGCGGAGCTGGCGTGAGCCGTCCCAAGGGCCAACCCGCCCGCGGTCTGCGGATCCTGCCCAGCGCGACGACGGTACTGGCGATCTGCGCCGGGCTGACGTCCATCAAGTTCGCCCTCGACGCGAAGCCGTGGATCTCGCTGGCCCTGATCGGTGCCGCCGCCATCCTCGACGGCATCGACGGCGGCATCGCCCGTGCGCTCAACGCCCAGTCGCGGATGGGCGCCGAGATCGACTCCCTTGCCGACGCGGTGAACTTCGGCGTGGCACCGGCGCTCGTCGTCTACCTGACGCTGCTGCCGAACTCCCAGCTCGGCTGGATCTTCGTGTTGTTGTACGCCGTCTGCGTCGTGCTGCGGCTGGCCCGGTTCAACGCGCTGCTCGACGACCACACCAAGCCCGCGTACACCCG
>NZ_JBEVLO010000221.1:0-5670 GCF_040509115.1 Mycobacterium sp. | reverse complement strand
TCGGCTGTGTGCTCTGCGACACAGTTCGATGGGTCAACTATGCGAGCCACATCCCGTTAGGTGGTGTCTCAAGATTGAGATCGCCGACGGTGTCGATCGAGTCGGATGTGTCGGATCCTGCGCCGCAGTGGATGGGGCGGACGACGTCGCCGAAGTGAGACATCGAAGGGCCTCGGCGATCCCTACGTTGAACGGGCGTCTACTGAAGCCGGCGCTTGTTCTCGGCGGTCGGCTACCCGAGGGGTGGCCCGGAGCATGCCGAGTGCAGGCGGTGCCGCCCGCTTTGATCGGCGTCTCGGGGTCCGCTCTACGCTTCTGAACTCGGGCTCGGTCAGCGCATTCGGTTGCACATCCAATGACGCGCCGAACTGTGCTCTCAGTTCCGGAAGCTGACCAGTTGCCATGGCCCATGACGTGGTGATCTACGAATTCATGGTCCAATCGGTTTGCAGGCGAACGAGATACGGTTGGGCGACTCGCCCGGTCACGAGAGAGGCCGTCACGTTGCCCGACCAGGCCTGCGCAGTTCGATTCCGTCAGTAGGTCGGAAGGATGCTCGCGTTTAGGGCAGGCCCTCGATGACTGCAGAGAGGTCGGGCCAGTGTGGTTCGGCGACGCGCGCGAGCAGGCTCAGGGTGGCGGACGCAAGCACGCGATTGCGTTCGGGGGTGAGTGCGAGCATGCGGTTGATGTCGTTGACTGCAGTGCTGACTGGGCCGAGCACACCGTCGTGGCTGGGATCGAGCATTGCCGGTAATCCCATGCGGGCGCCGTCGCTGATCATGATGCTGGCGCCGAAGGCCGCCGTGAGCACGGTGTCGCTGACACCGTAGCTGCGTGCCGCGGCGACCGCTTCGGCGAGTGCGGTGACACCGACGACGAGCTGGTAGTTGGACACGATCTTGATGACGGTTGCCCCGCCCGGGGGTCCGCATTGAGTGTGCGCGGGACTGAGATCGTCGAGTAATTGCGCGAGTTCCGGTGTCGCTTGCTCCGCGCCGCCGACGAGCATGGCGGCCTGACCGTCGAGAACCATCGCGGGCGAACCGATTACAGGGATATCGAGCACTCGTCCCGGCCGTTGCGTCTCGATGTCGCGGATCAACTCGGGTGCCACGGTGGTGACGATGAGCAGGTAGGTGCTGGGTCCGAGTGCGTCAAGAAGTTCAGGGCTGCAGACCTGTCGGACCGCTGCGTCGTCGCGCACGACCACGATGACCGCGTGCGCGCGACCCACCGCCGCAGCCGCGCTAGGTGATTCGGGCAGTGTTCCTGCTCTACCCGGGGTGCGGTTCCACACCACGACCTCGTAGCCCTGACGTCGTGCGCGCTCGGCAACCGCGCGTCCCATTGCGCCCATTCCGAGCACGGCTACCCGCATCGGGGCACTCACGCCGGACGGCTTCGTGGGCCGTTGGTGAAGAGGTCTCGATTGTCGGAAACCCATTGCGCCCATGATTGAGCTGGTCGGCCGAGGATGGAGTCCACTTCGCGAGTCACCAGAGCCGGGTTGTCCACGGTGCTGGCTTGCATCGCGAGGTAGGCATCGGCGAACTCGACGGGAAATCCTCGGTCGAGGAAACGGTGTCGTACCTGTTCGGCCGGGATTTCGTGGTAGCGCAGTGGGCGGTTGAGCACCTTTCCGATGGCCTGCACCAACTCGGTGTTGGTGAGAGCCTCCGGTCCGGTCAGCGTGATTCTGCGGCCAACGAGGTCGTCGGTGAGAAACGCCCGGGCGGCGACGGCGGCGATGTCGGCTTCGCTGATCGGTGCACTGGACGCTGCCGCATACGGACCGCTCACGGTGTCGCCGGCGTGGATCTGGGCGGCCCACATGTTGGCAAGGGCGGAGGGGAATTGTGCTGGGCGCAAGCTGATCCAGTCCACGCCGGAGTCGACGGCGAGTTGCTCGACCTCCTTGTTGCGGTCGCCGATGAAGCGCGACGGTTGCCGACGAAGTTCGTCGTCGACGTTGATCGCCGACAGAGCGACGAGTCGACGAACGCCGTGGCGTCGCGCCAATTCGGCTACGCCGTCGAGCTGATTGGCCAGGGCCCGGGAATTCAGGAATACGGCAGATGCTCCGGGCAGTGCATCGGCGACGTCGTGATGCAACGTAACTCCGTACGGAAAGTGCGCGCCGTCGGGATCTCGGGTGACGGCCCGTACCTCGGCGCCCGCGGCGTGTAGCTCGTGCACGAGCGGTCTACCGACGTTGCCGGTCGCTCCGGTGACGACGATGGTCATGATGCCTCCTCGATGGATACCGCGGGTATGGGGGGACTCATCTGTGGTTCGCCGGGCGCGATCCTCGGGGCCGCTGGCCGCAATCGGTTGTTGGGCATGCCCTAGGGCGTGCTAGCGGGCGATCCGTGGTTTGCGCCGCCGAGCCTGCATCCGCAACACGATCAGACATGCCACTAACATACACAATGTCCCTTTTCGGACAGTACGTCTCACAAGCTCTGCGCGATCTGCGCGACAGTGCGGTCGAACCCGTTCACGCCGAACGGGTCGAGCGCCGCGCGCTCGCGCCTGCCCCGGCATCGGAGTAGCACCTCGGCCACCCGCGAGCCCATGACGACAGATGCTGTCGTCGGCAGTGTACGTTGGTGACAGCAGATGCTGTCATCGCAAGGAGAAGTCATGCAGGCCCTTCAGTTCGACCAATTCGGATCCCCGGACGTGATCGTGCTCCGCGACGCCCCGAGGCCCGAGCCGGGGCCAGGTCAGATCCGGATCGCCGTACGGGCATGTGCACTGAACCCGGCGGACTGGGCAGTGGTCGATGGCCTCTTCGCCGACCAATTACCGCCGCTCCCACGCGGACTCGGCCTTGAAGTAGCCGGCACGGTCGATGCGCTTGGAGAGAGCGTTACTGGGGTGGAGGTCGGTGACCGGGTGTTCGGCCCGGCGGCCTTCGACGGCCCGACGGCCGGTGCCGCCGAGTATGCACTGATGACAGCCTGGGCGCCCATCCCCGAGAGCATTGGCAACGAACAGGCGGCTGCGATGCCCATGGCGGCCGAGACTGCGTGGCATGCGCTCGACGACCTCGGTGTGCGGCCGGGGGAGTTGTTGCTTGTCCACGGTGCGGGTTCCACCGTGGGGGAGGCGGCGGTTCGACTGGCGCTGCACCGGGGTATCCGCGTGATCGCCACCGCCGGGCCGACGCGTGCGGCGGCCCTAGAAGGTGTTGGCGCCCGGGTAACCGGCTACGGCGACGGCATGGCCGAACGCGTCGCCGATCTAGCCGGAGGCCGCGTCGACCGCGCCATGGACGCAAGCCCGACAGGGGGCCGGGCTGACCGCCCCGGCGAGGCCAGCCCGGCCGGCGGCTCGCTACCGACCCTGATCGAGTTGACTGGTGACCCCGACCGCGTCGTCACCGTCTCGGACTTCGCCGCCGCAGCCGAACTGGGTGTGCGGATCACCCAGATCGACATGCGATACGACCGGCTCGGCGAGTTCGCCCGACTCGCGGATGAAGGCATCCTGGTCATACCGGTCGCCCGTACTTACACGCTGGCGCAGATCCACGACGCCGCCACGCTCAGCCACTCCCGCAGGCCGGGCGGCAAGCTCGTCCTCGTCCTGTAATCACGATGTGGGCGCGGCCCGGCCAAGACGCGGGCACCGGGATCCGGAATGCGCCCGTGCCACTCTGGCCGAGCAGGCCGGTGCCGGAACCCACGAGGTGGGCCTGCGTGGTGCAGACGTCTACGCCGGGTCGGACGTCCGGGTGGTTGGCAACGGTCAGACGTCCGTGTCTCAGAGTGAAAGTGTGGCTCCGCTGAGTACGTCGGCGACGGTGATGCGCGCGAGCCGCGCGTCGACCGCCTGTGCTACCTCCCGATCGATCGCCACCAGCGCACGCTGCACCCCGGTCCCTGTGCGGCACTGGGGATTCGGCCCGTGCAGGCCGAGTACCGGATCGTCACCCTGAACGAGTCGCCAAACCTCGGCCAGGGTGATCGACTGCGCCGCCCGCAGGAGTACCCAGCCTCCACGGGCGCCGGGGCTGGACGCCACCATGCCTGACTCGCGCAGTGGCGTGAGCGCGCGTCGTACGTAGACCGGGCTTGCGTTCACGCTGGCGGCCAATTCGTCGGAGCTGATCGGACGCGTCATGTCGCTCCCGGCGAGATATGTGAGGACATGGACGGCCACCGCAAACTGTGTGTTGGTCGTCGTCGCCATCGCCCAAGCTTGCCATATTGCAACCGGCGTGACTACAGTTCGTTTACTAACCGCAATCTTGATGATTGCGAATAGATGGAAGGACTCTTCGATGACGTTTGGAATTACCGGGGCATCCGGGCAACTCGGCCGCGATGCCGCCGCGCGACTGCTCGATGTCGTCGATCCTGCAGAGATCGTGCTGACCAGCCGCACGGCTGACTCATTGAGAGAGTTCGCCGTCCGTGGCGTTGACGTACGTACGGCCGATTTCGGCGACCCCTCATCGCTCGCGGAGGCGTTCGACGGTATCGATGGCCTGCTCTTGATCTCGACTGATCGCGTCGGCGACCGACTCCCGGGGCACCTGGCTGCCATCCAGGCCGCCGCCACCGCCGGGGTGCGTCATGTCGTCTACACGTCGGTCCCGAAACCGGTGGAAGCCAACCCTGCCCTCGTTGCGCCCGACCACCTGGCGACCGAGAAAGCCTTGCAGTCCAGTGGTTTGGCATGGACGTCGCTACGGAACAACCTGTACGCAGACATGCAGCTGGCGGGATTGGCGCACGCCGCCGCGGCAGGGCAGCTGGTAGTCAACTCGGGCGACGGCCGCGCGGCGTATGTAACGCGCGCAGACTGTGCGGCCGCTGCCGTCGGCGCACTGATCCAGCGCAGCGGGAAGAACGTCGCCTATGACATCACCGGACCGCGGGCGTTGTCCGCCTACGACCTTGCGGCTCTCGCGGGTGCCGACATCGAGGTCGTCCAACTGGACGACGCGGCATACGTTTCGGCGTTGACCAGATCAGGGCTGCCGGAGCACGTGGCGCGTCTCGTGGCGTCCTTCGGCAGGGCCACCCGCGAGGGCTACCTGGAAACGGTCACCACCGCGGTGACCGATCTGAGTGGGCGCGCGCCAACGTCGTTGGACGCCTTGGTGAAACTCGCGCAGCAGGCTAGCTGACCGGAAAGGACTCAGAAGAATGAAGATTCGACGACTTGGCTGGGCCGGGATCGAGATCACCTCCCAAGGCTCCTCCATCGTGATCGACTACGTCAAAGACTTCTTCCTCCTTACTGCCACGCAGCCGGAGGGGGCATATGTCGAGCCTGCGCACCCTGCAAGGGCGGCGCTGGTGACGCACCTGCACGAAGACCACACCGACGTCTCCGCGATTCAGACGGCCGTCGGACCCACGGGTCTGCTGCTGCGTCCCAAGCCCTTTGCCGCCACAGCCGAGGAGGCCGCATTCACCGAGGGCGCCGAGGCCGATCTCGCAGCCAGCTCCCTGGACGTGCGGGTCGTCACCGAGTGGGAGCGAATTGATTTGTCGCCGTTCATCGTTACCGCCGTCCCATCGGTCGACGGCCTGGGCGATATCCAGGTGAACTGGGTAGTCGAGGCCGACGGGCAGCGCGTGTTCCACGGCGGCGACACGATCTTCCACGGGTACTGGTGGCTGATCGCCCGGCGCGCGGGACCGATCGACG
>NZ_JBEVLO010000220.1:0-18892 GCF_040509115.1 Mycobacterium sp. | reverse complement strand
AGCCAGCGCGCCGCCCGTCCAGCGGCAAAGAGGCGTGCTCATGCCGTTTCCCCCTCCCCCTGATCCCCCCATGCGGGCACCCACCAGATCCGGTCCGGCCAATCGACATTCGACCCTTGGGTACCTGGGAACCCCGTTGGGTGCGCCGCACGCTCCACTGACATCCGCGCCCGGGCACGGTCGGTCGGTTAGCCTTCCTCGAGTGACAACCGAGGACGGTGCGCACAGCGCGTTCGATGGTCGGCTGGTGCCGCGGTATCCCATCGAATCGGTCGACCGCACACTGACCGTGCTGCAGATGCTGGCCGGGGACACAGAAGTAAGGCTGTCCGAGGTCCGCTCTCGGATCGCCGTGGGGCAATCGACCGCCCATCGCCTTCTCGCGATGCTCGTCTACCGGGGTTTCGCGATCCAGGATCCCGTGTCGCGCGCGTACAGGGCAGGACCGGCCCTGATCGACTTGCGTCAAGGCGTGGGCGTTGAGTTCAGTAGCAAGGACGCAATCCGCGCAGTGCTGACCGAGTTGGCGGAGGCGAGCGGAGAAACAGCGTCGTTCGCGGTTCTTTCGGCCACCGACGTACGTTATGTCGACACCGTCGAAAGTCGCAGCGCGCTCAGGGTGATCGGACGCATCGGACAGACCCGTCCCGCTCACGCGACGAGTATCGGACGCGCAATGTTGGCGGCCGAGGGCGACGTGCTCGTGCGGGCACGCTACGAGAACTCGTCCGAACCGTCCGCGGCAACCGTGGACACTCTGCTCGACGAGCTGAGGCGGACCTCAGAGCGTGGCTACGCGGTCAATCATGGCGACGTCGAGCTGGGAATCAGCTCGGCCGCCATCGCCATCGTCGACCACCAGAATCGCGTCATGGGAGGGCTCAGCATCGCTGCGCCAGATCTTCGTTGGAGTACTCGGGTCGAACGCGAACACGTGGCGCGGTTGCAAGACGCCGCTTCCAAATTGCTGCAGTACTAGGCGGTACTAGGCCGTGCGAAGGTCTCCCCCGGCGTCCGAACGATTTCTGCAGAGCAGAACGATGAGTCTCGCCTAGAGACTGTGACGCGCATTACTGTCGATTTCGGGTTCATTCGGCCCGGTCGGCAACAGAACGGATACTTCCGTGGAAGTTCATCTTCTCGCCATCGGAGTTCTCGCACTCTCCTTCGTGCTCGGCGCTTTTCGAGGCATCAACCTCGGAGCGGTTGCCCTCGCGGCCGGCGGCGCGCTCGTCCTCGTGATGTCGGGACTCGGAATCGATCAGCTTTACGAGGCGTTTCCTGCCGAGCTGTTCGTGCTCCTCGTCGGAGTGACGTTTCTCTTCGGCATCGCGACGGTCAACGGCACGATCGAATGGGTCGTCGACGTTCTCAGCCGGGCGGTGGGCGGACGAACCACGCTGATCCCATGGGTGTTGTTCTTCGTCGCGGCTGTGGTGACCAGCCTTGGCGCGCTGGCGCCCGTCGTCGTCGGTCTGGTCGCGCCGATCGCCATGCGGATGGCGTCCAAACACCACATCAACCCGAGGCTGGTCGGCCTCATGGTTCTGCATGGCGCTTCAGCAGGCAACTTCTCCCCGATCAACCTTCTTGGCGCTACCGTCAACACCACCCTCGAACGCGCCGGGCTCGTATCGAACCCGCTCGCGCTGTTCGTCGCCAACCTCGGTTACAACGCCGTTCTGGGCGTCATCATCTATCTCGTCTTCGGTGGGACGAAGCTTCGCGGCAAGGCGCAGACCACCCCCGGACTGACGGCGCCAGGTGGTTCACCCGCGACGGTCGCCACGGGCGCGCACACGACCACAGATGGATCGGGTGGATCCGGTGGGGCAGGCGGGAGTGGCGTTGCCACATCAGTCGCGCCGGCCACGAAGGCGGTCAGTGATGAACTTCCTTCGCCGCCTGAGAGATTCGACATCGTCAAGGGCGTGACACTCGCCGCGATCCTTGCCGTGGGAGCCATCGCGATGATCGGAAAGGCCGACCTGGGTGTCCTCGCCATGGCCGCAGCCGTCGTGTTGTCCTTCATCATGCCCAAGTCGTCCAGCGCAGCGAGCAAGAAGATCGCCTGGGACGTCGTCTTGCTGATCACGGGTGTCGTCACCTATATCGGAATCCTCACCGAGATCGGCACGGTCAAGTTCATCGGGGACGCTGCCAACAACATCGCCTCACCGCTCTTCACCGCAATCGTCATCTGCTTCATCGGTGCCGTGATCTCGGCGTTCGCCTCGAGCGCGGGCATCATCGCGGTCTTGATCCCGCTGGCACTCCCGTTCCTGCTCAGCGGTGACATCCCCGTTGTCGGCATGGCCATCGCGATTGCCATCAGTGCGACCGTCGTCGATTCGACTCCGTTCTCGACAATCAGTGCCATCACCCTGTCGAACGCTGCTCCCGAGGACCGAGCCTTCGTCTTCCGCGGGTTTCTCATGTGGGGCGCGCTGATGGTCGTCACCGCCCCGTTCGTCACGATGATCTTCGTAGTGCCCGGAATGGGCTGAAAGGCAAGAAATGATCGTCTCCATCAACAGCACCACGGGCGAAAACGCCATTCACGAGAACGCCATTCACGATGAAGCCGACTCTGCCCCGGCACCAGAGTGGGGCAGCGATGCCATCGTGGACCTCCTCATGGCGGCTGGTATTCGCTACGTCGCACTCAATCCAGGAGCCAGCTTTCGCGGGTTGCACGACAGCATCGTCAACTACGCACGCGACGCTGGTCCCGAATTGGTGATGTGCCTGCACGAGGAGCACGCCGTGGCCGTCGCCCACGGCTGGGCCAAGGTCACCGGCGAGCCAATTGCCGTTGCATTGCACAGCAATGTGGGACTGATGCATGCGAGCATGGCGCTGTACAACGCCTGGTGTGACCGCGTGCCGATGCTCGTGATCGGAGCCACTGGACCGCTGGCGGCCGACGCACGACGTCCCTGGATCGACTGGCTCCACACGTCGACGGATCAGCCCGCCATCGTCCGGCCCTTCGTCAAGTGGGACGACACCCCCACGTCGTTGAACGCCTCGTTGGAATCGCTGGCACGAGCGTGGGACATCACCAGGACCGCACCGACGGCGCCGACGTACGTCGTGCTCGATAGCGCCGTCCAGGAGCAGCGGATCTCCACCCCCGTTGCGCTCCCCGCGCTTACTCGCGGCACCCCGTTGGACCAGCCGTCAGCGTCGGCCGACTCGATCCTGCGCGCCGCTCGGATGCTCGCCGGTGCGACCAACGTCGTCGTTCTCGCCGGACCCGGTCGCCGCGACGACGAAGCGTGGGCGAACCGGATTGCACTGGTGGAGTCGCTCGACGCACGCGTCGTCACCGACCTCAAAGCCGGTGCGATGTTCCCGATGAACCACCCGGCCCACGTGCCGGGGACGGGGTTCTTCGTCGGTGCGCAAGCAGCCGAAGCGATCCGCGAGGCGGACGCGATCCTGGCGCTGAACTGGATCGACGTCGCAGGCACACTCGCGCAGGCCGGAGTCACCGACCACGCCCACCTCGTCTCGGCCACTCTCGATCAATTGCTTGCAGGGGGATGGAGCAAAGAGCACCAGGGGCGGGTCGCACCCGGGATCTGGTTGCCATCGGAACCCGACGCTGCCGTGGCCGCTCTGCTGGACCACCTGCCGAGCGTTCCTGCTCGTCCTCGCGCGGCGAAACCTGCGCCTGCGACTCCCAGCGATTCGGGGCCAATCAGTCTCAGCTGCTTGAGCGCGACGCTGCAGACCGTGCTCGACGGCGTCGACACCACGGTGGTCCGCCTCCCCCTCGGATGGGACGGTGACAGCTGGCAATTCGATCACCCACTCTCGTTCCTCGGTTACGACGGCGGGGGTGGAATCGGTTCCGGCCCAGGGATGACCGTCGGCGCAGCCATGGCGCTGCATGACCGTGCTGCACATGGCGGGCAGAGCCGGCTTCCAGTCGCCGTGATCGGCGACGGCGACTTCCTCATGGGCGTACAGGCAATCTGGACGGCAGCCCACCAGCACGTCCCCGCGCTGATAGTCGTCGCCAACAACCGGTCGTACTTCAACGACGAGGTGCATCAGGAAAAGGTCGCCACCACCCGGAGTCGCGACGTCGCTCGCAAGTGGGTCGGCCTTCGGATCACCGAGCCGGACCCCGACCTCGCCGGCCTCGCCACAGCGCAGGGAGCGGTCGGAATCGGTGCGGTCAGTGACCGCGCCGAACTCGCCGAGGCACTTCGCGAAGGGGTGACCGCCGCCCGCAGTGGCGCGGTGGTGGTCGTCGAGGTCATCGTCGAAACCGGCTACACGCCTGCGATGGCGAGCGCGCTCACCAGAGGCGACGGATGACCACGGGTATCACCGGAACAACCGGTCCTCATTCATCGAATATCGCTCGCGACAAGGAGTTACACGTGCAAACAACCGAACGGGTGGCCTCTCCGGTGGTCGACGAAGTACAACTCCGACAAGACCTGGTGTCTGCCAACCACATTCTCGTGCGCAGGGGCGTGCTCGATGCCTTCGGCCATGTGAGTGCTCGGTTGGCGCCCGGCCTGGACGGCTTTCTGCTGTCCCGCAATCTGGCTCCAGGCTCGGTCACGGCCGGCGACCTCTTACTTCACGACCTCGATGGAAACGTCGGCGATGACCGCGCTCCGTACCTCGAGCGCTTCATTCACGCCGAGATCTACCGTGCGCGTCCCGACGTCATGGCCGTTGTGCACAGTCACTCGCCGTCGGTCATCCCGTTCGGTCTGAGCGACGTCCCGTTGAGACCCGTCGTTCACATGGCCGGCTTCTTGCCGACGGATGCCACCCCCGTCTACGAGATCAGTGACCACGGCGGCGACGCCACCGATCTGCTGATCACCTCGTCGGAACTCGGTGCGTCGCTTGCCCGTGCTCTCGGCGAGGGTGCGGTTGCGCTGATGCGCGGACACGGGTCGATCGCCGTCGGTACCTCGGTACCCGAGGCGGTGTACCGGGCCGTGTATACCGAAGTCAACGCCCAGATTCAGTTGCAAGCCGTCAGCCTCGGAAGCTATCGCTCACTGAGCGCTGGTGAGGCGCGGGCCGCCGATCGCAAGGTGGGCGGGCAGATGCACCGGGCATGGAATGTCTGGTGTAGCGAGGTCGGTACTGCCGGAGAGGGGCAGCGATGACCGCCACGTCGCACACCACAGAGCGCTCACGGCGCAGCGCTGAGATCAATCGACTGCGAAGTGGCGAGCCGCGTCTTCTGATCGACGGCCAACTCGTCGCGGGGACCACCGGGCGGACCTTCGTCACGACGGATCCCTACACGGGAGAGAAGCTGGCAGACGTTCCCGACGCCGATGATGCCGACGTCGATCGAGCGGTCGACGCCGCCGATCGGGCATTGGCAGGCTGGCGGGCAACGCCCGCGGCGGAGCGCGCACGGGCGGTGCTCGATCTCGCCGATGTCGTCGAACTGCACGGCGAGGAGCTTGCCCTACTCGAGTCCCTCGACATCGGTTCCCCGATCGTCAACGCGCGCAAGGACATCGAGATCGCGCTTCAGCAGATGCGGTTGTTCGCGGGGCTCGCTCTGGAGATGAAGGGCCAGACGATCCCTGGCGGCGCAGCGTTGCACGTGACCGTGCGCGAGCCGGTGGGCGTGGTGGCGAAGATCTTTCCCTTCAATCACCCGCTGATGTTTGCCTGCCGTGTGGCGGCACCGCTGGTCGCGGGCAACCCGTGCGTGATCAAGCCACCGGAGGCGGGCCCACTGTCGGTCTTGCGACTGGCCGAACTCGCCAAGGACGTCTTCCCGCCGGGAGTCATGAACGTGGTGGTTGGCGACGGGCCCGACGTGCCGGACCGGCTGGTGCGCCACCCGAAAGTCCGTCGCATCGGTTTCATCGGCTCCGAGCGAACGGGTCGCGCGATCCAGCGGGCCGCGGCGGAGACCGGCGTCAAGGACGTCTCACTCGAACTCGGCGGCAAGAACGCGCTGATCGTGTTCGACGACGCCTCGATGACCGATGCGGCACGAAGCGCGGTGTCGGGGATGAACTTCATGTGGTCCGGACAGTCCTGCGGCTCCACCTCCCGTCTTCTGGTTCACGAGAGCCGCCACGACGAGGTGCTCGCAGAGGTCGCACGCCTCGTTGCCGAGATCCGTCTAGGGGATCCCCTCGACGAGTCCACCACTCAGGGCACGATGGTCGATTCGCAAGCCAGAAAGAAGGCACTCGACTACATCGACATCGCGTGTAGTGAGGGCGCCCGAATCGTTGTCGGCGGAGGATCCGAGGTCGACGAACGCTCGCTGTTCGTAAAGCCCACCGTGCTCGCCGACGTCCGGCCCGACGCACGGGTGGCGCAGGAAGAAATCTTCGGCCCCGTTCTTTCGGTGCTTCGCTTCACCACCGAGGAGGAGGCGGTGCGGATCGCAAACGGTGTGCCCTACGGCTTGACGGGGGCAGTATGGACCAATGACATCGACCGCGCCTTCCGCGTCGCTACCGCCCTCGAGGCGGGCTTCACGTGGGTGAACGGTTCGGGTGCGCACTTTCCGAACGTGCCCTACGGCGGAGTCAAGTCTTCCGGCGTCGGCGCCAAGGAGGAGTGCTTGGAGGAGCTACTGTCCTACACCCACGAGAAGGTCATCAACGTGATGATCAGGCGGTGACGCACGCGCTGGTCCGGTCGAGAACTCCGTGAAGCAGCAGCCGACTTACCCGATCGCCAGCGTGGACCACGCATTACGCCTGGCGGCAATCTTGCAACTCGAAGGTGCTCTCACCGTCACCGAGGCTGCCGACAGACTGGGAGTCGCGCGGTCGACAGCCCACCGGCTGCTGTCCATGCTGGTTTACCGCGACTTCGCGTCACAGGGTGACGACAAGACGTACTCCGCGGGGCCCGTCATCAGGATTGGCGCTCATTCCTGGTCTCGCACAGCGCGTTTGCGCTCGATCGCGCTGCCGCACCTCCGGCGACTCGCCGACGGCATCGACGAATCAGTCAACCTGGCGATTCTCACCGGGGTGGCCCTTCGCTTCGTCGCAAGCGTCGAATGCCGGCAAGAACTGCGCGTGACGTCGCGCGAGGGCATGTCGTTCCCGGCCTGCAACACCAGCAGTGGACTGGTGCTGTTGGCGGACTTGCCTGCCGATGCGGTCGAACGTCTCTACGAGCTGGACAACTCAGAGGACCGTCCCGATCCAAGTCTCCTGGCCCGGGAACTGGCCAAGGTGCGGCGCGACGGTTACGCCGTCAACCACGGCCGCTCCGAACGCGGCGTGGTTGCAGTCGGTGTCCCGATCCGCGGGCTCGACGGCCAGGTGCTGGCGGGGCTCTCGGTCTCGATTCCGTCTACGCGTTACGACGTTCATCGGTTGCGTCCTCTGGTTGCGGCGCTGCACGGTGCCGCGCAGGGCCTCGAGTCCGAGTTGCGTAGCTGGGCCGAGTGGGACTCGGGTAACGCCGCGGACGACGGCACCGAGTGATGTCACGGGGACGAGGCGGAGTTCGAGCCGGCCAGCAGCCCCGAGGCGCCGGCACTCACCAGAACGGTACTCAGGAAGCTGCGCAACTGAGCCGACTCCTCCGTACCGAGACCCATTGTGAGGATTGGCTCCAGCCTCTCGACACGCGGGCGCAGCTCATCGAGAAGACCGCGGCCATGCGTCGTTAGGTACAGCACGTACCGGCGGCTGTCGTCTCCGCTCTTGGTGCGCGTCAAGAGATCTCGAGCGACCATGCGCCGAACCAAGTCTGCAATGGTGGAGCGGTCGAGGTCCAGGGACTTGCCGAGGACGGCCTGCGACGCGCCCGGATCGCGCGCGAGTACCGACAGAGCGGCGAACTGCACGCTGGTCACCTCGGTCGAGACATCGCGTATCCACGCGGCCAGGTGGAGCTGTTGCATCCGACGGAGGAGGTGGCCGATGTAGTGATCGGGCGCGGGGACCGCGATATCGGGTTGGGCTGGGTCGGTGGTCATCGGGTCATGATGCCGGAGAGGAACGTGCCCAAGCCGGTGGTGGCGTGAAGCGGAAGGACCTGCGCGACGTATTGGTCGGGACGGACGAGCACGAGCGCTCCCTCGCCACGATCGATCTTTCGGATGTCGAAGACGTCCGCTTCGTGCGCATCAGGCGATGTCGTCGACGCGAATGCCTTTTCCAGGTCCACGAGTCCGAGTTTGCCGGTCGCGGGACGCATGATCATCGGCAGTTCGCCAATACTGACGTCGTGTGCGGGACGTTGCAGGATGCCACGAACATCGATCACGGCATCGATGTCCGCGTCGGAGTCGGAGTACGCCACCAAGGGTGACGCCGGCGCTGAGGCCAACCAGTCCAGCGTCGCCCGCCACAGCGACTCGTCGGCGTCGGCGAAGGCGTAGAGGCGCCATCGACCGTCTGCCGTCGCGGTGTGTCCGAGCTCGACCCGCCTGCAGTCGGCGACGCGGGTCACCGGCGCTGAGTGAAATCGCATGCCCACGGTGAATCCGGCTGCCGCGAACTGATTTTCGTCTGTGTCGATGAGTCTGGACGCGGGATAGCGCGTTGCCACCCCTGCGGTGTAGCGACCTTGCCTGACGAAGTACTTCGACAGGGTCTCCGTGCTGTCCGCGCCCGTGGGAGTCGCTGCGAGCATCGTCGACCACTCTCGATCGAAGTCGATCAGTTCCTGCGCGACCGGACGTCGTTCGTCGTCGTAGGTTTGCAGAAGGGTGGGGTCGGCCCGGCCCTCGAGCACTGCGGCGAGTTTCCACGACAGATTGAACGCGTCCTGCATCGAAACGTTCATTCCTTGGCCTGCCTTGGCGCTGTGGGTGTGGCACGCGTCGCCGGCGATGAAGACTCGCGGCAACCGATTTCGGCCGACGGCATCGTCGAATCCATCCGCGATGCGTTGTGCCACCTCGTACACCGAGAACCACACCGTCTCCCTGATGTCGAGGGAGTACGGATGCAGAATCCGCTGAGCCACTGCCACGACGTCTTCGGAGCTCATCGCACGGATTTCTTGACGGTTGTCGGTCACCGTACCGAGGTCGACGTAGAGACGGAGGAGGTAACCGCCTTCACGCGGGATCAACAGAAGGCTTCCGTGCTCTGCGTTTTGGATTGCGGCCTTCAGGCGGATATCCGGAAAGTCCGTGACCGCAAGGACATCCATTACGCCCCACGCGTGGTTGGCGCGATCACCGTCGAGGGAGCGACCGATGGCGTCACGAACGCGGCTGCGAGATCCGTCGCAACCCACGACATAGCCCGCGCGACAAAGACTGGACTCCCCCGACGCAGAGTTTCTCAACGTGGCGACCACCGGACCGCCGTCCAAGGGCACCGTCAAATCCACTAACTCAGTCCCGTAATCGGGCTCCAGCCGGGTGGGCGATCGGCGCATCGCATCCAGCAGGTACTCGTGGATTCGAGCTTGGTTCATGATGACATGAGGCATCTCGCTGAGGCCGTCCTCGACGTCCTGCACGCGTCCCGTCCTGATGATGCTCGCAGGATTCTCGGGGTCCGACTTCCAGAACGACGTCTCGTTGACCCAGTAGGCCTCCTCGAGCAACCGATCCGCCACCCCCAGTGCCTGGAACATCTCGATCGTGCGGCAGGCGACACCGTCTGCCTGCCCCAACTGCATCGGACCTTCACGACGCTCCGTCACCCGAGTGCGGATCGACGGGAAACCCGCCAATACCGTCGCTAGCACCAGCCCCGCGGGTCCCGATCCGACGATCAGGACATCGACATCGACACCGACACCGACACCGTCGGCCGCACTCCTGCCCCCGGCAGATCTTCGAGGTGTCCAGCGCGGGTCACCAGCATGGAATCCGTCTCGGTAGTACTGCACGATGCCTCCTTCGGTGGCGTACCTCACACAATACAGTACGTACCCCAACGATTTTGTCGGTGCAGCCACCCCGGGCGATCGTCATGGCGATCGAGTGCCCGACGAGCAGCGGATTAGTCGCCGCCGTTCGCGGTGGCGAGCACTAGCGGTCGCAGCGCGTCGACCAATTCGGTTGTTCCGCGACGCAGTTCACCCTTGTCGGGCTCGACGTCGATCAGCCCTCCTCTGTTGTGAGCGTCGTAGACGTCAGCCACCAGCTTCGCCATGCTCGGACTCAACCCCCGCTCGAGGCTTTCCCGCCACTGGTCACGAGGCACCGCGCGCGCGATGACCTCGCGGCCGAGTAGCTCGCTGAGCACCGCCGCCACGTCGTTGGCGCTGTGACGCCGCGGCCCTTCAGCATGAACGATCCGCTTGCCCGTTCCCATGGCGTCGTCGATGAGCAGCTCTGCCGCAATGACGCCGACGTCGGAGCTTGCGACCGTTGGAAATAGCCCGTCGACCGGATGGTGCAGACTCGGCAGGATCCCCGTCGACTGAGCCGCCGGGATGAAGGGCGCCCAGCCGTGCATGTGCTCGGCAGACCGCAAGAACACCTGCGGTATCGCTAGCCTGCGAAGCCGTTCCTCGAAGAGGTGGAACATCGACGGCATGCCCACCCATTCGCTGATGTGGGCACCGTAATCGGAGATCGCCACCACGCGGCGGGGTCGCGCCTCTTCGAGTGCCTCGGCAAGACTTTCGATGGACCGGCGCATCTCAGCGACGGCATCGTCAGCCTGCGGCGGCGGAGGCAAAATGACCTGCACGGCATCGGCGTTCGCAATTTCGACACCGAGAGCGGCCGAGTCCTGCAGATCGGCCAAGCCGATCTCGCATCCGAATGCAGTCAGCCTGCTTGCCTTGCTAGCGTCCCGCAGAATCGCCCTGACGGAGACACCTGCCTGACGCAAGGCCACTGACGTCGAATACCCGATATTTCCTGCGGCCCCGACGACCGCGATGAATGAACTGGTCACGGTCGCCGACGGTAATGCGCGCCCTGTGGGTGAGTCGCACAAATTCGGACGGGGTTTTACGAATTCGGTCGCAAGTCTCTTGCTTGTCGAGCGATATCGCCCGGCGTCTGACCGAGCAATCGCCGCATCGTCGACGCCATGTGGCTTTGATGGGAGAAGCCGGCCGCGACCGCGACGTCGGCCGCCGTCATCGCGGTCGTACTCAGCAGTGCGCGGGCATATTCCACGCGGCGGCGGATCACGTATTGGTGCACGGGGAGCCCGGTGCTGTTGCGAAACAGGGTCTTGAGCCGGGTGACGCCCACCTCTGCCACACCTGCGAGATCGGCGAGTTGCAGCTGCTGATCCAGATGGCTTTCGATGTAGTCGGTCAGCACCCGCAACTGGCGCGCCGAAAGGGTTGGTTCGTCGCGGCTTTCACGGTGCGGCGAGCTTTCATTCGCGGTTTCGACGAGTCGAACGGCCAGTGCCCTGGCCAAGGAACCGATGTACAGCGTGTCCGAAGGGGTGGCGGATTCCAGAGCAGCCTTGACGGCCCACCCAATCGCCTCGATCCGTGCGTCACGTACTTGAAATCGTGGCCGTAGCTGGGCCCTGGCGGCGTCCGTTCCGAGCTCGTCTGCCACTTCGAGGAGCACCGACGGATGAATGCTCAGTCGCAGGGTGCGGCAGTCCGCATCGTCTTTCCAAGAGCCGTCCACGCCTGCCGGCACGATGTCGATGTCGCCCGTTTTCTGCACACGGCGCATCCGCTGGCCGTCGCAATAGCAGTCGGCGTTCACGGGAGGTCCGAAATGAATACCGAGACGATGCATTTCGCTCTCGGGTGCATGCGACATTCCACGCGGAACGTGAACGAAATCGGCGTCGAGCCCGGTCCAAGCTCGGCCGGCGCTCGTCATGAGGACCTGCGGTGACGTCGGCGACGAGAAGGGTGCCGCCGTCGGTTCAGGCATGACTCTCGACATGTGCGGATGCTACTCCTGCCCTTTTGAGCTATACGCCACCGGCGGCTCGCCATCCCACCGAGACGTGTTTCGCCCCCTGCCAGTCGTAGCGAGTGGCCAAACCGACCATCGTCGCGCCAGTCATCGCGCCAAACCCAGGTTCGCGCCGAGCCGGACATCGGGTGCGCCGAGCCGGGAGGCGTCGGCGGTCAGGTCATCGGCCTGGTGTTGCGAGTCGATCTCCGCAGCCACGCGGGCGTCGTAATGCTCCAGCTCGCGGTCGATGTCGGCGTCACTCCAACCCAGCACCGGCGCGATCAGCTCGGCCACCTCGCGGGCGGCGGCCAGCCCGCGATCCGGAACCTCGATCGAGATCCGGGTGCGCCGGGTCAGCACGTCCTCGAGATGCCGGGCGCCTTCATGGCTCGCCGCGTAATACGCCTCGGCGCGCAGGTAGTCGGCAGCGCCGTCAATCGGCTCACCGAGTTCCGGGCGCTGCGCAATCAGGTCGAGCAACTCCGTGGTCAGGGTGCCAAACCGGCCAAGCAGATGTTCGATCACCGACACCCGCAGTCCGGCCTGCTCGGCGATCAGGTGCCGCGAATTCCAAGCGCCCACATAGCCATCCGCGCCGACCAGGGGAATCCGCTCGGTGCAGGAGTCAGCGACCTTGCGTTCCATACCGTGTACCGCGGAGTCCACCGCATCCTTGGCCATCACCCGATACGTCGTGTACTTGCCGCCGGCAATCACCGTCAGCCCACGCACTGGGCTGGCGACGGCATGTTCACGGGACAACTTGCTGGTCGAATCGGACTCGCCGGCCAGCAGCGGTCGCAACCCCGCATAGACGCCGACGACGTCCTGGCGGGTCAGCGGGTCGGCCAACAGGCTGTTGGCGTGTGCCAACAGATAGTCGATGTCGCTCGCGCTCGCGGCGGGATGCGCCAGATCCAATGACCAATCGGTATCGGTGGTCCCGATGATCCAGTGGCTGCCCCACGGAATGACGAACAGCAGACTCTTCTCGGTCCTGGTGATGATGCCGGTGCTGGAGTTGATCCGGTTGCGCGGCACCACCAGGTGCACACCCTTGGATGCCCGGACCTGGAATTGTCCACGGCCACCCACCATTTCCTGGATCTCGTCGGTCCACACCCCGGCGGCGTTGATGACCTGCTGAGCCCGAATCTCGAACTCGGTTCCGTCTTCGAGATCCTTGACGGTGGCACCGATGACGCGGTCCGCTTCCCGCAGGAACCCGACCACCCGGGTGCTGTTGACGCAGAGCGCCCCGAAGTCACTGGCGGTGCGGGCCAGCATCATGGTGTGTCGGGCATCGTCGACCTGTCCCTCATAGAACCGGACCGCGCCGCGGATCGCGGACCGCTTGCCGGACGGAAACGACTCCATGGTCTTGCGCCGGCTCAGGTGCCGGTGATGGCCGGGTACCCCGCGACCGGCGCCCATCACGTCGTACACGCCGATACCCAGCCCGACATAGCCGCGGTCGATCGGCTTCTCCAGCGGATAGATGAACGGCACCGGCCTGGCCAGGTGCGGGCACAAGGTGTTCAGCACCAGACTGCGTTCCCGCAGCGCTTCGAATACCAAGGCGAAATTGAGCTGTTCGAGATAGCGCAGGCCACCGTGAAACAGCTTGCTGGACCGGCTCGACGTCCCCGATGCGTAGTCGCGTGCCTCGACCAGCCCGACCTTCAAACCGCGGGTGGCGGCATCCAACGCGGCACCCGCGCCGACAACGCCACCCCCGATGATCAGGATGTCGAGATCTTCGGAACCGAGACGTGTCAAGGCCGCCGTCCGTTCGGCCGGACTCAATGGTCGTGCAGTGCTCATGTCAGTCGTCCTTGCAGTCGTCGCGAATCAGTCCGTGCGTTTTCCAGATGCGGCCGCCAGCTCATTCCACGTCGACCCAATCGAGTGAGCGCTGGACGGCCTTCTGCCACCCCGCGTATCCGGCGGCACGCTCCTCATCGCTCCATTCGGGCGTCCACCGGCGGGATTCATTCCAATTCGCGCGCAGCTCATCGGTGTTGCTCCAGAACCCGACCGCGAGGCCAGCGGCATACGCCGCACCCAGCGCGGTGGTCTCGGCGACCTCGGGGCGGCTGACCGGGACGCCAAGGATATCCGCCTGCAACTGCATGCACAGGTTGTTCACGGTGACGCCACCGTCGACCTTGAGCACCTCGAGGTGCACACCCGAATCGGCTTCCATCGCCACCGCGACATCTCGGCTTTGGTAACAGATCGACTCCAGTGTGGCGCGGGCCAGGTGGGCGTTGGTGTTGTACCGGCTCAGCCCCACGATGGCGCCGCGGGCGTCGCTGCGCCAGTACGGTGCGAATAGCCCGGAAAACGCAGGCACGAAGTAGATCCCGCCGTTGTCGGCTACCTGACGGGCCAGCGGCTCGATCTCACCGGCGCCGGCAATGATGCCCAGCTGATCACGCAGCCACTGGACCGCCGAACCCGTCACCGCGATGGACCCCTCCAGCGCATAAACCGGTTCTTCGGAACCCAATTGGTAACACACGGTCGACAACATGCCGTTCTTGGACCGGACCAACTCGGTGCCGGTGTTGAGGAGCAGGAAGTTACCGGTGCCGTAGGTATTCTTCGCCTCCCCCGGCGCGAAGCACACCTGCCCGAACATCGCGGCCTGCTGGTCGCCCAGCGCGCCGGTCAGCGGAACGCCACCGTAAGGCAATGTCGTAGAGGTCTTCCCATAACCCGCGGGATCCGATGACGGGCGGATCTGCGGCAGCATCGCCCGCGGAATGTTGAAGAAGCCGAGCAGCTCGTCATCCCAGTCCAAGGTTTCCAGGTTCATCAGCATGGTGCGGCTAGCATTGGTGACGTCGGTGACGTGCACTCCACCGTCGACTCCGCCGGTGAGATTCCACAGCAGCCAGGAGTCGGTGTTGCCGAACAGCGCGTCACCCTTCTCCGCATCGCGTTGGGCGCCGGGCACGTTTTCCAGAATCCAGGCGATCTTTCCGCCGGAGAAATACGTTGCCGGCGGTAGACCGGCCTTCCGCCGAATGATTTCGCCGCGGCCGTCACGTTCTAGGGCGCTGGCGATCTTGTCAGTTCTGGTGTCCTGCCAGACGATCGCGTTGTAGTACGGTCGACCGGTCTTGCGATTCCATACCACCGTGGTCTCACGCTGATTGGTAATGCCAAGGGCGACAAGGTCGCTGGGCTGCAGCATGGCGCTGTTGAGCGCGGTCTGCATGGCGGAGTTTGACCGCTCCCAGATCTCTACCGGATTGTGTTCCACCCAGCCGGGCCGCGGCATGATCTGCTCGTGTTCGAGCTGATGCTTGCTGACCTCGTTGCCGGAGTGGTCGAAGATCATGAATCGGGTGCTGGTGGTGCCCTGGTCGATCGCACCGACGAACTCGGCCATTGTCACTGCTCCTTCGGTGTCGTCTGCGCCGGTGCCTGCGGCGGGAGAAAGCGGGAAACGCCGTACTTGTAGAGCGCGCCGCCGATGATCGCGCCCACGAGTGGGCCGACGATGGGGACCCAGAAGTAGACGTTGCCGTACTGATCGAGCCAGGCGGTGTCGTAACCGGTCAGATAGGACGCCAATCGGGGTCCGAAATCACGGGCCGGGTTGATCGCGTAGCCGGCATTCGTGCCCCAGGCCATCCCGATGCCCACCACCAGCAGCCCGATGATGAACGGGGTGAGGTTGGCTCCCGGCGCGGCATTGCGCCCGTCCGAGAGGGCGAAGACGAGAAAGATCAGGATCGCGGTACCGATGATCTGGTCACGCAGCGCACCCAGATCACTGACAGGAGCCACCCCGTTTCCTGGCAGCGTCGAGAAGACGCCCTGACTCTTGATGGTGTGTCCGGGGTCGAACTTCGCCAACACCTCGGTGTAGTTCCATCGCACGATCAGCGCGGCCAGGAACGCGCCGAGCAGCTGGGCCGACGCATACGGAGCTACTTTGCGCCAGGGAAAGCCCTGGTAGAGCGCCAACGAGACAGACACCGCCGGGTTCAGGTGAGCTCCGCTGATCCGGCCCGCGACGAAGATACCGAGCATCACCCCCAACCCCCAGGACCAGGCAACGCTGTCATGAGCGCCGGTTTCGCCGGCCATCACTTGGGCTACCACCCCGACACCGAACAGGATCATGACGAAGGTGCCGAAGAACTCGGCGGCCAACTCGGCGGATAGGGACCGGATCCGTTCCACCGAGGGCCGTTTCAGGTCTTCCCGAGGAATCGTTTGTCCGTTCGCTGCGACTGGCATCACAGCGTCGGTTGAGTGTGACTGTTGTCTCATGTCCAACGAAGCTAGGAAACAGTTGGCCTGCGGCCAACGGTCCGTGTTCGGCATTGTCGAACACAACGGGGTTCAACATTGTCGAACAACAATCGAGGTCGTCTGATCGGGGTCCGTTGTAGCGTGGAAAAATGCCCGGTGCGGTGCAGTCGGTTGAGCGTGCGGCGGCGATTCTGCGGTTACTCGCCGCCGAGCCGGAACCCCTCGCGATGTCCCGGATCGCCGAAGCGGTCGGCTTGGCGAAAGGCACCACACACGGTCTCTTGCAGACGTTGCTCGACGTGGGATTTGCCGAGCAGGAGCCCGACACCGCCCGCTACCGAATCGCGCCGGGGCTGTTCCGGCTCAGCGCATCACGGATCGACCTGAACCTGTTGCGCTCCCGGGCGATCAACTGGACCGATGCGTTGGCCGCCCGATCAGCCGAAGCCACCGAGGTGGCGGCATTCCGCGACGGGCAGGTCGTCGTCGTACACGCGGTCTTCCCAACCGGGAGCGCCGGCGGCATCCAGCCGGATAGGCCAGACCGACCGTTGCATGCCACCGCTCTCGGGAAGATCTTGTTGACGCACGACGTCGGCGCCTACCGCAGCATTGGAGACACCACGTTGTGCAGTCTCACGTTTCACACCGTGACCGACCGGCGGCGTCTCGACCGCGAGTTGGCCAGGATCCGTGACGAGGGCTGGGCGGCCGAAGTTGAGGAGGCCGAACCGGATCTGGCGGCGATCGCCGCCCCCGTCCGCGACCACAGTGGATCGGTGGTGGCCGCAGTCGGCATTCGCGGCCATCGGGATCGGATCTGTGATTCCCGCGGTCGCCCACGCCCGTCGCTGATTGCACAGGTGGTACGGGCCGCCCGGTCGATATCTCGTGAGCTCGGGCACGGGCGACGCCGGTGACCGAACGCTATGTGGCGGCCCTGGATCAGGGAACCACCTCCAGCCGCTGCATGATCTTCGACCGGCACGGCCATATGGTGTCGATTGCCCATCGCGAGCACGAACAGTTCTTTCCTCGCCCAGGCCGCGTCGAACACGATGCCGAGCAGATCTGGCACATGGTGTGCGCGCTAGTGCCCGAGGCCATCGGCGATGCCGGTATCGATGCCAGCCAGGTCGTCGGGCTGGGCATCACCAATCAGCGTGAGACCACCGTCGTATGGGACCGCAGCACCGGGCGGCCGGTACACCGCGCGATCGTCTGGCAGGACGTCCGCACGGCGTCCGTCATCAAGGCCGTCGCCGAGGAGATCGATGCCGAGGAGATCACCGCGCGCACCGGCCTCCCGCTGTCCACGTATTTTTCCGGGCCGCGGTTGCGATGGCTGTTCGATCAGGACCCCGAGTTGCGGCCACGCGCCGAGCGGGGCGAAGTGCTGTTCGGCACCATCGACAGTTGGCTCCTATGGAACCTGACGGGCGGTGTCGACGGCGGCGTGCACGCCACCGATGTCACCAACGCCAGCCGGACCCTGTTGATGAACCTGCAGACCATGGACTGGGACGACAAGATGCTGGAGGTCTTCGGTGTTCCGCGGGCCATGCTGCCGCAAATCAGGCCCACGCTGGCCAAGTTCGGCACCAGCGTCGCACCGGTACCGGGACTCGACATCACGGCAATGATCGGGGACCAGCAGGCAGCGCTGTTCGGTCAGACCGGGTTCGACGCCGGCGCCGCCAAGTGCACCTTCGGCACCGGCAGCTTTCTGTTGTTCAACACCGGCACCATCAACGTGCGTTCCCGCCACGGCCTCATCAGCACCGTCGCCTACGCGATCGACGGCGAGGAACCCGTATACGCGCTGGAGGGTTCCGTAGCCATGGCCGGAGCGCTGGTGGATTGGTGCCGCTCGACACTGGGCCTCATTCATACCGCTCCCGAAATCGAAACGCTGGCAAGCACTGTCGACGACAACGGGGGCTGCTACATCGTGCCCGCATTCTCCGGCCTACTCGCACCGTACTGGGACAACGCGGCGCGCGGCGTGGTCGTCGGCCTCACCGGCTACACCGCCAAGGGCCATCTCGCCCGAGCCATCTTGGAAGCCACCGCATTTCAGGCCTGCGATGTCGTTGACGCGATGAACTCCGATGCCGGGCTATCCGCGGAGTCACTCGCCGTCGACGGTGGGATGACCGCCAACAACCTGCTGATGCAGACGGTGTCCGACCTGCTGGGCATCCCCTTGGTACGGCCGATGATGACAGAGACGGTGGCGTTGGGCGCCGCCTACGCCGCGGGCCTCGGTGCCGGCTACTGGCCCGACAAGGCCGTGCTGCGGCGCAATTGGCAGCAGGCCGCGCAATGGCTTCCCGCCATCGACGACACCCGTCGCAGCATCGAACGGGCTCGCTGGCACCGTGCGGTAACGCTGGCGAAGGAGTGGGGAGAGTCCGAGCCCTAACCGCCGACTGCCAACCCGGTCTGGGTCTCCGGGCGTGCATGTAGCGGGTGGCCGCAACGCGCGTTGATGCCCGATTTGGACGTTTACCGCGCATGCTCACGCGATTCGGTCGATGGTCGCCAATTTGGCCATTGACACGGCCGCTAGGCGTTCGCGGGCAACCTGCGCGTCGTACTGGGCCTGCACGTCGATGAAGAACGTGCCGTTGAGGCTTAGCGCGCGACAACCGTTCCATCGCCAAAACCCTGGGTTGGGTACGCAGTTTGGTCACGACACGAAAAAGGTGGCCCCCGGAGACCGGAAACCACCTCTCGCCCGCGTCGGGCTGACAGGATTTGAACCTGCGACCCCTTGACCCCCAG
>NZ_JBEVLO010000219.1:0-4533 GCF_040509115.1 Mycobacterium sp. | reverse complement strand
TTTCCGACTCGGCGCCGCTGATACGGATGGTGCGAAGCCCATCGGCTTCCCCGAGTACCGAAGCGAGCAGCGCAGTCTTCCCCATGCCGGCCTCGCCATGAATGACGAGGACGCCGCTCTCGCCCGCTCGGGCGCGGTCACACAACTCGACGAGCTGCTGCTGTTCGACCTGCCGTCCGACGAGCACTCGGCCCCCGGCGCTCCCGCCCATGTCGGTGATCTTCACACGTTGTCGAGGCTCCAGTGGCGCAGTGACGAAAGCCGCAGACGACACGTCACACGAGGAGGTCTACCAGGCCGCCTGCGAGTCTGTGTGGCCGGTCCAACGGACTCCGCCACCGCGAGATCGACGCCACCGACATCCGCACTCGCACTTCCTCGCAGTGGCGTCGATCTCGCGGTGGTGAGGCCTCAACTCGAGGCGCCGACAGCTTCGCGCAGCCCCCGGGTGGCCAGTTCGTCGGCCAACTCGTTGTCGGCAACCCCCGAGTGGCCCTTCACCCAGAACCACTCGACCTGGTGTCGTGTGCAAGCGATCTGGAGTCGCTTCCAGAGGTCGACGTTCTTCACCGGTTGCTTCGCGGAGGTCTGCCAGCCGTTGCGTTCCCAGCCGAGCACCCACTTGGTGATGCCGTTGCGGACGTACGTGCTGTCCGTGTACAGGTGCACGGTGACGGGCCTGGTGAGTGCCTCCAGCGCCATGATCGGGGCGGTCAATTCCATCCGGTTGTTGCTGGTCTCGCCGGAGTCGCCGCCACACATCTCGCGGACGTGCTCGCGCTGACGCAGCACGGCGCCCCAGCCTCCGGGGCCGGGATTGGGTCGGCAGCCGCCGTCGGTGTGAATGATCACGACGTCGCTCATGGGCTGAGGATAGGCAACGGGGCCAGATCGCGGGTCTAGCGACTCGCGCAGATGACACCGTCCGGACCGCGTCGTCGATGCAGCCCAAGTTACGGCGGGTAAACATTCAACAGTTTGTGGAGACCGATTCAACAATTTGTTGTAGCGTCACCCGCATCACACCTTGGAGGTCATGATGCGTTCACCCTCGCCGGTCCGTACCCGGTTCTCCCTGCTGCTCGTCGGAGTCCTCGCGGCCGCCGTCACCGCCTGCGGAAGCGGCGTCGGCGGCGGTGGCGGCGATGCGACCGAGCAACCCGCCGCCAGCGGCGAGAAATCGGCGATTCCAGACAACGCCTCGCTCATCTCCGCCATCGAACCGGATCAGGCCCTCGCGGGGGGTCTGCCCGCCGCGATCGCACAGTCCAAGACCATCAACGTCGGCTCCAACATCCAGTCGGCGCCCAACAACTTCTACGCCGCCGACGGCAAGACGCCGATCGGGTTCGAGGTCGATCTCGCCAAGGCGATCGGCAAGAAGATCGGCGTGGAGACGGCATACCAGGACATGGCCTTCGGCTCGCTGATCACCAGCCTGCAGTCCGGACGCATCGACATGACCATGGCCGGGATGAACGACACCAAGGAGCGCCAGCAGCAGATCGACTTCGTCGACTACTTCTCCTCCGGCATCACGATCATGGTGCAGAAGGGCAACCCGGACGGCATCACCGGCCCGGACACGTTGTGCGGCAAGAACGTTGCCGTCGTGCAGGGCACCAGTCACCAGACCTTCGCCGCGGCCCAGAGTGACAAGTGCGTGCAGGAGGGCAAGCCCGCCATCACGGTGACGGCCACCGACAGCGACACGCAGAATCAGAACCAGCTGCGCACCGGCCGCGTCGACGCGATCCTCAACGACCTGCCCAGTGCCGTCTACATCTCGCGCACCGCGGGCGAGGGGAACATCTTCGAGGTCGTGCCTGGCGAACCGATCGACGGCGGCCCATATGGCATCGGGTTCGCCAAGGACGACGTTGCCCTGCGGGATGCGGTGAACAAGGCGCTCGGCGAGCTGATGACCGACGGCACGTACCTCAAGATCCTCCAGAGCTGGGGTGTCGAGCAGGGCGCGCTGAAGGAATCCGCCATCAATGGTGCCTGACACACTGCAGAAGGAGCCGCTGGAGATCGTCCGGCTCCGCCACTGGGGTCGGTGGGTGAGCGCGGCGGTGATCCTCGCGCTGCTCGTCGCGGTGTTCATCGCGCTGTCGCAGGCACAGATCGACTGGTCGTCGGTGCCCGACTTCGTGGTGTACCGCGTCATGCTCGTGGGCCTCCTGAACACGGTGCTGCTCGCGGTCATCGCGCAATCGGTCGCGATCGTGCTCGGGATCGTCATCGCGTTGATGCGTCGCAGCGCGAATCCCGTTGCGAAGTGGTTCGCGACGGGTTACATCTGGCTCTTTCGCGGCTTGCCGGTGCTGCTGCAGATCCTCATCTGGTACAACCTGGCTCTGGTCATACCGACCATCGCCATCCCGATGCCCTTCGGTGGATACCTGCTCGACGAGCAGACCAACGTCCTCATCAGCGCATTCACCGCGGCACTTCTCGGGTTGGCGCTCAACGAGAGCGCCTACATGGCCGAGATCGTGCGCGCCGGGCTGAACAGCGTGGACGGCGGACAGACCGAAGCCGCGAAATCGATTGGCATGTCCCCGATCCTGACGCTGCGCAGAGTGGTGCTGCCGCAGGCGATGCGCGTGATCATCCCGCCCACCGGCAACGACTTCATCGACATGCTCAAGGGCACGTCGATTGCGTCGGTGATCGGCGTGACCGAGTTGCTCCACGCGTCCAACAACATCTCCTCGCACAACCTGCTGGTGATGGAAACGCTGTTCGCCGCGGCGATCTGGTACATGGTCGTCGTGACGATCGCCGGCGTCGGGCAGCACTACCTGGAGCGCACCTTCGGCTCCGCCGAGCGTAGCGTCGCTGCGCAGGCCGCCAAGGCCCTACGCACCATTCCGTTGACGAGAGGCGCTCGTGTCTGAGCCACTGCTCCGTGCCGTCGGCGTCCGAAAGAGCTACGGCCACACCGAAGTCCTGCGGGGCATCGACATGGAGGTGCACCGCGGTCAGGTGGTCTGCCTGCTCGGTCCCTCCGGCGCAGGCAAGAGCACGTTCCTGCGCTGCCTCAACCACCTGGAAACCATTGACGAGGGCCAGGTCTGGGTGGACGGGAAGCCGATCGGGTTCGAGTTGCGGGGCGGCAAGCTCTACGAGCTCCGAGAGCGCGACGTCGCCAAGCAGCGCCGCGACATCGGCATGGTGTTCCAGCGGTTCAACCTGTTCGGTCACCGCACCGCGCTGGAGAACGTCATCGAGGGCCCCATCCGCGTGCTCGGCATCGCCCCCGACGTCGCACGCACCGACGGCCTCGAACTGCTCGACAGGGTCGGCCTCGGTCAGCGCGGCGACGCCTACCCCGCGCAGTTGTCTGGCGGTCAGCAGCAGCGCGTGGCGATCGCACGCTCCCTGGCGATGAAGCCCAAGCTGATGCTGTTCGACGAACCGACGTCGGCGCTGGACCCCGAACTCGTCGGCGAGGTGCTCGCCGTGATGAACGCGTTGGCCGCCGACGGCATGACGATGGTGGTCGTCACCCACGAAATCGCCTTCGCCGCCGAAGCCGCCGACGAAGTGGTCTTCATGGCCGACGGTGCGATCGTGGAAACCGGTCCGCCCGAGCGCATCCTGAAGTCGCCGGAACACGAACGCACGCGCCAGTTCCTGGCCAGGGTGCTCGCGTGACACCCATCTCGCCGCGTTACCTCCTGCAATTCTCGGAGCCGGCAGGCTATCTCGACTTCGCCCGCTTCGGACCACCGTCGCACACCGTTCTGGACGCCACCGCTCGCCTATCGGAGAAGGCAACGCACGCCGGACCGGCCACCGTCGACGAACTCATGCGGGAAGAGACGCGCGCCAAGGCGGCCGCCGCGCGGCTGTGCGGAAGCGACGTCGACCACGTCGTTCTACAGCCGCACACCAGCCTCGGACTGCTGCAGGCGGCGTTCAACGCGCCGGGCGGCACCGTATTGGTGTCAGCCTCGGAGTTCCCGGCCAACACCTACCCGTGGGCCCGCGCCGAGCAGGCGGGGCGATTGACGGTGCAGCGCCTGCCGGGTGGGTACGTCACCGCCGACCGGATCGCCGAAGCCCTCACCGACGACGTCACGATCGTCTCGGTCAGCGCGGTCGACTACCGCACCGGCTACCGGGCCGACCTGGCCGCGCTGCGTGAGGTCGTCGGAGACCGCGTGCTCGTCGTCGACGGCATCCAGGGCTTTGGCGTGATCGAGGCGCCGTGGGAAGTGGCCGACATCCTCGTCGTCGGTGGCCAGAAGTGGTTACGGGCAGGCTGGGGAACGGGATTCGCGGCGCTGTCGGACCGGGCACTGGAGCGGATGGACCCGGTGTTGTCCGGTTGGACCGGGGCGCGGGACCCCGGTCTCTTCGACGACGAGATCCACCCCGCCGACAGCACGGCCGCGGCCTGGTCGATCTCCAACCTGAGCCCGGTGACCTCGGGCGCATTCGCGGCGGCACTGGAGCTGGTCGAGGAGACCGGCGTCGGCGGCATCGCCGCGCACATCGCCTCACGGGTGGACGCACTCGAGG
>NZ_JBEVLO010000218.1:0-28764 GCF_040509115.1 Mycobacterium sp. | reverse complement strand
CGCCCCAGCGAGGGGCGGGCCATCGGCATTCACAGGTGGGGACGGCGCGGGCGACCACTCGGACCGGGCACGTCTTCGGTGGTCCCTTCATGGGCAGATCACCGGTGTGACAACCCTCCTGGCTCGTTGCCGGGCGGCTGAGCGAGGTTGCGCTGCGGCGAACCGAAGCGGCCGCCGACGATAGCCGTCAGGGCTCGTCCCAACCCGCCGGAGTGACGTGCGCCACGCCGTGTGAACAGGCATTACGGCAGGATCGCGCGGCGTGCCAAGGCGCGGTCCACAATCGTCGGTATCGTCGCCGACCGGGTGGCCCGAACGCTGCAGGGGCGGTGGGTAACAGTTCCCCACCTCATTGGTTGCAAATCGGTACGGAGGTCTCAGAACATCGCCGTCGAAAACTATGGTCGCTTGGTGCACCGCCGAACTGCGCTCAAGCTGTCGCTGCTCTTGACGGCCGGTGCAGCAATCACCACGGTCCCCCGCGCATCGGCCGCCGCCGGCGTATGGTCGGCCGACCGGGCCAACCGCTGGTATCAAGCGCAGGGCTGGCTCGTCGGGGCGAACTTCATCACCTCCAACGCCGTGAACCAACTCGAGATGTTCCAACCCACCACCTACGACCCCAGGACCATCAACGCCGAACTCGGGGCGGCGAGGCTGATCGGATTCAACACCGTCCGGGTCTTCCTCCACGACCTCCTGTGGGTGCAGGACCGGCAAGGATTTCAACGCCGTCTGGCGCAGTTCGTCGCCATCGCCGCGAGTCAGGGCATCAAACCGCTCTTCGTCTTCTTCGACTCCTGCTGGGACCCGCGGCCCGCGTTGGGTCCTCAGCGTCCCCCGACGCCCGGCGTGCACAACTCGGGATGGGTGCAGAGTCCAGGCGCCCAGCGCCTCGGCGATCCCCAGTACATCCGCACCATGTACGAGTACGTCACGGGTGTGATGAGTCAGTTCCGTGGTGACGAACGGGTGCTGGGCTGGGACCTGTGGAATGAACCCGACAACCCCGCCAACGACTACCGCAAGGTGGAACGAAAGGACAAGCTGACCCTCGTCGAAGCCCTTCTGCCGCAAGTGTTTCAGTGGGCCCGCGCCGTCAACCCGATTCAGCCGGTGACCAGTGGAGTCTGGCAGGGGGCGTGGCGAGATGCAGCTAGTCGCAGTGCCATTGCCGACATTCAGCTCGCCAACTCCGACGTGATCACCTTCCACTCCTACGCCAAGCCCGACGAGTTCGAGGCTCGGATCGACGAACTGGCACCGTGGGGCAGGCCGATCCTGTGTACCGAGTACCTCGCGCGTCCACAAGGCAGCACCATCGAGGGAATCCTGCCAATTGCCAAGCGGCGCAACGTAGGTGCCTATAACTGGGGCATCGTGGCCGGCAAGACTCAGACGTATCTGCCGTGGGATTCGTGGGACCACCCCTACTCAGCACCTCCGAAGCTCTGGTTCCACGATCTGCTGCAACCCGACGGACGGGCCTACCGCCTGGAGGAGATTCAGTCCATTCAGAGGTTGACCGGGGCAGTCAGCCAACCGTGACGGCGACGTCGTCCTCAGTCCTGCGGCGCGGAAGCCCGAAGCCACGCCAACACTGGTTACACTGATATCCACAACAGCTCTGAATTGGTGGCGCCGCATCGGGGGAGATCGCGTCGACCCGATCCGAGGAGGGGGCGATGGCGCCTCGATCGACCACCGTGGACGGCCGACGTGGCCGGTGAAACCCATGATGTGACAGCCGCCTTCGACGATCTCCTTCAGCCGAACCGGATGTTGCCGTTCGCACCCCTCGGTTCGACCGACGTGCCGAGTGCGGTGGTGCGGCGACTCCGCGCAGCCATCAGCCTCGGGCTGCTTCCCGACGGCCGTCGGCTCCCGAAGGAAGCCGACCTCGCCGCTCGGCTCGGGGTGACCACCTTTGCCCTCCGGGAGGCACTCGCCGAGCTACGCAATCAGGGGCTGTTGGTCACCAGGGCAGGGAAGTACGGAGGAAGCTTCGTCACGTACACCGCCGAGAGCGACCAACTCGAACAGGACGAACTCGTCGAATTGTCGTCGGCCGAACTTCGCGACGTCGCCGACTGGCGACAGATGCTCGCCGCCCACGCCGCGGCGCTGGCGGCCCATCGCGCATCGGACGCCAACATCGAGATGTTGGCGGCCTTCGCGGCCCGTGTCGGCGAGGCGGGCAACAGTGTCGATGCGCGCCGCGCCCACGGCAGGTTCCTGCTCGAACTCGCCTCTGCCGCACAGTCGATGCGCATGGCGCGGGCGGAGTTCGCGGTGCACGAGCAGATCGACTGGCTGTTCGGACTGGCCCTGCAGACCGCCGAGGAACGCGCCGCCGGCGCCGCAGCACTGACCGAAATCGCCGACGCGGTGCGATCGCGCGACGCACAGCAGGCCAAGGCCGCCGCGGAGCGCTGCATCGGCCGACTCCTCGGGATTCTGGCCCGCCTGCGCTTCGAGCGGATCGCGGCCCGGCGGGACACCCAGGGTGCCGCCGTCTCCACCACGTTGGCCGGTGAACTCAACACGATCGTCGAATGCGTTGCCAGCAACCTCGACGGGTATGCCCGCGACGTCGCGCCACTGCTCGCCCCGGTCGGCACCTTCGAGACGGCGCGCCGAGGCATCACGCGTGCCTCGCTCCAGCGCATCGAGGCGTTCCCGCCCGTCGTGACGGGCGTCGGTGTCGTCATCGAGATCGGCGTCATGCCCCGACATCCCTACTGGATCCAGTGGTGGCAGCGCACCGAGGACGGTCCCGTCCCCCACGATCACCACGTTCTGGACCCGGGCTGCGAGGATTTCTACGACTATGCGCTGCGGGAGTTCTTCGACCGACCGCGCCGGGACCACCGACCCTTCGCGTCTGGTCCGTATGTCGACTACGGCTGCGTTGACGACTTCGTGCTGACGATCTCCGCGCCGATCCTGGCGGGCGACACGTTCCTCGGCGTCACGTGCATCGACATTCTCGTCGCCGACCTGGAGTCCTGGCTATCGCCGTTGCTGGCGGCTGCCGGGGAGTCCTACCTGATCAACGGCGAGCGCAGGGTGATCGTGTCGAATTCGGCCACCCACGGTGCCGGAGACCTATTGGCCACCGTCGACGGTTTCGTCGTCGACGAATATCCGCACCTGCGTTGGACCTTGCTCACCCGGCCCAACGGTGACGGCTGAGGCGCCGTGCCCCGAATCGATCGACGCTGCGGTTCGTGACGTACGTCGCCCGTCCGAGGCGGCCTCCCCGTCCATTTCGCGCCGGGCGATCCGCTCGTGCGCGCTGCGGAGAATGCCGTCGGCACTGAGCCGACGCAGTGCCGACCTCTGCTCGGAGAGGCCGACCAGATCCTGCGACAACTGCTCTGCCAGGTGGCGAAGTTTGACGTTTTGATGTTGCGAATGCTTGCGCAGCATCTCGAATGCGGCATCGGCGTCGACGCCATAGATGAACATCAACATCCCCTTGGTCTGTTCGATCACCGCTCGATTCGTGATGATCTCGGCCAGCGCCGCCGTCAACCGGCCATCGTCGTCGGACTCGTGGTCGGACCTGTCGTCGGACCTGTCGTCGGCGGTGCTGTCGACCATCCCGGCCCGACTTCTGCCGCGCACGCCCTCCAGCGATGCGCAGGCTGGCTGTGAGCTCGTCGACGACGGGTTTGCGGGCACGGTGGGTTTGTACCCACCACGCGCGATTGGTTATACCTAACGGAGCAAAATTGTCGTCGGCGTCATAAAGACCAGCGGTCTGCCGCTCACTACTGAGTAGCCCGTTCCCGCACGTCACTGCGGTCGGTCGGATCTCGAACCGGTGCGGGGCCACCCGCATCTGCTGGGCGTGGCGCGGACGTGCGCGCGGCAGCATCGTCCGCCATGCCGAGGGTGACCGACGGTGACGGCGTCCAGCCGATCGCCGCGGCCGCCAACAGGGCAGCTCCGGCCGCGGTGACCTGGGGTTCCCCGATGATGGTGAGGCGGCATCCGGTGACCGCCTCCTTGGCCGCCATCCAGCCGGGGGAGCGCGACCAACCGCCCGCGGCGTACACCCGCGGGCGGTCCGGAAGGTGCTGGGCGACGGCCCGTTCGGCGATACCCCCCAGCCGGGCCATGGCGCCGATCACGGCGGAGGCCCTGGACAGGGGCGAGCACGGGACGCTTGCAGTGAAGCGCGGCCCACCACCGCCGCGCGCGCCGGGCACGAACACCGGATCGTGCAGGTATTCGTCGGGGCGCTGATCGCCCGCGATGATGGCGTCGAGGTAGCGGCCGACCTCGGCGTCGTTGGCGGCCCACTGGACGTTGCGGGCCAGCTCCTCGACGCACAGCACGGTGGTACCCGGTCCGAATATCCCCGGTGCGACGTCGACGTCCGTGGTCCGCGCCACCCCGGGCGTCGAGGCCTGGGCGACCACGACTTCGGCGGTCCCCATGGAGTCGAGAATCGAATGGGGGTCCATCTGGTGGACACCCCACCCGCCGATGGGATGGTCGTGGCCACCGGCGACGACGACGGCTTCGGGATGCACGACGCCCGCCGCCGAGAGTCGACTGGAGGCGAAGGTGCCCACGACGTCTCCGCCGCGCTTGACAAGGGGCAGCAGTTCCGCCGAGCCGAGGGACGCCGCAACCCGGTCGTCGGCCCAGTCTCGCGTGCCCGCCCGCCAGGCTGCGGTGCGCGCGGCGATCGTGTCACTCATGAACGGAACGCCGGACCACACGCTGGAGGGGAAGTCGGTGAGTGCCAGCCAGGTGCGGGCCCGCGCCGCATCCGGGTGCGCCGCTGCCCACCGCCAACCGACCAGGGAGCGCGCCGCGTCGTCGGCCGTGCACGTCTGGGTGGACGGCACCAGCAGGGGCGCCAACGTCCGGTACAGCGCGGTGCGACGGGGGTCGAACCATGCCAGTGCGGGGGTCAGCGGCGTCAAGGCCTCGTCGACGAGGACGCCGTCCTCTCCGACTCCCGCGACCGACACCGCCCGCACGACGTGCGTGTCCGCGCACAGGTCGATGACCAGCTCCTCGATGGCGTCCAGCAAGGCCAGCGCATCGATCGACGCGTCGTCTGCACGCCGTGGCGTCGTGCGCCACCGCCGAGCCACCACCACACCGCGCGGGTCGACGGCGACCACCTTGGTGTTGGTGCTGCCGATGTCGACACCACACACCACCTGCGAGCGTCCGCTGCGAGGTCGTGACATGCCCGTCGTTCCTTCGGGGGTCCGGCGATCAGGAGTTGGGGGATCTGCACCTTCAGAGCTGCGTCGCTGCGCGCAGCGACGCTGGCGCCACCGTACTGCTCGCCGAGGCGGGTTGTGGACCGGGTTGTCGTGACGGCATGCTGACCCAGATGCGGACTGCCAACTCGAGTCGTGTCGTTGCGGTGAGCTCAGCGGACCGGCTCGGCCTTGGACTCGCGGCTCTGGGACGTCCCGCGTACATCACGGCAGGGCGCGAGCACGACGTCGGCGCTGCCCGGTCGGTGGCCGACATGCGGTCGCGTACCGCGGAAGTGCTCGACGCGGCGTACGCCGGTGGTATCCGCTACGTCGACGCCGCCCGGTCGTACGGCCGCTCCGAGGAGTTCCTCGCCGACTGGCTGACGTCAAGGCCTGCCGTGACCGACGTCGTCGTGGCATCGAAGTGGGGCTACCGCTACGTCGGGGACTGGCGAATGGACTCCGAGGTGCACGAGGTCAAGGACCACACCCTGAATGCGTTCAGTACCCAACTAGCCCAATCCCGAGCACTTCTCGGCGATCGCCTGAATCTCTACCAGGTGCACTCGGTGACCGAGGACAGCCCGGTGCTCGGCGACGCCGCGCTTCAAGGAGCCCTCGCCGACCTCCGCGACGCGGGGGTCCGCGTCGGGTTGTCGACGTCGGGGCCGCGGCAGTCGGCGGTGATCCGCGCGGTGCTCGACCTCTCGGTGAACGGCTCACGGCTGTTCTCGTCGATCCAGTCGACGTGGAACGTCCTTGAGACCTCGGCGGGACCCGCGCTGGCGGAGGCGCATCGGGCCGGCGTGGACGTCGTCGTCAAAGAGGTCTTCGCCAACGGCAGGCTGGTGCCGGACACCACGGACCCCGCTAGTGGGGTGCGGCGAGCGGCCCGGTTAGCGGCCGAGCTGGGCGTCGGCCTCGACCAGCTCGCACTGGCCGCTACCCTCGGTCAGCCGTGGGTACCCCGGGTGCTCTCGGGCGCGGTGACCGCCGCGCAGGTCCGGTCCCACCTGGCCGCAGCGACGATCGAGGTGCCCGCCGACCGGCTCGCGGAGCTGACCGACTGCGCCGAGGATCCCGAACAGTACTGGGCGTCCAGGTCCCGTCGCGCATGGGCGTGACGTCCGGCCGTCGGCAACCTCGCCGCACGTCGGTGTTGCCGAGTGCCGTCAGGGCGTCTCCAACGGCAACTTGACGATTCGGTGGACGAGCCGCTCGGCGTCGAGCACGTCGCCGATGCCCCACTGCGCGGCGATCTCCTGGACGCGGGCCTCCGCGCCCACCTGAGACGTGTGCACCGAGGTGTAGTCGGCGCCGTCGAACTCGACGTAGGCGACGAACACGGGGTCTGCGTCTGCGACCGCGGTGGCGAGCTCCTGCTCGACGATGTCGCTGATCTGTGCGTCGCCAACCTCATCGGCAGTTGTCATGGCGTCACTTCCCGGGGATTTGCGCGGTGTCGATCCACTAATGAGCTTTCGCTGGTGATCACAGACGGTACGCGCCGGACGCCGCTGCTACGCCGAGAGGTCGTCGTCCCATTCGTCGGTGTCGGCGTCCTTCAGCGACGTGAGAGGCGGGTTCGCGATGGCCTCGGTGCGTTGGCCTCCGGCCTTGCGGGCGACGTACATGTGGGAGGTGGCGATCGTGATGAGCTCCTCGACGACGTCGTGGGGTGGGCGGCCGACCAGCGGACCCAGCGGTGTGACGACGACGCCGATGCTCGCCGTGAGGCGGTACGGGGCCGAGCGCACCGTGTGCTGCAGTCGATCGGTGAGCACCGAGACATCCGCGTTGGTGAAGGTGTCTGCCACCAGGTATTCGGATTCGCCGACATGGGCCAGAAGGGCGTCGCGGCGCAACGTCTCGGCGAGGCGGTGCCCGATCGCGACCCGAGCATCGTCGCCGCCGGTGTCGCCGCGGATCGCCGTCAGCAGCGAGAAGCTGTCGAGGCTCACCACGATGATCGCCAGGAAGCGGTCGTCGTTCCTGTCCCTGGCGGCGACCATGGTCGCGACGCGGTCGGCGAAGGCATCCCGTGAGAGCAACCCGGTCAACGTGTCGAGCTCGCCGTAATGCACATCGGGGCTGACCAGCCGAATCACGCTGCGACAGATGAACGCCACGAACATGTTGATGAGGACGAACAGGGCGACGGCGCTCACCGTGACGGCGGCCTCCGAGGCGCCGAGGCGGACCGCCAGCGCGACGAGCGTTGCGGCCCCAACGGTCCACGTCACGGCCAACAGCCGCCCGTCATGGAACATCGCGGTGAACGCCGACACTACGACGAACGTCGACGCCCCCATCAGGCCGAGTCCGGGACCCGCCACGATCAGGCACCCCACCGTGATGCAGATGCTGCCCACCACCACGCAGGCCTGTGACTGCAGACGGGTGGGCCATCCGGGCTTCAGCCACACCCATGCCATTACCGCGCAACATGCCGAGACGGCGAGTGCCAGCCAGCGGTCGCGGGTTCCCGACGGGCCCATCTCACTGAGCATGAGAACGAGCGGGATCGCGCTGAGCCCGAGGAGGTTGGCCGCGATCAACCGGCAGGTGGCGCGCTGCAACCCCCGAGCCGCCAGATGCGACGTCAGCCAGTAGTAGTGGTCGTCGGTGCGCGGCCAGCGGCCCGCAAATCGAGTGGTTTGACCAATGCGCACGTGGAAAGAGTAACGGAGTGCTTCAGCTAATGGCCACAGTGATGAGGTTCTGATGTGGTCGCTGGCAGTCCGGAGCGGGGAATACCCTGGATGCGCCAGCAGTCGGTGGCAGGCACATCTTGCGGCATCTATGGACAGGGGCACGGATGAAAATCGGCATCTCCACGTTCGTCACCGACGACGGGATCGATTCGGTATCGCTGGCACGCGCGATCGAGGAACGCGGCTTCGCGTCGCTGGTGATCGCGGAGCACACGCACATCCCTGCCAGCCGAGAGTCGGCGTACCCGGCGGGTGGTGACCTGCCTGCGATTTACTACAAGACGCTGGACCCGTTCGTGACGCTCGCCGCGGCGGCGGCCGTGACCACCACGATCGAATTGTTCACCGGCATCGCTCTGCTGATTCAGCGGGATCCGATCATCACCGCGAAGGAGGCCGCGAGCATCGACCTGATCTCCGGCGGCCGCTTCGTGTTCGGCGTCGGCGCCGGTTGGAACATCGAGGAACTGCGCCACCACGGCACCGACCCCAAGACCAGGGGCGCCCTTCTCGACGAGCGCATCGAGGCCATCAAGGCGCTGTGGACGGACGAGCCCGCCGAGTACCACGGCAAGTTCGTCGACTTCGACTCCTCGTTCAGCCGCCCCAAGCCGGTGCAGAAGCCGTATCCGCCCATCTACATCGGCGGTGACTCCGATGCGACCGTCAAGCGGGTGATCCGGCACGACGCGGGCTGGATCTCCAATCCGCTGCCCATCGAGCATCTGGCCAAGCGGATCGGGCAGATGCGCGACGGCGCAGGTCACGACGTGCCGCTGGCGCAGTTCGGCACTCCGGTGGACCCCGAGTATTGGCGGGCCGCCGAGGATCTGGGCTTTGGTCAGCTGGCCCTGCGCTTGCCGAGCGTTCCGCTCGACGAGTCGTTGCGCCTGCTCGACGAGTACGCCGACGCGGTGGAGAAGTATCGCGGTTAGCCCGTCACGGGTTCGCGAGCTTGGCCTTCAGCGCTGCGTTCTCCGCCTCGAGCGTCGCAATCCGGTCGTGCAACTTGACCAAGGCCGGCTCCAGCTCTTCGGCGCTGAACCTCGGGGTGATGTGCTGCGGGCAGTTCCAGTCGAACGCCTCGACGTCGACGACCACGGCCCGTTCGACGACCGCATCGTAGGAGGGGTCGGCCAGCGCCCGCATCAGGGCGGGATCGTCTTCGGCCGTAACCGTTCTGGCGCGGCCGAAGATCTTGATCCGTCGTCTGGACGGGTAGTCGACGGCGATGATCGCGACCCGACCCTCGCCAGCAAGGTTGCCGGTGCTGATGTACTGCAGGTTTCCCCGAAAGTCGGCCCAGGCAATGGTGTTTTGGTCGATGGTGTGAACGAATCCTCTTGGCCCGCCCCGAAATTGGACATATGGCCAGCCCGTTTCACTTACCGTGGCCAGATAGAATCCGTCGCGCTCGGCCAGGAAGTCGACGACCTCCTCGGTCATCGGATCCGGCCCTGGAGACGCTTGGGCGATCACCCGTTTGCGGTCGTAGAACGTGTCGCTGCCGTGGCTGTGTTGCACGGCCCGCACGCCATCGGTGAACGCCAGGGCTGGGTACCGTCTGCTCACCGCCGGCTCACAGCCGACTCATGAAGTCGCGGATGTAACCGCTGATTTCGTCACCGTGGGTCTCCAGTGCGAAGTGACCCGCGTCGAGCAGGTGGAACTCGCCGTTCGGAAGGTCCCTCTTGAACGCCTCCGCTCCCGCCGCCCCAAAGATCTCGTCGTTCTTCCCCCACGTGACCAGGAGCGGCGGCTGATGCGTGCGGAAATACTCCTGGAACTTCGGGTATCCGTCGAGGTTGAACTGATAGTCCCAGAACAACTGCAACTGAATGGCGTCGTTTCCCCTGCGGTCCAACCCGGCTTGGTCCAGAAGCCACGCCTCCGGCGCGATGCGGTCCAGCCGGTCCTGCGGGACTCCGTGGGTGTACTGCCAGTAGGTCTTCTCGGCGGTGAAGTACTCGCGGACCCCGTCCTCGTTGGCGGCGCGGTCCTTGGCGTGGGCGAACAGAATGTCCCAGAAGGGCGTGAAGCCCTCCAGATAGGCGTTGCCGCTCTGGGTGACGATCGCGGTGATCCGCTCCGGGCGAGCACTGGCGATGCGCAAGCCGATGGGTGCGCCGTAGTCGTGGATGTAGATGGCGAAACGGTCGAGCCCGAGGTGGGCAATGAGCTTCTCGGTGACCTCGGTCAGCTGATCGAAGCCGTAGGTGAACTGGTTGACCGACGGCATCGCCGAACGCCCGAACCCGATGTGGTCGGGTGCGACGAGGTGGAAACTGTCGGACAACGAGTCGATCAAGTTGCGGAACATGTGCGAACTCGACGGAAAGCCGTGCAACAGAAGAAGTGTGGGGTTTGACCGGTCGCCGGCTTCGCGGTAGAAGACGTCAAGCCCGTCGATGTTGACGGTGTGATGGCGCGTGCTGAATGCGGGCACAGTCGACCTCTCTGAGTCGTCGTGGGATCTCGAATCCACAATGCGTCGGGCCGACGGCGAGATCAAGGGCCTATCCCGGATCGCGGCGATCGCCCGGCCCGATCAATCCGCGGCTGCCAGCGCCTTACCATCAGCAGCGTGGAGTTGCGACAGCTGGAAGCCTTCGTGGAGGTGGCCGTCGAGCTGCACTTCGGCCGTGCCGCCGCCAAGCTGCACATCGGCCAGCCGACGCTCAGCGACCTAGTGCGTCGGCTGGAACGCGAGCTGGGCACCCCACTGTTCACCAGGACCACCCGCCGAGTCGTATTGACCGAGGCCGGGGTGGAGTTGCTGGGCCGTGCCAAGGCGATCCTCGAAGACGTCGCGGGTGCCGGTGCGGCGGTGCGTCGCATCGCAGGGGGAGAGGCCGGAACGGTGCGGCTCGGCATCACCCCACCGGTGGCGCCGCTGCTGGCACCTCACCTTGCCGCAGCGCTGAAGAGTGAGGCGCCCGACGTCGAACTCGTCGTGCGACGCATGTGGCTCCCCGACCTTCAGCGCGCCATCCCCGACGGGGAGGTCGACGTGGCGATCACCTGTGGGCTGGTGCCGGACCCGCCGGGCATCATCGGCGAAGTGTTCTGTGCCGAGCCGGTGGTCGTCGGGGTCCGGGCCGACCACCCGCTGGCCGACAGGGACCGGATCGAGTTGGTCGACCTGGAGACCGAGACGCTGGGCATGCACAGCGAGGGTCTGTTCCCGGCCTGGTCGATGGCCATTCAGCAGGTGCTGCGGGCGGCGAATGTCGCCCCGCCAACGGTCGAACTCGCCGATGCCGACCTGTCGGCGTGCCGGTGGCCTGCCCAGCCCGAGGTGGACTGGATTCTCACCAGCACGGCCGTGTCAGGTGCCTGCGCGACCAGCCCCCTCTTGCCCGTCGCGCCGACTCAGTATCTGCCGTACACGTTGCAGTGGTGTCCCATTCGTGCCGCGACCGCGGCCATCGGACGCTTCGTGCAGTTGTCGCTCACCGTCGACGTGCCTGCGGGCTGGATCAAACAGCCGGATCACTTACGCCACGACGAATGACTGCCACATCGAACGACTGCGACGGGCGCGTCAGCGTGCGGCGGGAGGCTCGGGTTGTGGGTCGAATCCCGCGCGCACGGCGGGGGACTGCGGGTGGACCGCGATGATGGCCTTCTCCGAGGCGGCTGCCGGGTTCGGGTTCACGGCGATGATCGCCTTCTCCGACGCTGCACTCGACTGCGGCGCAACGGCGATGATCTGGCGGTCCGACGCATCCGTCTGCGGGGTGGCATGTGCGGTCGCCGAGGCGAGCCCGAGGCCGGTCAGTGCGATGCCGCCGGATAGGACGGCCCCGACGATCGTTCTCGTCAGGCGGTGATGGTGGTTCATGTCGACTCCTCGCTAGTGCCGACCCCGGTGGCCGGCGTGTGGCAAGTCGACCCCGCCCGCGCGGCTACCGATCCCAATTTCGGCCGGTTGCGCGGCGCCGCCAGGGGCGGCCTAGCGTGGGACGTGCACCAGCCAGGTGTGACAGAGCGTCGGCCAGTCGAGACAGAACGGGAGGCTCCGATGACGGACACAGCTGCAGGCCAGGGATTCCTCGATCCGGCGTCGTTCGAGCCGGCCATCGCCGATCCCGCCGAGCTGCGCGCCCACCGCAAGCGTCGTCTTGCGTTGGCCTATCGGGTCTTTGGCGCCATCGGTTGGGGAGCGCTGGGCGACGGGCACATCTCGGCGCGCGACCCCGAGCGGACGGACTGCTTCTGGCTGGCGCGGTACGGCGTGCCGTTCAAGTTCGTGACCACCGATGACCTCGTCTTGGTCCGCGCGGATGGCACGGTGGAAGGCGGTGGGCACATCAACGAGGCGGCCTACTTCATCCATGCGCCGATCCACGAGGCAGTCCCCGACCTCGTCGCGGCGGCTCACTGCCACACCCCGTATGGGACGCCGTTCTCGGCGAGCGTGACCAAGCTCGAACCCATCTCGCAGGAAGCGTGCGCGTTCTTCGGCGATCACGAGATCTTCGACGACGAGGAGGTCAGCATTGGCTCGACGGACGGCGGCAAGCGCATCGCCGCGGCGATCGGGGGGTCGCGCGGGGTCATCCTGCGCAACCACGGGCTGTTGACGGTGGGCACCACGGTCGACTCCGCGGTCGGGTTCTTTCTGCTGATGGAGCGATGCGCCGAGGTCCAGGTGAAGGCGCGTGACGCCCGAGCCATCAGCGCCGAAGCGGCACGACGGGTCCACGACGAGTTCGACGAGGCCGTGGGGTGGCAGGCGTTTCAGTGGGCGCAGCGGACGTACGTCGCCGATGTCGGGGTCGTCGGGACCTGAGCGGGGGCGGTGACGACGGCCGACACCTGGCTAGTGCAGCGGGTTCGACTCCACCAGGCCCGCGGACTTGGCGGCGTTGATCGCCCGCTCCCACGTCAACTGAGCGATTGCCACCACCCCTAGCGCGGCGGCGACGGCCACCAGCGAACCGAGCCAGTGCACCCAGGCGGGACCGACCTCGAAGTCGTTCAGGAGTACCAGCAGCGAGGCGCTGGCCAGCGCGACCATGGCGGTCAGTGCGATGCGTCGCCGTTCCGCATGCGGGAATCGCGCGGCGCGGGAAACGCCGCGGACCGGCGTCTTGGCAGAGGTACCCATCGCTCCAGGGTGCGGGCGGGAGTTAATGGGGTGCCAAGCCGAGGCTATGAAGATCCTATGAAAGCCTCGGTGGATGCTCCTGCGCCCGCCTCGGTCATCATGATCGTCGGCCGGTTGTAGCCGGCGTCGACGACCGCGCCGCGGACCGCATCCGCGACGGCTGCAGCGTGGTCGGCGGCGACCAGGGCGATGACGCAGCCGCCGAAGCCGCCGCCCGTCATTCGCGCCCCGAGCGCACCGGCCCCCACTGCGGTGTCCGCGATCAGGTCGATGTTGTCGGTGGTGATCTCGAAGTCGTCGCGCATCGATGCGTGCGACGCCGTGAAAATCCGGCCGACCTCGGCGAAATCGGAGACGCTCAGCGCGGCAACGACATCGGCGACCCTTCGGTTCTCGGTCAGGATGTGTCGCGCGCGTCGGGCATCGACGGGATCGGTGACCGCCGACAGTGCGGCCTCGCCGCGATCCTGTACGTCGCGCAGTGACGTGGCGCCCAGATCGGCGGCCGCCCGCTCACAGGACGCGCGCCGAGCCGCGTACTCACCCCCGGCATGGTGATGTGGCGCGTGCGAGTTCACCAGGAGCAGCGTGACGGCGGAGGCGGCTGGATCGAACGGTACCGACACCACGCTGGTGTCCTGGAAGTCGATCATCAGCGCCCGCAGCGGTTCGCCGCACAGCGAGGCCAACTGGTCCATCAGACCCGTCGGCGCCCCGACGTAGTCGTTCTCGGCCTTCTGCGCGATCCGCGCCAGCTCGATGCGGTCGGCATCGAGGTCGGTCGCGGCCGCGAGCGCGCCGAGCGTCGCGCATTCCAGCGCCGCGGACGACGCCAGCCCCGAGCCCATCTCGACGCCGCTCCTGATCGACATGGCGCCGCCACGCACCCGATGGCCCGCCTGGCGGAGCGCCCACACCACGCCCGCCACGTACGCGGCCCAGTCGGTGACGTCACCCGGTGAGGTGTCCAGCGCGATGGCGACCTGGCCGGCCTCGCGATCGCTGCGGACGACGAGCACGTCGCCGTCGTCGGGGCGGAAGTCGACGACGGTACGGTCCGGCAGGGCGATGGGCAGTGCGAAACCCTGGTTGTAGTCGGTGTGCTCGCCGATGAGGTTGATCCGGCCCGGCGCGCCGTATCTGATCACGGTCATGACAACTCCCTTAGCCGGTTGGCGATGCTCTCGGGCGTCACGTCGCTGATGAACGCATCCATCGCCGACTCGGAGCCCGCCAGGAACTTGAGCTTGGTGGCGCTACGCCGCACGGACATCAGTTCGACGTGAAAGTAACCCTCCCGCTGCGCGTCGGTGTCGCGGAACTGGTGAAGTGCCGAGATATACGGCAGCGACGTCGGATACATTCGGTCGAACCGTGCCAGCACCTCACGGTACATCGAGGCGAAGGCGTCCAGCTCGGCGTCGTCCAGGTCGATCAGGTTGCGCACGAACCTGTTTGGGTAGATGTGAACTTCCACCGGCCAGCGTGCGGCGAACGGAACGAACGCGGTGAACAGTTCCGAGCGCGCGACGACGCGGACGTCCTCGGCCACCTCGTGCGCCAGGATGTCGGCAAAGAGGTTGCTGCCGTGGCGCTTTGCGTGAGCCCGCGCCTCGGCGAGCATGTGAGCGGCGCGCGGGGCGAGGTAGGGGTAGCCGTAGATCTGGCCATGCGGATGGGTCAGTGTCACCCCGATCTCCTCACCGCGGTTCTCGAAGCAGAAGACCTGCTCGATGCCGGGTCGGTCCATCAAGTCGGCGGTGCGGTGGCGCCACGCGTCAACGACGAGGCGGGCGTGCTCCGGCGCCAGGTCGGCGAACGACGCGGTGTGACTGCTCGAGAACGAGATCACCTCGCAGCGACCATGTCCCGGGGCATGGGTGAAACCGTCGCCGCCGACGTCGGGAAGGTCGAACGGGCGGCCGTCGGCGCCGGAGAGGCTCGGGAATCGGTTCTCGAACACCACGACGTCGTAGTCGGGGGCGGGGACCTCGCTGTTGGCGCCGGTGGGGTCCGGGCACAACGGGCACTGATCCGCGCTCGGCTTGTACGTACGGTCTTGGCGCAGGGCGGCGATCACGACCCACTGTCCGGTCAGACGGTCGAATCGCAACTGCGACCGCTGCTCGCCGCGGTCGGATAGCGGGCGTCGATCGGGCACCGGTGCGGGCCGGTGGCCGGCAAGCGAGAAGAACAACATGTCGCGGCCGTCGGCCAGCGTCCACCGCAGGGGTTCGTCGGCCATGGCGGTCATTGCCCACCCACGGGGGCGATCACCAATTCCCCGACGTGGGTGTCGATGACGGCGCGGTCCGATGCGGTCAGGCCGTCGTCGCTGATCATGGTCTGCACTCCGTCCAGTCGGGCGAAGACGCAGGCGCCGACCTCGCCGTACTTGGTGTGATCGGCCAGCACGAGCAGGCGACCGCCAATCCCGATCAAGGTCCGATTCGTCTGTGCCTCAGCGATGTTCGGTGACGTCAGGCCGGCATCCGGGTCGAAGCCGTGCACGCCGAGATACGTCGCGTCCACCCGGAACGACGCGATCGCGGCATCGGCGACCGGCCCGACGAGTGCATCCGACGGGGTGCGGACCCCACCGCTGAGGTAGACGAGGGGGGCGTTGGCACCATCCATCCTTGGTTCGGTCAATTCCTGAAAGATGCTGATGGAGTTGGTGACGACGGTGATCGAGGACCGGCCGTGCAGACGGCGGGCCAGTTCGGTGGTGGTGGTGCCCGCGCCGATCGCGATGGTCATGCCGTCCTCGACCGTCGCGGCGGCGGCCGCGGCGATGGCCGCCTTCTCCGCCTGCTGCTGACCGGCCTTCACCGCCGACCGCGGTTCCTCGCCGCGGTTGTGGCGGGCCACCGCGCCGCCGTGCACCTTGCGCAGGAGGTCCTGCGCGTCGAGCGTGTCGAGGTCGCGGCGCACGGTCATCTCGGACACCGCGAGTTCGGCGGCCAAGTCGGCGACGCGCACGGCGCCCCCGGACTGCAGCGCGCGCAGAATCGCCCCTCGCCGTTCAGCGGCAAGCATCGTCGTCGACACTCCCTCCGGAGCCTTTGGTAACCCGAATCGAACATTAACAAACAGCGAGTGCTTGTCGAGCCCTTATTGTGCACAAGGGCTGTGAAATGTTGCGCGATTATGTTGGAACATGTTAGGACAGTGGTCGGGATCACTCAACGAAGGAGTTGATGGCGGCGATGACCACGCTCATGGCAGACGACGTACTGCGACTGAACGTCGGTGCGGTCGATTACACGCTAATCGCGGTGTACTTCGCGTTCGTGCTCGGCATCGGCTACCTGGCCCGAAGTCAGATCTCGTCGAGCCTGGACTTCTTCCTGTCGGGTCGACGGTTACCCGCGTGGGTCACCGGCATCGCGTTCGTCTCGGCCAACCTCGGCGCCGTGGAGATCATGGGCATGGCCGCCAACGGCGCCCAGATCGGCTTGGCGACCATGCACTACTACTGGATCGGCGCCGTCCCGGCGATGATCTTCCTCGGCTTGGTCATGATGCCGTTCTACTACGGCTCCAAGGTGCGCAGCGTTCCCGAGTTCATGCGGCGGCGCTTCGGCACCGGCGCCCACCTGGTCAACGCGATCAGCTTCGCCGTCGCTCAGGTCCTCATCGCAGGCGTCAACCTGTTCCTGCTGGCAACCGTGATCAACGTGCTACTCGGTTGGGCCACTTGGGTTTCGCTTCTGGTGGCCGCGGCAATCGTGCTGACCTACACCGCGTTGGGCGGGTTGTCGGCCGCCATCTACAACGAGGTACTGCAGTTCTTCGTGATCCTCGCCGCACTCGTCCCGCTGACCGTCTTCGGTCTGATCAAGGTCGGCGGCTGGAGTGGCTTGAAGGACAAGGTGATCGACACCATCGGTGACAGCGACAAGGTGACCGCGACGGTGGGCGAGCAGCTGACGACGTGGCCCGGTCAGGCGCTGAGTGGTTTCGACAGTCCCGTCTGGTCGGTGATCGGCATCGTCTTCGGACTGGGCTTCGTGCTGTCCTTCGGCTATTGGACGACCAACTTCGTCGAGGTGCAGCGAGCCATGGCGTCGAACTCGATGTCGGCCGCGAGGCGCGCCCCGATCATCGCCGCGTTCCCCAAGCTGCTGATCCCGTTCGTGGTGGTGGTGCCCGGTATGATCGCGGCGGCCGCGATCGGCGACATGATTCACCTGAAGTCCACTGGCGCAGGCGATGTCACGTACAACGACGCGATGCTGTTGATGATCCGCGACATCCTGCCCAACGGTCTGCTCGGTGTCGCGATCGCAGGTCTGATCGCCTCCTTCATGGCGGGCATGGCGGCCAACATCTCCGCGTTCAACAGCGTGTTCAGCTACGACATCTGGCAGCAGTACGTGGTCAAGGACCGCTCCGACGACTACTACATCGCGGTGGGCCGGTACGCGACGGTCGCGGCCACGTTGTTGGCGATCTTCACGGCGCTGATCGCGTCGGGCTATTCCAACATCATGGATTACCTGCAGACCCTCTTCGGGTTCTTCAACGCGCCGCTGTTCGCCACGTTCATCCTCGGCATGTTCTGGAAGCGGATGACTCCGACTGCCGGCTGGGTGGGCCTGGTCGCAGGCACCCTGTCCGCCATCTTCGTGTTCATCCTGTCGCAGGTCGGTGTCATCGACCTACCCGGACAGGGCATGCCGTTCCTCGCTGCCGCAGCGGCGTTCATCGTCGACATCGTCGTCAGCATCGTCGTCAGCTTGGTCACCACGCCCAAGCCCAGGGAGGAACTGGTCGGCTTCGTCTACTCCGAGACCAAGGTCGACATCATGTCCGATCCGGACGAGGCTGGGAATCCGTGGTTCCAGCGGGCGGTGCCGCTCGGCGCCGTGATGCTGATCCTGACCATCGGCTTCAACATCATCTTCCACTAGCCAGGCCTTCCCCGAGATCGGATTGGAGCCGAAATGTCCGTCCCACATACCAATAGAGTCCTGTCGCACCTGTTCGACATCCGCAACATCATCGGTGGTCTGCTGGCGATCTACGGCGTGGTGCTGACCATCGCCGGGTTCGCGCCCGCGGTGCTGCGCGACCACAGCGATCCGGCAGCGGCGTCCAACCGTTCCGATCTCTACATCGGCACCGACGCGAACTGGTGGGTTGGGCTGATCCTGCTCGTCGTCGCCGCAGGCTTCGTCGCGTGGGCGCTGATCCGGCCGCTGCGCGCCGAGGACGTCGCCAAGGCGGTCGCCGAGGCGGATTGACGCCTGGTCCCGAGGCGCCGAACATCAGGACGGCGACGTGCTTAACTCCGTTGAGCGGCGTCACGTCCTGCCACGGGTCGCGGGTTCGCCGACGAGTGTCCGCAGCGTCCTGGCGTTGCGGACGGCGTGGCCGTGTCCGTCGTTGTTGAAGTAGGCCAACACGTCTCGGCCCTGGCGGTGCCATTCCTGGATGCGGTCGGCCCACCAACGCAGGTCGGGGTCGGAATAGGAACCCGCGTACAGCGCGTGGTCGTCGGGCCCGTGCAACCGCACGTAGACCAGGTCCGACGTCGCCCGAAGCACACAGGGCAGGCCCGCCCCGCTCATCACCACGTACGCCGCGCCGTGGCGCTCGAGGAGCGCGTAGACCTCGGGATCGTTCCACGACGGGTGTCGCAGTTCGACGGCCACCCGCACTCGCGGCGGCAGACAGTCGAGGAAGTAGTCGAGCCTGGCGTCGTCCCGTTCCTGAGCTGGATGCAGTTGGGTCAGCACGGCTCCGCGACGGTCGCCCAGTACGTCCCAGGCTCGTACGATCCGCTCGACCCAGTCCTCGGGCGACCGCAGCCGTCGGGCGTGAGTCAGACCCCGAGCCGCCTTCACCGACATCGTGAAACCGGCGGGCAGTCGGTCTCGCCACCGCTCGAAGGAGGCGTCGCTGGGCCAGCGGTAGAAACTGGCGTTGAGTTCGACGGTGTCGAACTCCTCGGCGTACCGGGACAGGCGATCTCCCGCCGTCACACCAGGCCCGTACAGCACGTCCTTCCAGTGGTCGTAGGACCACCCCGAAGTGCCAATCCGCACCGCCACGGGGTGGGAGATACCCGCGAGGTGCGCGGCTCAAGCACCGCCGGTGAAGCGCTGCAGGAACTGACGCGTCCGATCCTGCTGCGGGTTGGCCAAAACCTGCTCCGCCGAACCCGATTCGACGATCCGGCCACCGTCGAGGAAGCAGACCGTGTCGGCGACGTCGCGAGCGAATGCCATTTCGTGGGTCGCCATCACGATGGTGCGACCCGAACTCGCCAGCTCGCCGACGAGGGCCAGCACCTCACCGACCAATTCCGGATCCAGCGCGCTGGTGATCTCGTCGAGCAGGAGCAGGCGCGGTTCGTAGGCCAGCGCGCGAGCGATGGCCACCCGCTGCTGCTGCCCGCCGGAGAGCTTGTCCGGGTAGGCGTCGGCGTGGCCGGAAAGACCGACGCGGCTCAACAATTCGCGTCCGCGCTCCTCGGCGTCGCGACGCGACGACCCGTGCACCACCCGCGGGGCGAGTGCGACGTTGGCCAGCGCGGTCATGTGCGGAAACAGATTGAAGGACTGGAACACCATCCCCATTGCCTGGCGAGCCTCGTCGGCGTCGATGCGCGGGTCGCTGATGTCGCGGCCGTCGAGCAGGATCTGCCCGTCGTCGATGTCCTCCAACAGGTCGATGCATCGCAGCAGCGTGGACTTCCCCGACCCCGATGCCCCGATCAACACCACGACCTGATGCTCGGCCACGTCGAGGTCGATGCCGCCGAGGACCGGCCGATCGTGATAGGCCTTCACCAACCCGCGCACCGAGAGCACCGTGTCGGCCGACGCGCTTCCCGTCACAGTGCGCCCTGTCGCGTCGCCGCCCGCCGCGCGGCCCAATCGGCGAGCCGCGCCGACGGCACCGCCAACGCCACGAACAGCAGCCCAGCCACGACGTAGGGGGTGAAGTTGTACGTGGTCGCGGACTGGATCTGCGCGGCCCGCACCGCGTCGACGGCGCCCAGCACGGAAATCAATCCGCAGTCCTTCTGCAGTGCGACGAAGTCGTTGAGCAGGGCAGGCGTCACCCGCCGCGTCGCCTGCGGGAGGACGACCAGTCGCATCGTGCGCCGGTAGTTCAGCCCCAGTGACTTCGCGGCCGCCAGCTGCGACGGGTGGACGGATTCGATGCCTGCGCGGAACACCTCGGCGACGTACGCGGAGTAGATCAACACCAGGGCAAGGCCGCCGAGCAGCACCGGGTTGTTCGGCACCCCCGTCAACCGGAGCCCTGGCAGGCCGAACCCGACGAGGTAGAGACAGATCAGCAGCGGCAGTCCGCGGAACAGGTCGACGTAACCGGTTGCCAAGGCTCGCACCGGAAACCACACCGGGCCGCGCAACGTGCGGACGGCGGCAAGACCCAATCCGAAGATCAGGATCAGCACCTGGCACACGATCAGCACCCGGATGTTGAGCCACAGGCCCTCCAACAGCGCGGGCAGGCTCTCCCAGCCGACCCGCAGGTTGAAGAACGAATCGCGCACCCGCGGCCAGCCGGGTGACGACGTCACCGCGAACAGCAGGACCGCGGCGAACACCACGGTCGACAGCAGCGCGACCAGGGTGGATCGCCGGGCGCGCGACTGACGGTACGCGACCCGGTCGAACGCGACCGTGGTCACGAAAGCTGTGGCGCGGCGCCCGCGCCTGCGAGCCAGGTCTTCTGCAGTTTGAACAGGTCGCCGTTGTCGCCGAGCTGGTCGACGGCCTGGGACACGCACGTGGTCAGCGGACTGCCCTTGTCCAGCACGATGCCGAACTGCTCGGCCTTCTCGGTGCCTGCGGGCAGCTGTCCGACGATGGCTCCGTCGGTCAATTCGGCCTGCACCGCGAACGCCGTCGGAAGATCGAGCACCAGACCGTCGATCTGGCCGTTCGACAGGGCGGCCTTGGCGTCGTCGTTGTTGTTGAACACCGCCACGCCGGGATCGATCGCCTGCGCGGCCGTGTAGCTGGTGGTCCCCACCTGGGCCCCTAGCTTGAGGCCCTTGAGCCCGTCGAGGGTCGTCACGCCCGCCGCGGGTGAGGACTTCACCGTGACCACGGCCTGGGTGACGTCGAAGTACGGCGACGAGAAGTCGACGGCTTGTTTGCGTTCGTCGGTGATGGAGAACTCGTTCAGGTTGGCGTCGAACGTCTTTGGGCCCGGCGCGATGGCCGCGTTGAACGGCACCCGTACCCACTTCACGTCGCCGGGGGCGAATCCGAGCTTGTCGGCGACGGCGTAGGCGACAGCCGACTCGTAACCCTTGCCGTTGGCGGGGTCGTCGTCGACGAACCACGGCGGGTAGGCAGGCTGGTCGGTACCGAAGGTGATGGTGCCCTTCGCCAGGGTGGGAAGCGCGTCCTTCGTGCACGACTCGGGGCCCGCAGAGGTCGACTCCGAGCCAGACGTGGCCGATGGCGTCTCGTCGGCGGGCGCGCAGGCAGCGACCAGGCCGACGGTGGCCACCATGGACAGAACACACGAGAGGTTGCGCATGGGCGGCATCATCGCGCACTGGGCCAGCGCGCGCCACCATTGCGATGATGATGAATCTCGGGCCGCCGCGCAGCGTGCGGCGGCGGCTGCCAGACTCGTCGTGGGTATCGAGCGTGGGAGGACCGAAGTGCCTGACGAGATGCAACCCGCCGTCGTGCCGCCGACGGCGGAGCGGGCCCACGCCATCGACGCCGCGCACCCCGCGCACCCGAGTCCGGCGAGCCGCCGCTCGCCGATCGTGCAGACGGTCATCAGCACGGCGCTGTTGCTATCCACCCTCGCTCTGTTCTTCGGCTACTGGCAGATCCTGTCGGCGGTCGACCCGCACGCCTCAGTGGCCGTGGCGTTGGCGTTCACCCCGACCTACGGGGCGTACTTCGTCGCAGTCGTCTGGCTGCTGGTGCGCCATCGGGCGCGACGCCGCTCGGCGGTCATCGTCGCCGCCTCCGTCGCCCTGCTCGACACCGCTTACACCGCATACGAACTCAGCCCGGGCGCAGTGACCTCGGAGGCGCTGTCGAGTTGCATCTATACGTTGATCCTCACCCTGTACGTCGCCGCCTGGGGGCTTGCGCGCAGGCAACACCGGAACTGGGTCAACGGACTGCCCATCGCGCTCCTCCTCGCCGGCGTGTGCCAGATCGGCATCACCCCGAATCTCGATCCCAACTGGATCGTCTTCTGGTCGCTCTACGTCGGGGCGTTCGCCGTCGGGGCGGTGATTTGCTGGGCGCTGGACGTCAAGGCCAGGAGCGACGAGGCACGGGAGGCGTCCAGACTGCTGGCGTAGGAAGGGAAGGGGGCGGCTGCCCGAGCCGTCCCGTTTCAGCGAAGGAGGCGTCCGACGTGCGCATCATCACCGTCGAAGAGCACTTTCACCATCCGGAGGTGATGGCCCGCGTCACTGAGTTGGCCGCGCCGGGGCCCGTCGTGCCCGATGCGGGATTCGGTGAGTTCTTCCAAGGCTTCATGCCCGACCGGGACTCCGCTGAGCGACTCGCAGGCACTCGTCTGGCCCACATGGACCAGGTCGGGATCGACGTCCAGGTGGTCTCGCACGGTGCCACCACTCCGAGCAGCCTCGCTCACCCGGAGGCGGTCGAGCTGTGCCGGACCGTGAACGACGCACTGGCCGAACAGATCTCGCAGCACCCGACGCGGTTCCGCGGTTTCGCCACGCTACCGCTGTACGATCCGGCTGCCGCGGCAGACGAACTGAGGAGATGCGTCGGGGAACTGGGCTTCGTCGGAACGCTCGTCTCCGGCAGTTGCGGCGGCCTGTTTCTCGACGACGCGCGATTCGAGCCGGTGCTGGCCGCGGCCGAAGCGGTGGACCTGCCGATCTACGTGCATCCCGGCGTCCCGGAGAATCCCGTGTCGAGCGCGTACTACGCCGGGCAGTGGCCTGCGGCGACCCAGTTCCTGTTCGCGGGGCCGGCGTTCGGCTGGCACGCCGAGGCAGGCATCCACGTCCTGCGGCTGATCCTGTCGGGGGCCCTCGACAGGCACCCGAACCTCAAGTTGCTCAGCGGACACTGGGGTGAGTTCGTCGCCGGGTGGCTGGACCGGCTCGACGAGGTGATCGGTTGGGGAGCCCGGCTGGAACGACAACCGAGCGCCTACTACCGGCAGCAGGTGTGGGCGACCCCATCGGGTTTGTACAGCCAGAATCAACTCGACTTCATCGTTGCCGAGATCGGGGCGCAACGCATCGTCTACTCGGAGGACTTCCCGTACCTGGTCCGAGACGACGTCACCGAGTTCCTCGCCAAGGCCCGGCTTTCCGACGAGCAGCGGCACGCGATCGGGCACGCCAACGCCGAGGCCCTGCTGCGCATCTGACGGTGGTGGGCCACGGCGGTGATGAAGCCGCTCAACCCCGTCCGCTCCACGTGGTGTCGCGGACGGGGCGCTGCGGCCCCTCGTCGACGATCGACCCCTCGACGATCGTGCCGACCCTACGAGCAGGCGGCGAAGCGGATGCCGCTCGCGTCGTGCCCGCGTCGAGGCTCGCTGGAAGGCTCGCGGGGAGCCGCTGCCTTCCTGCGGAACTTCTGATAGGCGTTGCCGCGGGCGATGCCCAGCGCCAAGCCGATCCGCCCCCACTCGACGTCGAGATCCCTGGCGACGTCGACCGCTGCTTGGAGTTCGACCTGGGCGCATGCGATCAGGGGAAGCGAGCGGCTGCGCTTGGCCTCGGTGAGACCCTCGCCCGCTGCTCGGATGGCCGCAAGGGCGTTCCCGGCCCAAACGCCAATTACCACCGGCTCTTGCATGTCAGTTCGTGTCAATTCGTAGCCCCACAGTCTCTCGCAAACAGTATGCACCGTCTGGTGGTGCCGCGTCGACCATTGGGGGTTTGACGAAAGTGCACCCGAGCAGGCATTTGCTCATATGAGCATACCCGCACCGACGATTTCAGCTATCGCTCAGCAAATTGCCAAATCTGGAGGGTCGTGGCCTTTGGGGTGTTGAAGACTCGTCCAGGCTTTGACGTCGACGTCAGCAGCGACCCGTGTCGCAGGGTCGCCGGTTTGCCGAAAATTCATCATCCGGCACAATCGAGTGCCGAGTCAGACATCCACGACTGCACGCTCGAGAGCCAATGGGTGATTCCCAGCTGGAACAGCGGGAACTCCATACTCACGGTCGCCAGCACGACGGCGGACGAAGGGATCAGCAGTCACACACGGAGGGGACGTTTCGATGCCGACCGAATTTCCGAGCGTGGTCATCACGGGAGTCGCGATGACCAATGCACTAGCGACCAACGTCGACGACACCTGGACGGCACTGATCGACGGTCAGAGCGGCATCCGTCCGTTGACGGGTTCGTTTCCCCAGGATCTCGGGCTGCCCGTCTGGATCGGCGGGGAACTGCGCGAGGACTTCGACGGCGAGCTCAGCAGGGTGGAACTGCGGCGGCTGTCCTACACGCAGAAGATGGCGCTGGTGCTCAGCCGTCGGGTGTGGCTCGACGGCGGCTCACCGGAGGTGGATCCAACCCGACTCGCGGTCTCCGTCGGAACCGGCTTCGGGACGGCAGAGGAAGTCATCGTCGCCTACGACGAAATGCGCAAGAAGGGGTTGAAGGCCGTATCGCCGTTGGCGGTGCAGATGTTCATGCCCAACGGCCCTGCGGCGGCGATCGGCTTGGATCGGTCGGCCCGCGGTGGTGTCACGGCGCCGATGATGGCCGACGCCTCCGGTGCGGGTGCCATCGCCCAGGCTTGGCAGCAGATCGTCTTCGGCGACGCCGACGTCGTCATCTGCGGCGGTGTCGAATCGCCCATCGAGGCCGTACCGATCGCCGCCTACTCCCAGGTGCCCGGCGTGATGTCGACCGACAACGACGACCCTGCGGGAGCCTGCCGCCCCTTCGACAAGACGAGGAACGGGATGGTCATGGGGGAGGGCGGAGCGCTGCTGCTCATGGAGACCGAGGCCCATGCCACGGCCCGCGGCGCGCGCATCCTGGCGCGCGTCCTCGGCGCGGCGACCACCTCCGACGGCTACGACGCGATGCTGTCCGATCCGGACGCCGAGCAGGAGGCCCATGCGGTGTCGCGCGCCATCGAGCTCGCCGGACTCACGGCTACCGACATCGACCTGATCAATGCCAGCGCCGCGGGCACCGTGGCAGGCGACCTCGTCGAGGCGACCGCGCTGCAGAAGGCCCTTGGCGGGCACCGCCCGGCGGTCTATGCGCCGAAGGCGGCGTTGGGCAACGCGTTCGGCGCCGCGGGGGCCCTCGAGTCGGTGCTCACCGTGCTGTCCCTTCGCGACGGTGTCGCGCCACCAACGCTGAACGTGACCGAGCTCGACGAGCGGATCGACTTGGACGTCGTCACCGGCGAAGCCAGGAAGGCAGACTACCGCTACGCGCTGAACAACACGTTCGCCTTCGGCGGCCACAACGTGGTGCTCGCGTTCGGAAAGTACTGACAGCGCTGCGGTCTCGGCCCGGCTCAAATCCCGACGGCGCGCTCCAGATCGGTTAGTGAGTCCTCCAGATGCAGCAGCAGCCGCTGTAGATGGGGCACGCTGCGTCGACATCCGACGAGCCCGAAGTCGAGGTTGTCGGCATTGTTGGTCAGCGTGATGTTCAGCGCCTGCCCGTCCAGTGCGATGGACAGCGGATAGTTGCCATCGAGCCGAGCCCCGTTCCAGTACATGGGCTCCCGTGCACCGGGCACATTGGAGATGACGATGTTGAACGGGGGCGGCGCCGAGGACACGAACCCGGGCACCAGGCCCAGCGCGATTCCAGAGACCAGGAACGCCGACAGTGCCAGCGCCTGCGTGCGCGGCAACTCGGCGAACACCTTCTTGTTGTCGCGCATCGACGTGCCGATCGCCGCGAGCCGCTCCGCCGGATCCTCGACGTCGGTGGCAAGGTTGCACAGGATCGTGCCTACCATGTTGCCGCCCGCGTCCTGCTCGTTCTCGGCTCGCAGGCTCACCGGCACCATGGCGACCAACGGGGTGTCCGGTAGCGCGTCCTGTTCCAGCAGATAGGCGCGCAGCGCACCCGCGCTCATCGCGAGCACCACGTCGTTGACCGTGACGCCGGCCGCGGACTTGATGGCCCGGATGCGCGCCAGCGGCCAGGACTGTGCAGCGGCCCGGCGAGCTCCTCCGATCGGCACGTTGAACATCGTCTTCGGGGCCCGGAAGGGCAGCGTCAGCTGCTGCTCCAGCAGCGCCGCCCTTGCCACCGAAAGGGTTGACGGAGCAAGGGCCGCAAGCGAACCGACGGTGCTGGTGATGGTCTGAAGTGTCGACCTGGAACTCGAATGACTGTCCTTGCGCGCCTTCGGCCCCATCGTCCAGGGCACCCGGATCTTGCGGTCGTCGGGGTCGGGCGTCATCGACCGGATCATCAACCGTTGCGCGGAGACGCCGTCGAGCAGTGAGTGGTGGATCTTGGTGTACACGGCGAAGCGGCCGTCCTCAAGGCCCTCGACCAGGCTCGCCTCCCACAGCGGGCGGTGCCGGTCGAGCAGCGTGCCGTGCAACCGCGACGTCAGCTCGAGGAGGTCGCGGACCCGCCCCGGCCTCGGCAACGCCGACCGGCGCAGGTGGTAGTCGATGTCGATGTCCTTGTCGAACGCCCAAGCGACGTTGGAGATGCCGCCGAGAAGCCTGCCCGGATGCTTGCGGAAGGTGGGCTGAAAGTCGTCGTTCTTGACGATCGTCTCGTAGAGGTCCCTGACGAAGTCGGGGCCGGCTCCCGCGGGGGGCTTGAACAACTGCAGACCCGCGACGTGCATCGGGTGCTCTCGCGATTCGCCGATCAAGAACATCGAGTCGGTCGGCGAGATCAGCTTCATGGACGTGACCGTACCCACACTGCCTGGGGTTCACGCCCTTCATCACCAAATGTCACCCGGCTGAGCCGGGGGTGGGTCAGCCCTGCGGTAGTCGAACGACCTGCACGAAGAACTCGTCGATCTGACGGACCGCGTTCATGAACTGGTCGAGGTCCACCGGCTTGGTGACGTACGCATTCGCGTGCAGCTTGTAGCTGCGGAGGATGTCCTCCTCGGCCGCGGAGGTGGTCAGCACGACCACCGGAATGTGGTTGAGCTCGGGGTCGGACTTGATCGTCTCGAGCAACTGGCGGCCGTCGTACTTCGGCAGGTTCAGGTCCAGCAGGATGAGATCGGGTCTCGGCGCACCTTCGAACGCGCCCCGGCGGTAGAGGAAGTCGAGCCCCTCCTCGCCGTCGTGGGCGACGTGCAGGTTGTTCTTGATCTTGTTGTGCTCGAAGGCTTCCCGGGTAATCAGCTCGTCTCCTGGGTCGTCTTCGACGAGTAGGACGTCGATCGGTCTGCCAGCTGGTGTCATCGAGGTGATCCTTCCGAGAGTGCCGCGGGTTCTTCCTGTGCAGGTGCGGCGGACATGGGCAGGGTGAAGCGAAAACGGGTGCCGTCGGTGTAATCGGTGTCGATCCAGATGGTGCCACCGTGATGTTCGACGATCTTCTTGCACAGCGCCAGTCCGATGCCGGTCCCGCCGTAGGAATCCCGGCCGTGCAGCCGCTGGAAGATGACGAAGACCTTCTCGACGAATTCGGGAGCGATGCCGATGCCGTTGTCCGACATGGTGATCAGCCACTGTTCATCGTCGGGGCGCGGTTCGCACTCGATGAGGATGCGTGGCGCGACCCCGTCCTTGCGGAACTTCATGGCGTTGCCGACGAGGTTCTGCCAGAGCATCGCCAGCAGCGTCGGGTCTCCGGTCACCGTGGGAAGGGGCTCAGCGGGACGCGCGATCTCGGCACCCGACTCGTCGATGGCGGTGCTCAGGTTCGCCAACCCCGTCTCCAACGCGTCGTCGAGGGCGACGTCCGTCTCGGCCGAGTTGAGTCGTCCGACCCGCGAGAAGGTCAGCAGGTCGTTGATCAGCACCTGCATCCTCTTGGCGCCGTCGACGGCGAACGCGATGTACTCGACGCCGCGCTCGTCGAGCTTGTCGCCGTATCGCTTCTCGATCAACTGGCAGAACGACGTCACCTTGCGCAGCGGCTCTTGCAGGTCGTGGGAGGCGACGTAGGCGAACTGTTCCAGCTCGGCGTTGGACCTGCGCAACTCGACCGTCTGCTCGTCCAACCGCCTACTGGTCAAGCGCGATGACTCGAGCTCCTCGACGATGCGCCAGCGCATGTCCTCCACGTCCGCTGCCATCGCGCGAATGTCCTTGGGGCCCTGCGGAACGATTCTCTCGCCGAAGTCGCCCTCGGTGATCCGCCGACACGACGCGGCGAGCGCCGCCAGCGGCCGGGTGACGGCGCTTCGCATCACCAGTGCCAGTGCGATCGCCGTGGCGATGAGCACCACGCTGATTCCGATGAGAACCACGTTGCGCCAGGTACGGACGTCGTCGAGGTTGGCGATGCCAGCAGTCCGTGCCTCGGTTAGGTGCTGATTCTGCGTATTGAAAAGCGCGCGGATGCCGTCGAATTCGGTCTTTCCGCGCTCGACGATGGCCGGGCTGACGGCGGCGGGCGTCCCGGGCGTGATCCTGGTGATCAAAGGCTCGGCGAACGACGACCGCCAGGAGTCCGCCGCCCGCTCGATGGCGTCGACGTCGGCGACCAAGTCGGAGCGATTGCCTGCCCGGTCCCGGATGTCGTTGGCTGCAGTGGCTTCGGCGGTCTGCCCTTCGT
>NZ_JBEVLO010000217.1:0-5247 GCF_040509115.1 Mycobacterium sp. | reverse complement strand
GGTGGTATACCAGGATCGTGGCTCAAAACCTCTCGCGGTACGTCTTCGACGAGTTGCGCGATCGCATCCTTGACGGACGGTTGACCGCGGGAGCGCCCATCAGCGAACGGGAGATTGGTGCCGAACTAGACGTGTCCCGGGTTCCGATCCGTGAGGCGATGCCCCTGCTGGAGGCCGCGGGACTCGTCACGCTGGCGCCGCGGCGACCGGCAGTCGTCACCGCGGTCACGCGCACGGGGGTCGACGAGCTGTACGACCTCCGCGCCGTCCTTGAGCCCTACGTCGCGCGCCGGGGCGCCGCCGCGGTCGCCGACGGAGCCGATCCAACCGCCCTGCGCCATGCCCTCGCCACCGCCGAAGAGTCTCTTGGACAATCGAATTGGGACAGCTTTCACCGCCACAGCGGGCAGGTTCACCTGCAGATCGAACGGTTGGCGGACAAGGAACTCTTCGTCGCGGTCATGGAACCTCTGCGCGAGCGCAGCAATCGCCTCAACGTGGCCAACATGCGCACCGATCCCACCGCGCGGCACACCGAGCACGTCAGGCTCGTCGATGCCATTGCCCGTGGCAGGGTCGACCTGGCGTCGGCCGTCGCCTACTCGCATGTCGAGTGGGGCCGGGAGCGCATTCTGGATACGCTGGAATCGGTCCCCGGTTACGACCCCGACCGCTGACCGCCGTGCTGGTCGCGGTCCGCAGTGGCTAGCACCCAGGCGTACTGGAACGCGACCTCCTTCCAGCGCTCGTAGCGGCCGCTGATCCCACCGTGACCGGCGACCATCTCCGTCTTCAACAGCACCGGATGGGCGTCGGTCTTCACGTGGCGAAGGGCGGCAACCCATTTCGCCGGCTCGACGTAGTACACCCTGGTGTCATTGAGCGACGTCATGGCCAGAATGGCCGGATAGTCCTTGGCCGCCACGTTCTCGTACGGGGTGTAGGACTTCATGTAGTGGTAGACGTCCGCGTCTGCCAACGGGTTTCCCCACTCGTCCCACTCCGTCACCGTGAGCGGCAGCGAGGGATCGAGGATCGTCGTGAGCGCGTCGACGAAGGGCACCTGGGCCAGGATGCCCGCGAACAGGTCCGGCGCCATGTTTGCGACCGCACCCATCAGCAGGCCGCCCGCGCTGCCACCAAGCGCCACCATGTTCTCGGGCTTGGTGACGTCGGTGCCCACCAGATGCGCACCGACCGTGATGAAGTCGGTGAACGTGTTCTTCTTCTCCAGCAGCTTGCCGTGCTCGTACCATTGCCGCCCCATCTCGCCGCCGCCACGCACGTGGGCGATGACGAACACCACGCCGCGATCGAGGAGCGACAGTCGCGAGATGGAGAAGCCGGGATCCTCGCTGGACTCGTACGCCCCGTAGCCGTAGAGCAGAGTCGGCGCCGGAAACTCGAGGCCCTTGCGGTGAACGACCGAGATCGGGATCCGCGCGCCGTCGGACGCCACCGCCCAGTCGCGTCGTTCGACGTACTCGTCGGGACGGTAGTCGCCGAGGACGGCCTGTTCGCGCAGCATCGTCCGTTCGCCGGTCGCGAGGTCGAGGTCGTAGATGCGGACCGGCACGATGAACGACGTGGTCGCGACCCGCAGCACCGGCGCCGACCAGTTGGGATTGCCCGCCAGACCCGACGACGTCAGCTCCGTCTCGAACGTGATCTCCTCTGCCTCGCCGTACTCACCGTCGGTCCCGATGGGCCACAACTGAATTCGCGGTAGCGCCTGGCTGCGGTAGCTCACCACGAGCTGGCCCTCGAAGGCGTCGACCCCGTCGAGTCGCACGTCCTCCCGGTGCGGGATCAGCGTGCGGAACGCCGTGGGGTCGCTGACCGGTGCTTCGACGAGGGTGAAGTTCTCGGCGCCGTCGTTGTGCAGAATCAGGAAGCGGTCCTCACCCCCGACGATCGCGTGCTCCACCGAGTATTCGACGGACTCGCGGCGGGGCAGCACCGGGACGAACTCCGCGCCCGCGTCGGAGGCATCGCCGTAGAACACCTCGGAGGTCACCGAGCTACCCGCGGCGATCAACACGTACTTGTTGCTCCGGGTCCGCCCCACCGCGACCCAGAAGCGCTCATCGGGCTCGTGGTGGACCTTCTCGCCGGGTTCTCCGGCTCCGAGGCGGTGGCGCCACACGGTGTCCGGACGCCAGGCCGCATCGACGGTGATGTAGTAGATCGTGTGGTTGTCGGCGGCCCAGGTGGCTCCCGAGCTGATGTCCTCGATGACGTCGTCGTACAGCTCGCCGGTGCGTAAATCCTTGAACCGCAACGTGTATCGCTCATCACCGGTGAGGTCGACCGAGAAGGCGAGGGTGTGTCCGTCCAGGCTCACCGATGCAGCGCCCAGCGAGAAGAACGCTTGCCCCTCCGCCTCGACGTTCTCGTCGAGCAGCACCTGCTCGCCGGGAATGTCGGTGTTCTCGTCGAGCTGCGGGGGCGTCCAATCCGCCGGATCACCGACGGGACAACGGCAGTGGATGCCGTACTGCTTACCCTCGACGCTGCGCCCGTAGTACCACCAATCCCCGCGGCGGGTCGGCACCGACAGGTCGGTCTCCTTGGTGCGCGCCTTGATCTCGTCGAAGATCTTCTGCCGCAGCGGCGCCAGATGCTCGGTCTGTTCCTCGGTGTAGGCATTCTCGGCCTCGAGGTAGGCGATGACCTCGGGATCTTCCTTATCGCGCAGCCACTCGTACGGATCGACGAAGACGTCGCCGTGGTGTTCACGGCGATGGTCGACCCGCTTGGCAATGGGCGGCGTCCCGGTCATTTGGCTCCGATCCAGTCGTCGAACGTCAATCCTGAAATGCGTTCGTAGGCCTCGATGTAACGCGCTCGCGTGGCCTCTGCTACGTCGGGCGGCAGGGCAGGCGGAGGTAGTTCCCCGCCGCGGTCCCAGCCGGAGTCGGGGCCCGTCAGCCAGTTGCGGACGAACTGCTTGTCGAAACTGGGCTGCACCACCCCCTCCTGGTAGGTGTCGGCCCGCCAATACCGCGAGGAGTCGGGGGTGAACACCTCGTCGGCCAGCACCATGTCGCCGTTGTCGTCGACCCCGAACTCGAACTTGGTGTCGGCGATGATGATTCCCTTGCTCAAAGCGTGCTCGGCGGCCTGGGCGTAGATGCCGAGCGTCAGGTCCCGAAGCTGCGCCGCGCGGTCGGCACCGACCAGGTCGACGACGGCGTCGAAGGAGATGTTCTCGTCGTGCGCCCCCAGCTCGGCCTTCGTGGCGGGGGTGAACAGCGGCGCGGCGAACTTGCTGGCCTCGGTGAGTCCCTCGGGGAGCTCGATGCCGCAGACCCGGCCGGTCGCGCGGTAGTCGATGATCCCCGATCCGGTGAGGTAGCCCCTGGCCACGCATTCGACCGGCATCATCTCCAGCCGCTTGACCACCAACGCGCGACCCAGCACCTCGGCGGGGATGCGGTCGTCGTCGGCGGGGCCCGCGAGATGGTTCGGCGCGTCGAGGAAGTCGAAGAAGAACATGCTCATCGCGGTGAGGATCCGACCCTTGTCCGGGATCTCAGTGTCCAGGATGTAGTCGAACGCCGAGATGCGGTCGCTGGCGACGAATAGCAGATGATCGGCGTCGACGCGGTAGAGCTCGCGAACCTTGCCGCTGGCCAGATGTTGGTAGTCGGTCAGAGCTGGGCGCATCGGGCCAGACTATCGGTCGATCTGTGCTGGGATCACATCCATGATCTCTCGTTACGTGCCGTACGCCACCACTCCTGGCCGACTGCTCGTTCAGTTGATCAGCGACGTCGTCGTCATTCTGTGGATCGTCGTCTGGGTGTTCGTCGGTCTTGCGGTGCACTCCGCAGTGACGTCCATCGCCGAAGTCGGCAGACAGGTGAACGACGGCGCCACCGGCGTCGCGGAGAACCTCACCTCGGCGGGCGACAGTACCTCGGACGTGCCACTCATCGGCGACACCCTGAGCAAGCCGTTGCGGGCGGCGAGCTCGGCGGCCCTCGACATCGCAGGCGCGGGCCACAGCCTGGACACCACGGCGACGTGGCTGGCGATCGTGCTCGCGATCGCGGTGGCCGCGCCGCCCATCCTCTTCGTCGGGCTGCCGTGGTTGGTACTGCGGATCCGGTTCTTCCGCCGCAAGTGGACGGCGATCGCGCTGGCCGCGACCCCCGCGGGCGACCAACTGCTGGCATTGCGCGCGCTGGCCAACCGCCCGCTGGCCAAGCTTGCCTCGGTGAGCATGGACCCGGTGGGCGCGTGGCGCCGCGACGATGCGATCGCGATCCGCGGCCTGGCCAACTTGGAGCTGCGCTCGTCTGGCATTCGCCGCACCTAACGATTTGTGCACGTTTACCCGCGGCCGGCGCGGGTTCCAACACGCACGTCGCGGGCGGCGGAACCGCCGAGCGTCTCACTCGCGTCAAAAGGGCGTGATCGAGGACCTGCTGAGACACCACGACGGGGTCATCACCAGCCGACAAGCGCGCGCTGCAGGCATGAGCCAGGACGCGATCGAGCGGAAGCTTCGATCCGGATCCTGGCTACGGTGCTCCCGCGGCGTCTACTTCGCCGACGACCGACCGTTTACCGACGCCGCCCGAATCCGGGCTGCCGTCTGGGCGCATGGCATCCGCGCGACGGCGAGCGGACTTGCCGCCGCGTGGTGGTTGGACCTGACGCGTTTTGCCCCCGATCTGGTCGAGGTCACCGTGCCGCGCGCGAGCAATCACCCTGGCAGACCTGGGGTACGTCGACGCAGGCGTGACCTCGACCCCGCCGACGTGATCGAACGCAACGGACTGCGAGTGACGGCTCTCCCGTTGACGGTGATCGAGGCCGCCGTCCGCCGCGGTGGCGGTCCGAAGGTGATGGATTCGGCGCTACAACGGCACGTCGAGCTGCGGACACTGTGGAACGCGCACCTACGCAACAAGGGCAGGCACGGTTCGCCCGCTGCACGCCGGCTGCTCCAGGCTGCCGACGGCGGCGCGCGCTCCGAAGCCGAGCGAATCCTCGTCGGGCTGCTCAGGAGCGCGGGTATCACGGGGTGGAAGGCGAACTACCCCGTTGCCGGCTACAAGGTCGACGTCGCATTTCCACTCCCGAAGGTGGCGATCGAGGTGGACGGCCTCGCCTTTCACTCCAGCGCAGACGACTTTCAGAACGACCGCGTGCGGCAGAACGCCATCGCGTTGGCTCACTGGCAAGTGCTCAGATTCACGTGGCTGGACCTCACCGAACATCCGGAGAGGGTCATCG
>NZ_JBEVLO010000216.1:0-5911 GCF_040509115.1 Mycobacterium sp. | reverse complement strand
CGGGCAGGCCCGGCGCCGCCGAAGTACGGGTCGGGCACCGTCTTGCCCGGCGTCTTCTCGCCGTCTGGCCCGAAGAACACGCCGACCGGGGTTGGCACGAAGGTGTCACCCACGCCCATGTCGTCGGCGACCTCCTTGAGGATGCGGTCCGCATCGGTGAACGTCGGATTGGTGACGACGCCAAGCATCCGGGTGGCCTGGTCGTAGTGCGGCATCAGCTCGGCGCGCCAGTCGGTGATGTGCGCCCACTGCCTGTCGACGAAGAACGGCTCCGGCGGAACGTAGAGCGTGTTGGCGTAGTTCAGCGACCCGCCGCCGACACCGGCGCCTGCCAGGATCATGCAGTTGCGCAGAAGATGGATGCGCTGGATGCCGTACATGCCGAGTTTGGGCATCCACAGGAATTTGCGGAGGTTCCACGACGTCTTGGCCATGTCCTCGTCGGCGAAGCGTCTGCCCGCTTCCAACACGCCGACGCGGTAGCCCTTCTCGGTAAGCCGCAAGGCGCTCACGCTGCCCCCGAAACCGGAGCCGATGATCAGGACGTCGTAGTCAGGACCCATTCCGCCATTATTAACTTACCGGCGGGTAACAAGCTAGACAGGCGACCCTAACTTGTAAAGCTGTAACGCCTCTAGCTGCACTTTCTCGGGGCGCGAGCGGACGCCAAACAACTCGTCCGACTGCACGACGAGAAGGGCGTCAGGCGCCGACGGTCAGGCCGACCTTTTGGAACTCCTTGAGATCGCAGTAGCCCGCCTTGGCCATCGACCGCGCCAGTCCCCCGACCAGATTCAGCGAACCGAACGGGTCGTCGGACGGGCCGTTGAGCACCTGATCCAGCGAGGGACGCTCGCCGAGCGCAACCTGAAGCAGGGCACCCCGGGGTAGTGACGGGTGCGCCGCGGCGGACGGCCAGAACCAGCCGTCGCCAAGCGCCTCGGCAGCCGTAGCCAACGGCGTACCCAGCACGACCGCATCAGCGCCGCAGGCAATGGCCTTGGCCAGCTCGCCGGAGGTGTGGATGTCACCGTCGGCCAGCACGTGGACGTAGCGACCGCCCGTCTCGTCGAGGTATTCACGACGGGCCGCTGCGGCGTCGGCGATCGCGGTGGCCATCGGCACGCTGATGCCCAGCACCTCGTCGCTGGTGGTCACCCCGGACGTCGAGCCGTACCCGACGATGACGCCCGCAGCGCCGGTGCGCATCAGGTGCAAGGCGGTCCGGTGGTCCAGCACGCCGCCGGCGACCACCGGTACGTCGAGTTCCGAGATGAACGTCTTGAGGTTCAGCGGCTCGCCGGATTCGTCGGTGGCCTGCGCGACGCGTTCGGCCGAGATGATGGTCCCCTGGACGACCAGCAGGTCGATGCCCGCGGCGACCAGGGCAGGCGTCAGCGCCTGTGCGTTCTGCGGGCTGACCCGAACCGCCGTCGTCACCCCCGCGTCGCGGATCCGGGAAACGGCGGCGCCGAGGAGATCCGGATCAAGGGGCGCCGCATGCAACTGCTGCAGCAGGCGGATGGCCACCGACGGCTCCGGCTCCTTGGCGGCGGCCTCGACGACCTGGGCGATCTTGGCTTCGACGTCGGCATGCCGACCGATGAGACCCTCGCCGTTGAGCACGCCCAACCCGCCGAGGCGGCCCAGCTCGATGGCGAACTCCACCGACACCAATGCGTCGGTGGGGTGCGCGACGACGGGAATCTCGAAGCGGTAGGCGTCGAGCTGCCACGCCGTCGACACGTCCTTGCTTGACCGCGTGCGGCGCGACGGCACGATATTGATGTCGTCGAGTTCATAGGTGCGACGGGCAGTTCTGCCCATGCCGATTTCGACCATGTCACGCATGACGGCACTGTCTCCTGTCCGAGCGGGTGGGCTGCTGGAATGTCGGCGGGCGGCGTCGTTCAGCGAGCGTAGTAGTTCGGCGCCTCAGCCGTCATCGTGATGTCGTGGGGATGGCTCTCCTTGAGCCCGGCACCCGTGATCTGCACGAACTGCGCCTGCTGCAAGTGTTCGATGGTCGCCGAACCCGTGTAGCCCATCGCCGCGCGCAGACCGCCGGTGAGCTGGTGGATCACGGTCGACAGCGGCCCGCGGAACGGAACCCGACCCTCGATGCCTTCGGGGACCAGCTTGTCCTCGCTGAGCACGTCGTCCTGAAAGTAGCGGTCCTTCGAGTAACTCTTCTGCTCACCACGGCCCTGCATCGCGCCGAGCGAGCCCATGCCGCGGTAGCTCTTGAACTGCTTGCCGTTGACGAAGATCAGCTCGCCGGGCGCTTCGGCCGTGCCCGCCAGCAGGGAGCCAAGCATGGCCGTCGAGGCACCGGCCGCCAGCGCCTTGGCGATGTCGCCGGAGTACTGAAGGCCGCCGTCGGCGATCACCGGCACCCCGTGCGGGGCGCACGCGGCGACGGCTTCCAGGATGGCCGTGATCTGCGGGGCTCCGACGCCTGCGACGACGCGCGTCGTGCAGATCGACCCGGGTCCGACGCCGACCTTCACCGCGTCGGCGCCTGCCTCGACGAGCGCGGCGGCTGCCGCGCGGGTGGCGACGTTGCCGCCAACCACCTCGACGCGGTCACCCGCGACCGTCTTGAGCCAGTGCACCATGTCCAGCACGCCGCGGTTGTGGGCGTGGGCGGTGTCGACGATGACCACGTCGACCCCGGCGTCGACGAGCGTCATGGCGCGTTCGCGCGCGTCGGCACCGACGCCGACGGCCGCGCCGACGAGCAGCCGGCCATTGCTGTCCTTGGTGGCCAGCGGGAACTGCTCGGTCTTGACGAAGTCCTTGACGGTGATCAGCCCCGTCAGCTTGCCGTGTCCGTCGACGATCGGGAGCTTCTCGATCTTATTGCGGCGCAACAGGCCCAATGCGGCATCGGCGGTCACGCCGGACTGCGCCGTGATCAGCGGGGCCTTGGTCATGACCTCGCCGACGTGCTTGCTCATGTCGACTTCGAATCGCATGTCGCGGTTCGTGATGATTCCCACCAGGGCACCGTTGGCGTCGACGACGGGCAGGCCCGAGATCCGGAACCGCGCGCACATGGCGTCGACCTCGGCAAGCGTGTTGTCGGGCGAACACGTCACGGGGTCGGTGACCATGCCCGCTTCGGACCGCTTGACGGTCTCCACCTGGCTGGCCTGATCGGCCACGGGCAGGTTGCGGTGGAGCACGCCCATTCCGCCTGCGCGAGCCATCGCGATGGCCATCCGCGATTCGGTGACGGTGTCCATCGCGGAACTGACCAGCGGAACGCGGAGCCGGATCCGCTTGGTGAGCTGCGACGACGTGTTGGCGTTCGCAGGAACGACGTCAGAGGCGGCGGGCAGCAACAGGACGTCGTCGAAGGTGAGCCCGAGCATGGCGATCTTGGTGGGATCATCACCCCCGGTCGGCACCGGAACGGCGAAGGGAAGGCTGCTTTCAGCGATCGACATGGGTGAGGCCTCCAGATGGCGCAGGTCTAAGGGTCCATCCTATCGGGATCGGGCCCCGCACTTGGTTTCCACACCGCATCGGCGGCGACGTTCGACGAGAAGACACGCTCGCCACAACGCCGTGGACCGCTAGCGCGATACCCGAGGCCCTGCGTAGTGTGGAAGCGTGCGTGACCACCTGCCACCGGGTTTGCCGCCCGACCCCTTCGCCGACGACCCGTGCGATCCCTCGGCGGCCCTCGACGCACTCGAGCCAGGTCAGCCTCTGGACTCGCAGGAGCGCGTCGCGGTGGAGGCCGATCTTGCGGACCTGGCCGTCTACGAAGCCTTGTTGGCGCACAAGGGCATTCGCGGCCTGGTGGTCTGCTGCGACGAGTGCCAGCAGGACCACTACCACGACTGGGATATGTTGCGGGCCAACCTCCTGCAGCTCCTGGTCGACGGAACGGTCCGGCCGCACGAGCCCGCGTACGACCCGGAGCCCGATGCCTACGTCACGTGGGACTACTGCCGTGGTTACGCGGATGCCTCGCTGAACGAGGCCACCACCGATTCCGACGGATATCGCTGACGGCGTAGCCGACTCCCCCGCTCAACCCGCTCCAGCCACACGATCGATCAGCTGCCGCCCTGCGGTGGCGGAATCGTCGTTGTGGTCACGGTCACACTTGGCTCCACTGACTGCGGTGCCTGCTGCACGGAGGGAGCAGCCGACGGCGGCGGAACCGACGGCGCTACGGACGGTGCCGCGGATGCGGGCGATGACGGCGCGGCCGACGGGAGGGCCTCAGCCGCGCGCGTGGGGGTGAACACCGTCGTAGTGGTCGTCGTAGTCGGTGCCGTCGTCGTAGTCGGTGCCGTCGTAGTAGTCGTAGTCGTCGGTGCCGTCGTCTTGGTAGTCGTCGGCGCCGTCGTAGTCGGTGCCGTCGTCTTGGTAGTCGTCGTAGTCGGCGCCGTCGTGGTCGTGGTCGTGGACGGTGCCGTCGTCGTCGAGTCCGAGGGCGGCGGCGTCAGCACAACCTCCGGCGGCACCCCGGACGTCGGCGTGTCCGTCGCCGAGGTACCGGAAGTGCCCGACGTTTCAGTGCCCGACGTGTCAGTAGGCGACGTTTCAGTAGGCGACGTTTCAGTGCCCGACGTTTCAGTAGCCGACGTGTCAGTGGCCGACGTGTCAGTGGTCGGCGACGTCGACGGGTCGACGACGACGGGCACGGGCAGCCACGTCAGCGGGGAGGACGGGAGTACCGGCAGCGGCTCACCCGGAGGCAACGTGGCGGCCGGATCCTGCTCGACCACCTTGTAGGTCAACGCATTCCACTGTTCGACCAGTTGCTGCTTGTCGCCGACCTGATCGTCGACGCCCTGCACGGTGGTGCTCAAGGCGACCAGCTTGTCCTGGGCCTGCTCCCAGTTTCCCTGGTCGATGAGTTGCTGCACCTGTTGCAGCTCCGCCGAGGCGAGCGCGACCTGATCGTCCCGCGTCACCTCGCTCTGGCCGAAGATCGCCGTCCGAACGCCGTACAGCGAGTCGCCGGGACCCGCGCCGTACACGGCCGTGCCGAAGCCGCCGATGCACAGCATCGCCGCCGCGACCGACCCGACGACCGCGAAGGAGCGGCGGGGGCGTCGACCGCGGGAAAGTCCGTCGTTTAGCGCCGTGACGGCATCGGTCGTGCTGACCGGGGTGCTGACCGGTGTGTCGCGAACGCCGTCGCGCCAGTCGGCGAGCAGAAACGCGAGTTGCGCTTCCGCGTTGTCGGTGGAGTACACGGGTTGCTTCGACGACAGCGCATCGATGAAGCGATCCGCTCGGTTGATCTCGTTGAGCGACGGGTCACCGCCAGCGCTCCAGCGATCGAAATCAGGCATCGTGCGGCCCCATTCCGTTCAGCTCGGACTTCAGCCGGGCCAGGGCCCGGTGCTGGGCGACGCGAACCGCACCTGCCGTGCTTCCGACGGCCTCTGCGGTCTCTTCGGCGCTCATCCCCACCACGACGCGCAGCACCAGGATCTCGCGCTGCTTCTCGGGCAGGATCTCCAGCAGCTTGCTCATGCGGGCGGCTGATTCGGAGTCGATCGCCATCTGCTCGGGGCCGGCCGTGGTCGACGGTCGGTCCGGGAGCGTGTCGGTCGCTTCGGCACGATTGCGCCCGGCGGCGCGGTGCGCGTCAGCGACCTTGTGAGCAGCGATGCCGTATACGAAGGCCAGGAACGGTCGTCCCTGATCCTTGTAGCGCGGCAGCGCCGTGATGGCGGCCAAGCACACCTCCTGAGCCACATCGTCGGCTGACAACCCACTCCGCTCCGTTGACCCGATCCTCGCCCGGCAATACCGGAGCACGATCGGCCGGATGGTTCCCAGCACTTCTTCGAGTGCGCCTCGATCACCCGCCACCGCTTGAGCAACGACATCATCGAGACCATCTCCCGAAATTGTCATCGTGAGCAGTATCTCCAGC
>NZ_JBEVLO010000215.1:0-6664 GCF_040509115.1 Mycobacterium sp. | reverse complement strand
GTCAGCCTGCCGTCTTCTCGGCTTGGAGACGGATCGCGGTCAGCATTGTGATCAAGGGGGTGGGGGAGACCACGTCGCGGGTCCCGTCGGCGATGAGTTCGCCGATTGTGTTGTCGGAGTTAGCTTTCAATAGTGGGAAGTCACCGCTGGCGTGGGCGCGCAGTGGGCTGTGTGCGAGGGCGATCGTGGCCAGCCGTGCCAGGTCCGGGGAGTCGCTCTCCGACCACGCAGTCAGCTCAAGGATGCCTTCGCGCACCTCGCCGGCGCCGCCGTCGACGGTCACGAGTCTGCCGTCGAGATGGGCGGCAACGCCGGGGCCGCAGCCGACGACCGCCGGTCTCCCGATCTCACGGCTGACGACCGCAGCGTGACTGGTCGCCCCGCCGATTTCGGTGACGATTCCCTGGGCGGCCAACATTCCCTGGACATCGTCTGGGGAGGTGGAGGTCCGAACGAGGATGACGTCCTCGCCGTCGTCGGCGGCATCGAGCGCCTCGTCGACATCGGTGAAAGCCTTGCCCGACACCACCCCGGGGCAGGCCGGCAGGCCTTTGGCCAACAAGGGTGCGGCCAGGCGGGTTTCAGGCTGCAGTGATGGCAGCAGCAATGTCTCAATGTGTGCCGGGCTCACTCGCAGCAGGGCGTCGATATCACCGATCAACCCTTCATCGCGCAATTGCAGCGCCAGTCGCACCGCTGCTTGCGCTGAGCGTTTGGCGACCCGCGTCTGCAGCAGCCACAGCTTGCCCTCTTCGACGGTGTATTCGATGTCCTGGATGTCGGTAGCCAAACCTTCGAGAGTGCGCGCCGACTCGATTAACGCGTCATAGATTTGGGGCTGTTCGGTGCGCAACGCGCTCACCGGCTCGCAATCGAAATTGCCCGAGACCACGTCTTCGCCTTGGCCGCCCGGGAGCCATTCGCCAAACGGCTCGTTGTCACCGGTCATGGGGTTCCGGCTAAACAGCACTCCGGTGCCGGACTTGCGCTCCATGTTTCCGAACACCATGGCTTGAATGACAACCGCTGTTCCGCCGAGTTGATCGAGGCCGTGGTGGGCGCGGTAAGCGTTGGCTCTGGCACCGTTCCACGAGGAGAACACTGCTTCGATAGCTCCACGTAGCTGGTCGAGGGGATTGTCGGGCACCGAACGTCGCTGATCATCGCCGAGCACGATTCGCCGATACATATGGCAGAACCGGGCGCGGGTGTCTTGGGCGAAGGCCGGGCTGATCATCTGAGCCAGAGCGTCTTCGACCGCGTCGTCGATACCGAGATCCAGAACGGTGTCGAGCATGCCGGGCATGGACTGGGCGGCACCGCTGCGCACGCTGACCAGGAGCGGGCGGGGCCCGCGTCCGAAGGTGCGGGAGGTCTCCGTCTCCAACCAGCCCAGTCGGTCGAGCACGATCGGCCAGAGGGTAGACATCGCCTGTTGCGGGTCGGCGAAGAACTGTGCGCACGCCTCGGTGGTGATGCAGAACGCCGGAGGTACAGGAAGGCCGTTGCGGCGCATGGCATCGATGCCGTAGCCCTTGTTGCCCAGAATCTCCCGCGGCAACTGGGCATTGCCATCCAACAACACCACGAGCGGGTGGTCTGCCACCATGTCACTTCCCTCCAGTAGTGCGCGTGTCATGGCTCTCCTCTTGACGTTCGAGATGACTGTGTGTGTGCTACCGCACAATGCCAGATATGCTGACACATATCCAACCAAGTTATAGATGAAGGAACCTGATTTGATGCCCCCGATCGGAGTTCATGGAAAGAAGGTTCGTCATGACAGTCGGTAGCGAAACCGCCGTCGCGAAGGTTGAGCCGTTCCCGACTGAGGGCCCAGGAACCTTTCGCCCGTATGTCAACGGGTGTTGGCTCGACGACACGGCCGTGCAGAACACGGTCATCGATCCGGCAACCGAAGATGTCGTCGCAATCGGCTATGACGGGGATGCTTCCTCGATGTCGGCGGCCGTGGCCGCCGCGCGCGCCGCGTTCGACACCGGTCCGTGGGGCACGATGAGTGGAGCAGGACGCAAGCGGCATCTCCAGCGCCTTTACGACGCACTGGACAGCCGTCGCGCGAAGATCGCCCGCCTGGTGACCGCCGAAACCGGTGCGCTGCCTGCGGTGGCGTCAGCATTTCACGTCGGCGTGGCGATGGAGCACTTCGCGTGGGGCGTTGAACAGGCCGACCGCGATTGGCTCGAAGTCGTCAACCCGTTATCGGGCGGCGCGATTGTGGGCAGCGGCGTCATCCTGCGTGAGCCGTGCGGCGTCGTCGGCGCCATCAGCGCCTACAACTTTCCGTTCTTCCTCAATCTCGCCAAGCTCGGCGGCGCGCTGGTGACCGGGAACACCATGGTCCTCAAGCCCAGCCCGATGACGCCCCTGGAGGCGTTCTTGTTTGCCGAGGTGGCCGAGGAAGCCGACCTTCCGCCGGGCGTGCTCAATATCGTTTCCGGGGATGTCGAGGCAACGCAGGCATTGACTTCAGACCCGCGGCTTGACGTCATCAGTTTCACCGGTTCCGATCGGGTCGGCGGGCTGATAGCCGCCCAGGCCGCGCCCAACATCACCCGCACTCTGCTCGAACTCGGTGGGAAGTCTGCGCTCATCGTGCGCGCGGACGCCGACCTGGACGCCGCGGTGGCCTATACCGTCGCCCAACTCACGGTTCAGGCCGGTCAAGGGTGCGCGCTATGTACGCGCCAGCTGGTACACCGTTCGATCTATGACGAATTCGTCGCCCGCCTGGCCGCTGCGATGGCAATGGTCAAGACAGGTGATCCCCGTCAGTCGGGCGTCATGATGGGCCCGCTGATCCGCGAATCGCAGGTCCGTAAGGTCGAGCAGTACGTCGACATGGCACGCGACAGCGGTGCGGAGGTCGTTACCGGTGGCCGCCGTACGCCAGGCTTGGATCGCGGCTTCTTCTATGACCCCACCGTCGTGATCGGTGTGGACAATGGCGCGCGGATTGCGCAAGAAGAGATCTTCGGGCCGGTCGGGGTGGTCATGGCGTTCGACGACGACCACCAGGCTGTCGCCATGGCCAATGACAGCCCCTTCGGGCTGGGTGGGCACATCTACAGCGCCGACACTGCGACCGCTTTCGCCATGTGCCGGCGGATCCGGTCGGGGTATTTGGCCATCAACGGGGGCGCCGGCGGGATGCACCCCGAGTTGCCTTTCGGCGGATATAAGCGCAGCGGCATCGGCCGCGAATACGGCGTAGACGGCCTTCGCGCGTTCCAGCAGACGAAGTCGATCTCGTTCCGCGTCGGTTGATCTCGCCGGCGGCGGACCGACGCGCGAGGTACCGGAAGTGGACACAATGACCTTCGAGAGAGTTAACTTAGTTATCGATGTGGCCGCCAATCTAGGGACGGAAGTACCACCTAGCGGGCTACCGGGAAAGCAGGGTTGTCATGAAAGTTCGTCTCGAAGCCTCGAAGTGCGCCGGGCACGCCCAGTGCTACGCCGCCGATCCCGATCTCTTCCCGATCGACGACTCCGGTTATTCGACATTGGAGGCGCATGAGGTCAGCCCGGGTGATGAGCGAGCGACGCGGGAGGGCGTAGCCGCTTGCCCCGAGCTCGCACTGGTCATCGACGATGACAACTGACTCCGGCATGGAATCGACAACTTGGCGACCGCGTCTTGAGCAGTTGCTCGCCGACTACGGGCAACGGTCAGCCGCTACCGCCGAGACCGCGAAACGCACTGGTGTCAAACCGGACCGGATCGCCGTGGCTCGCGCTTGGCACGCTGAGCTCGTCGACCATCATCTCGCCGGCCCAGGATGGCCAAGCGAAGTCGGCGGCTTGGAACTGTCACTGGAAGATCAGCTTGACTATTACCGCCTCACGACAGCGGCCGGGGTGCCCCCACATCCGTGCCCACTGTCATTCATTGTGGCGCCAACCTTGATCAAACACGGTTCACCGCAACAGAAGAAGCGCTTCCTCACGCCACTGCTGCGGGCCGACGAGTTCTGGTGTCAGGGCTTTTCCGAACCGGGTGCAGGCAGCGACCTGGCGTCACTGTCGACCAGAGCGGTCCGCGACGGCGATGTCTATCGGATCAATGGTCAAAAGGTGTGGACGACCATGGCCGACCGCGCCGACTGGATGTTTGCCCTAGTCCGTACTGGGGAGCCGGGGCGCAGCGCTGACGGCATCACTTACCTACTAATCCCGATGGACAGTGACGGCATCACGATCCGTCCGCTCCACGACATCAGCGGCGGCGCTCACTTCGCCGAGGTGTACTTCGACGATGTGGCGGTCGCAGTCGAGAACCGCGTCGGGGGCGAAGGTGAGGGATGGTCCATCATGCGGACGTCCCTGGGACATGAACGTGCCACCGCGTTCCTAGCCGATGAGTTCAAATACCGCCGCACCGCCGATCGGGTGCTGGCTTTGGCATTCTCGCAAGGACTCGACGCAGATCCCCTGGTACGGCAGGACATCGCGCGGGTGGAATCCGGCGTCCGCACTATTGCCGCCAACAGCGCCCGCGCGTTAGCGGCCGTTCTGCGAGGCGAGGATCCCGGTGGTGTCGCCTCGGTGAACCGGTTGGTCAAAAGCGAGTTCGAGCAACACCTGCATACGTTGGCGCTCCGCGCCACCGGACCCTACGCCGCTCTGGGCAGTCGCGCCCAAGATGCCATCGACCAGGGTCGGTGGACCTACGGATACCTGATGAGCCGAGCTACCACCATCGGTGCCGGTACCGCCGAGATCCAGCGAAATACCATCGCGGAGAACGTTCTTGGTCTGCCATCGCACCGCGGGGAGCGAACCCGGACCGCAGTCGGGTCTCCCGGTGCTCCGCTTGCGGTCACCGATGAGGATGAGGCGGAGTTGCGTGCGGTGCTTGCTAAGGCCCTGGAGTCCAGCGTCGACGTCTCGACGACGCTCGAGCGGAGCCGCACCGCAGGGGTCTTTGACCCGCGCGTCTGGTCGGCACTGGTCGAGTTCGGCCTGCCGGCCCTAGCGGTCGAGGAGTCTCTTGGTGGAAGTGGAGCCAACCCGAGACTGCTCTACGCCGCGGTCGAGGAGACTGCAAAGGCGCTGGCACCTGCACCCCTGGTGCCCACCCTGGCCGCGCTCGAGCTGGCCGTCCAGGTCGGCGCCAGCGCCGTCGTCGCGCGAATTTCTGGCGGAGCCCGAGCAGCTTTCGTTGTGCCTGTGCACGATTCGGGATGGATCACCGATGGCCTGGAGCTGCCGGAATGGGATGGCCAGGGCCTGACCGGAAGCGTGCCGGTGGTCAGCGGCGCGCCCGTGGCCGAAGTGCTGCTGGTGCTGGCCCGCGGCCGGGACGACGGAATCGTGCTGGCCGCCGTCGACCCCGGTGCCCGGGGTGTGACTGTGGCTGCGCAAGAACCCTTAGATCTGACGTCGACCATCGCGGCGGTGTCGCTGTCCGGTGCGCCTGCGGAGATTCTGGCCGACGGTGACCGACTCCAACGTGCTCTAACCCACGCCCGGCGGTCGGCGTTGCTCGCTGTGGCGGCCGACTCGGTCGGGGTCGCCTCACGCGCATTGGCGATGTCGGTGAGTTGGGCGGGGGAACGCGAACAGTTCGGGCGCGCCATCGGTAGTTTCCAGGCGATCTCTCACCGCTGCGCCGATATGCTGGTGGCACTTGAGGGCGCTCGTAGCCTGGTGCTGACAGCGTGCGATGTCGACGTCACCGACCCGGAATCGGAATACCTCGTCGACCTGGCCGCAGCCGCTGCGCTCGATGCCGCTATCGAAACCGCCCAAGGTGCCATCCAGGTCCACGGCGGCATCGGTTTCACCTGGGAGCACCCGGCGCATCTGCTGCTTCGGCGGGCGCGCGCCAACGGGGTGCTGATGGGTAGACCGGAAGCTTTGCGGGACCGCGCCGCCAAGGCCATCGTGGCGCACTCCCTGGCAGCTAAAAGCGCCCGGGAGGCCTACCACCGCTGAGAGTGCGTTGGCACCGACCCCGGGGAGTCGGCGAAGTGACACGCGTCTCAGCGCGATGGTATACCTAGTAAGCTATGTAGTGGTTCGATGGAAGGGTCTGGATGCGTGTCCTCGTCACCGGAGTAAGCGGCCTGGTCGGTCGCACGGCTGCTGCGCGTTTCGCCGGCCGCGGCGACGAGGTGGTCGGCTTCAGTCGTACTGCACCGCTTGAGTTGCCAACGGGAGTCAGTTTTGTCCGCGGCGATGTGCTCGACCCTGACGCGCTCGCTCGGGCGTTCGCCACTTTCGATGGCATCGATCTTCTGGTGCACAGTGCTTTTGCGCTCGATTCCCGCGAGGGTGTGGAACAGATGCGCCGGGTCAACGTCGACGGCACCGCCAACGTGATCGCTGCTGCCGAAGCCGCTGGGGTGAAGAGGGCGATCTTTATGTCCTCGGTCACTGTCTACGGCCCGCGAGTAGATCCCGAGCAAACTGCAAGTACCGAAGCGCGGCAACTGACGCCGCATCCGCAGCATCCGTATGCCCTGCACAAAGTCGAATGCGAGCGCCTTTTCGGGCAGTCCTCGTTGCCGTCGGTCTTGGTGCGCGCCGGGATCGTGCTGGGCCGGGGGACCGATCACCGACTGCGCGAAGCGTTGGCGGCGCGCCGCCACATGGTCTCGACCGGGCCCCAGTACCCGTGGGGGGTCATCCACCACGA
>NZ_JBEVLO010000214.1:0-9005 GCF_040509115.1 Mycobacterium sp. | reverse complement strand
GGAGGCCCCGGCGGCGGGATCGTCGCGTCCGGCCAATGACCTGGCCACCGCCGCCGAGCAGCTTCTCAGCGGAGGCGCGCGGTTGGATTCCGCCGCGCTGCGCGACGCACTTCTCGATCTCCACGAATTCTGGCTCACCACCAAGGCATCCGAGATCGGCATCACCCCCACCAGCGGGTTCGCCATCGTGGCCACCGGCGGTCTCGGTCGTGGCGAACTGTTGCCGTTCTCCGACCTGGACCTGACCCTGGTCCACGACAACATGCCTCTCGACGTGGTGTCGCAGGTGGCCGAATTGCTCTGGTATCCGTTGTGGGACGCGAACATTCACATCGACCACAGTGTGCGGACCGTGGCGGAGGCGCTCACCGTCGCCGGCGAGGACATCTCGGCGGGCCTGGCCATGCTCGACGCCAGACACATCGCGGGCGACTCCGATTTGTCGACGTTGTTGGTGGGCGGCGCGCGCAGGCAATGGCGTACCGGAATCGCCTCCCGCTTCGAGGAACTCGTCGAACACACGACGGCCCGCTGGGACCGCAGCGGCCAGATCGCCCACCGGGCGGAACCCGACCTCAAGAACGGGCGTGGTGGCCTGCGCGACGTGCAGCTGCTCAACGCGCTGGCCATCGCGCAGTTGGCCGATGCCTATCCCAGTCGCTCGCTCGCATCTCCCACCGGGTCACTCGGTGACGCCCATCTCGCCCTGTTGAACGTGCGTACCGAACTGCACCGCGTGTCCCGCCGCGGCAGGGAGATGTTGCTGGCCCAGTACGCCGACGAGATCGGCGCCGCACTGCACATTGGCGACCGCTTCGACCTGGCCCGCATGCTCAGCGACGCGGCGCGGACCATCAGCTACTACGTCGATGCCGGTCTGCGAACCGCGTCGAACGCCTTGCCGCGCCGCGGTTTCGCTGCACTGCGCCGTCCCATGCGCAGGCCGCTGGACGAGGGCGTGATCGAGTACGGCGGCGAGGTGATGCTTGCCCGCGATGCTCGCCCCGAGCGTGATCCCGGGCTGATTCTCCGCGTCGCGGCGGCGTCGGCCACCACCGGGTTGCCGATGTCGGCGTCCACGTTGAGTCGGCTTGCCGAGACGGCGCCGGAACTGCGCACGCCGTGGCCCCGCCAGGCTCTCAAGGACCTGCTGGTGATGCTCGCCGCGGGACCGGCGACGGTGGCGGTCGTCGAGGCGCTGGACCGAACGGGTTTGTGGGGCAGGCTCTTCCCGGAATGGGGAGCGGTACGGGATCTGCCGCCGCGCGACGTCGTTCACATCTGGACCGTCGATCGTCATCTCGTCGAAACCGTGTCCCGCGCAAGTGCATTCACTACCAGGGTGGCGCGCCCGGATCTATTGGTGCTCGGCGCGTTGGCGCACGACATCGGCAAGGGTCGCGGCGGTGACCACAGCGTCATCGGTGCCGATCTGGCGACCCAGATCGGCACCCGGCTCGGTCTCTGGCCGACGGACGTCGAGGTGCTGTCCAAGATCGTCCGCTATCACCTGCTGCTCCCCGACACGGCTACGCGCCGCGATCTGCAGGACCCGAAGGTCATCGCGGGCGTCGTGGATGCCCTCGGCGGCGACCCGAACCTGCTGGAACTCCTGCATGCCCTCGCGGAGGCGGACTCGTTGGCCACCGGTCCAGGCGTGTGGGGTGACTGGAAGGCCTCGCTGCTCGGCGATCTGGTGCGGCGCTGTCGTCTGGTGATGGCAGGCGAGCCGCTGCCGCAGCCCGATCCGATCGATCCGCGGCACGTCGCATTGGCCGAAGATGGCGGCGTTCACGTCGAGTTGGCAGGCACCGACAGTCCCTACGTCTTCAACGTCGCGATGATCGCCCCCGACCGCAGGGGTCTGCTGTCCAAGGCGGCGGGGGTGATGGCGCTGAATTCGCTTCGGGTGCACTCGGCGTCGGTGAACAGTCACCAGGGCGTGGCCATCAACACCTTCGTCGTGTCGCCGCACTTCGGCTCGCCTCCCGCCGCCGAGTTGCTTCGCGAGCAGTTCACCCTGGCGTTGGCCGGGGACCTGGACGTCATCGGCACGCTGGAGCGTCGCGACCAGGACGCAGCTGCGACCAACACCACCAAGGCGGGCGAGGCGCCGCACGCGGTGCCCATCAACGCCCCCGCGCCGCCAAGGATCCTGTGGTTCGAGGGTTCGTCGCGCGGCGAGTTCATCCTGCAGATCCGCAGCACGGACCGGGCTGGGCTGCTGGCGCGGCTGACGGCGGCGATCGAGCGGGACGGTCTCGACATCGCGTGGGCGAAGGTGACGACGCTGGGCTCCTCGGTGGTGGACGTCTTCGGGCTGGTCGTGCCGTCGCTGGTGACTGGCCAGGCCGCGGACGATGCCGCGGATTACGTCGCCGCCAGGGACCGCCTCGAACACGACCTCTACGAGGTGCTGCCCGCCCCGAGCCCCGCCAAGAAGGTGTCGGAGGCTAGTTAGTTGGTCGCCAGCTAGGCTAATCACGTGTTTGAATCCCTGTCCGACCGGTTGACCGGGGCCCTGTCGGGCCTGCGGGGCAAGGGCCGGCTCACCGACGCCGACATCGACGCCACCGCCCGAGAGATTCGGCTTGCGCTGCTCGAGGCCGACGTCTCGCTGCCCGTCGTCCGCGCGTTCATCGGCCGCGTCAAGGACCGCGCGAAGGGCGCCGAGGTGTCGGGCGCGCTCAATCCCGCGCAGCAGGTCGTCAAGATCGTCAACGACGAACTCGTCGGCATCCTCGGCGGGGAGACCCGCACGATCGCCTACGCCAAGACACCGCCGACGGTCGTCATGCTCGCAGGCCTGCAGGGTTCGGGTAAGACGACGCTGGCGGGCAAGCTCGCCAAGTGGTTCAAGGGCCAGGGCCACACGCCGCTTCTGGTGGCCTGCGACCTGCAGCGGCCCGGCGCGGTCAGCCAGCTGCAGATCGTCGGTGAGCGCGCGGGTGTTCAGGTGTTCGCGCCGAATCCCGGGGTCTCGCCTGGCGGCGTCGACATCGCGCAGATGAAGACGGGTGACCCGGTTGCGGTGGCGGCCGCGGGCCTGGCCGAGGCCAAGGCCAAGCACTTCGACGTCGTGATCGTCGACACCGCGGGCCGCCTCGGCATCGACGAAGAGTTGATGGCGCAGGCCGGCGCGATTCGGGACGCCGTCGACCCCGACGAGGTGCTGTTCGTCCTCGACTCGATGATCGGCCAGGACGCCGTCACCACCGCGGAGGCGTTCCGCGAGGGCGTCGGATTCACCGGCGTGGTGCTGACCAAGCTCGACGGCGACGCTCGCGGTGGCGCTGCGCTGTCGGTGCGCGAGATCACCGGCGTGCCGATCCTGTTCGCCTCCGACGGCGAGAAGCTCGACGACTTCGACGTCTTCCACCCCGACCGAATGGCCAGCCGCATTCTCGGCATGGGTGACGTGCTGACCCTCATCGAGCAGGCCGAGCAGGTCTTCGACGCGCAGAAGGCCGAGGAGGCCGCCGCCAAGATCGGCTCCGGTGAGCTCACCCTTGAGGACTTCCTCGAGCAGATGCTGGCGATCCGCAAGATGGGTCCGATCGGCAACCTGCTCGGCATGCTGCCCGGTGCAGGCCAGATGAAGGATGCCCTGGCAGCCGTCGACGACACCCAGCTCGACCGCGTGCAGGCCATCATCCGCGGTATGACGCCCGCCGAACGGGCGGACCCAAAGATCATCAACGCCTCGCGGCGGCTGCGCATCGCGAACGGGTCCGGGGTCAACGTCTCGGAGGTCAACCAGCTCGTCGACCGCTTCTTCGAAGCCCGCAAGATGATGTCGCAGATGGCCGGCCAGATGGGAATGCCGTTCGGCCGCAAGGGATCATCACGCAAGGCCGCCAAGGGCAAGAACAAGCAGGCCGGGAAGAAGAAGGGCGGCCAGAAGGGGAGGGGGCCGACCCCGCCGAAGGTGGCCAACCCGCTCGGCGTCGGCGGTGGAATGCCCGCCGGATTCCCCGATCTGTCGAACATGCCCAAGGGGCTCGACGAACTCCCGCCGGGTTTGGCGGACTTCGACCTGTCGAAGCTGAAGTTCCCCGGCCAGAAGTAGGCCCGTTGCTGGCGATGACGGCGACGAGCGGATGAGACTGCACCTGCGGGGCCGTGGGCTGCCCGACGGTGAACCCGTCGAATGGTGGGTGGTCGATGAGGGCCCGCCCGGCGGGGGACGGCCGCGGGGCCGACTCAGCGCCGAGCCCGTCGCCGATGCCGAAACGGTATTCGAGGATGGCTGGATCCTGCCCGGCCTTGTCGACGCGCACTGCCACGTCGGGCTCGGACCGCACGGGCCGACCGAGCTCGACGAGGCCGTCACGCAGGCCGAGATCGAGCGGAACATCGGGGCGCTGTTGCTCCGTGACGCCGGGTCACCCATCGACACCCGCAGTCTCGACGATCGCGACGACCTGCCCCGCATCATCAGGGCAGGCAAACACGTGGCCAGACCCAAGCGCTACATCCCCCGCCTTCCAATCGACGTCGAGGATGAATCGCGACTGCCCGCGGTGGTCGCCGAGCAGGCGCGCCGGGGTGACGGCTGGGTGAAGCTGGTCGGGGACTGGATCGACCGCGGCATCGGCGACCTGACCCCGCTGTGGTCCGATGACGTACTCGTCGACGCGATTGCCGCTGCCCACGCCGAGGGGGCCAGGGTCACGGCGCACGTGTTCGGCGAGGATGCCCTACCGGGCCTCGTCAGGGCGGGGATCGACTGCATCGAGCACGGCACCGGCATCACCGACGACGTCATCTCGCTGATGCTGGACCACGGCACTGCGCTGGTGCCGACGCTGATCAACATCGAGAACTTTCCCGGCATCGCCGACGCGGCGGCCAAGTATCCGACCTACGCCAAGCACATGCGCGACCTGTACGCCTCCTGCAAGGAGCGCGTCGGCGCCGCGCACGATGCGGGTGTGCCGATCTACGCGGGCACCGATGCGGGTGGGACGGTCGCCCACGGCCGGATCGCGGACGAGGTCGACGCGTTGACCACCGTCGGCATGAGTGCGACGGAAGCGCTGGGGGCGGCGTGCTGGGACGCAAGGGCCTGGCTCGGCAGACCCGCGCTGGCGCACGGCGCGTCGGCCGATCTGGTCTGTTACGCCACAGACCCGCGCGGCGGTGCCGACGTGCTCGCCCACCCCGACCTGGTGGTGCTGCGCGGACGCGTCTTCTAGCGCTCGCGAGAGGATCCGGGTCAGTAGACGTCGCGGACGTAGCGGTGGCTCTTGATCAGATCGTTGACGTAGGCGTGGGCGGCTGACGCGTCCAAGCCGCCGCAGCGGGACACGATGCCGTGCAACGCCGTGTCGACGTCCTTGGCCATCCGCTTCTCGTCGCCGCACACGTACACGTGCGCGCCGTCCTGCAGCCAACCGAACAGTTCGGCCGAGTTCTCCCACATCCGCTGCTGCACATACGTCTTCGGCTCGCCGTCGGCTCCGTCGCGGGAGAACGCCAGGTCCAGACGGGTGAGCGTGCCCGCCTGCAAGAAGCCTTCGAGCTCGTCACCGTAGAGGAAGCTGCTGGCGCGTCGCCGGTCGCCGAAGAACAGCCACGACTGGCCCTGCGCCTGGGTGGACCGGCGCTCCTGCAGGAAGGCGCGGAAGGGTGCGATGCCGGTGCCTGGGCCGATCATGATGATGGGTATGTCGTCGGCGGGCAGCCGGAAGTTGTGATTCGGACGTAGGTGGACCCGGAGCTCGTCGCCGCGCTCGGCCAGGAAGGTCGAGGCGACCCCGCCGTGGGTGCGCTCGCCTGCGGTGTAGCGGACGGTGGCGACGGTGAGGTGCACGCGGTCGGGGTGGACCAGCGGACTGGACGCGATCGAGTAGTCACGAAACTGCAAGGGCCGCAGGGTGTCGGTGACCTCGTCGACCGTGAGATCGGCGAGTCTGAGTAGGTCGAGCACGTCCTTGCCGTACGCCCAGGAGCCCGGCGTCGGGACGTGATCGCCGCGCAGGCCTGCAGCCGCGTCGGCGTCCTTGGTCCGCGCCGACACCAGCGCCTGCAGCGCGCGCGACGGGGTGCGGATCTCCAGGTGTTCGGCAAGAAGGACGCCGAGCGGTTCGTCGTGATGAGCGACGCGATGGTCGGGGCCGAGGCCCAGGTGAGTCAGTATCGCCTCGACGAGGGCGGGGTCGTTGGGCGCGTGTACCGCGATCGAATCTCCGGCGTGGTAGGCGATTCCGGATCCGGTGAGGTCGATCTCGTAGTGTCGGACCTCCTTGTCGGATTCCGGCGACGTCAGTGGGCGGTTGACGACGAGGCGTGCCTCGACGGCCTGGTTGCGCTCCCTGGCCGTCGGCTCGGCAGGCACCGACGGATCGGCCGCGGGCACTGCCGCCGCGATCGCGGTCGTCGTGTGCTGGGCGGCAAGGGCCTTGACGACGTCGGTGGTCCACGCCGCGGCCGGTTGTTCGTAGAAGCCGTCGACGTCGACGCGGTCGGCCAACCGGGTGGCGCCGAGCGCTTCCAAGCGTTCGTCTAGGAGTTTGCCTGCGTTGCAGAACAATTCGTAGGAGCTGTCGCCGAGCGCGAGGACGGCGAAGCCGAGGTGTTCGAGCCGTTCGGTCTCGGCGCTGATCGACTCCCAGAACAACGCGGCGTTGTCGGGGAACTCGCCGTCGCCGAACGTCGAGGTGACGGCGACGAAGTGCGTCGCCGACTGCAGCTCCGAGACGTCGACCTGGTTCAGTTCGACGGCGCTGGCGTCGATGCCCGCCGCCGCGGCAGCCTCGGCGAACGACATCGCGGCGTCCTCGGCATTCCCCATGTCGGTGCCGTAGGCGACGATCAGCGAGAAGTCGCGTTGACCGGTCACGGTGGCTCCCTCTCCACGGGCGCCCGGGACCGCCCCGCGCGCTAAGTTAGGGCGACCTTACTTGAGGCTGACCGGCCGTGGGGCCGTACCCATGGCCGTCGAGTCGCGCCAGCCGGATGCCTGCGCTTCCGGTGGCGTGGGTGTGGGCTGGAGAGCCCGGTCAGGGCTGGCTGAACCCCCAGTCGAGGAGCCCGATCGCCTGGCCGTAGAGGTCGCCGGTGCCGTACATCTGCACCACGACGAGGCGACGATTACCGCGCTGCGCCGCGCCGACGTAGGTCTTTCGCGCCAGATTCGTGAACCCGGTCTTGCCGCCGAGATCGCCAGGGTAGCGGCTCAGCAGCTCGTTCTGCGCGGTGATCGTCTTGCCGGGGAACTGGGCCGAAGGCTGCCGCAGGATGTACGCGATCAACGGATTGGCAAGGGCGGCACGGAAGATCACGGCGAGGTCGTGAGCAGTGGTCACCGACTCCCAGCCGGGACCGTCGAGCCCCGACGGTGAACTCGCACGGGTGCTGCGAGCACCGAGCTGCTGCGCCTTGGCATTCATCCTGGCGACCGCAATCCGCTGCCCGCCAAGCATGTCGGCCAGCATGTTGGCCGCGTCGTTTCCGGACACCATCAGGAGTGCGTCCAGTAGTTGGCGCGTGGTGTAGGGCTGGCCGGGAGTCAGCCCGACGCACGAGCATTCCACGCGTTCGTGGGACCGGTTGGCCCTCGCGAACGAGTTGGGATCGAGGTGGTCGACGACGACGAGCGCCAGCAGGATCTTCTGGGTGCTCGCGGGCGCCCGCAACGCATACGGATCCTTGGCCGCCAGGACCCGGCCGGTGTCCAGGTCGGCCACCAACCAGGACTGGGCGGGGCCATCGGGCGGTGCGACGACCGCACCTGCCGGAGGGATGTCCGGTTGGGCCAGAGCGACGGGTGCGGTGGTCGCGGTCAGCACCGTGCCGAGGGCGAGCGCCGCCGCCGCGAAGAGTCTTCGCACGATGAGCGAGCGTATGCAGGCGAGGACTCGTCAAGCGCGCGATCAGGTCTCCGTCGGGTATCGACCGCTACAGCGCGCCGACGCTCACCGCGCGGTCCTGCGCGAAGCCCCAGTCCAGCAGGCTGGTGGCCTGATCCCAGTAGGTGGGCCCACCCTCGACGACGAGCCCGTACATCATCGCGACCACCAGACGCCTGCCGTCCCGTTGCGCGGCGCCGACGAACGTCTTGCGTGCAACGTCGGTGAATCCCGTCTTGCCGCCGAGCATGCCCGGGTAGCGACCCAGCATCTCGTCCTGGTTGACGAGCGTGACCGGGCCCGCGTCACCGGGGAACGGCGCCGTCGGCGCTGCGGTGATCGCGGCGAACACCGGGTTCGTCAGCGCGGCGCGGAACACCACGGCCAGATCATGGGGCGTCGTGTAGCCGTCGATGCCGGGACCGTTCAGACCCGAGGGCGAGCCTGCCTGGGTGTCGACGGCACCGAGCGCGGCGGCCTTGGCGTTCATCTTCGCGACGGCCGCGCCGGGGCCGCCCAGCATGTGCGCCAGCGTGTTGGCGGCGTCGTTGCCCGACACCAGCAGCAGACCGTCCAGAAGTTCCTGAGCCGTGTACGTGCGCCCGGCCTTGACCCCTGCGCAGTTGCATTCCACCGTGGCGTCGGCGGCGCTGGCGACGACCGTCGCATCCAGCGGCAGTTCGTCGATGGCCACGAGCGCGAGGAGCACCTTGATGGTGCTGGCAGGTGCGTGCCTGGCGTACTGGTCCTGACCCGCGAGGATCTGCCCGGAATCCAGGTCAGCGACGATCCACGCCGGCGCGGGACCCGCCGGGATCTGAACGGTGCCGACCGGCTGCACCTCGACGTCCGCCGTCGCGGCGGGCGTGCTGATGACGAGCGGGCCGACCAGGAGCGCCGTCAACGACACGGCGAGAGCACCGAGGAGCCTGACCATGGCCGGTGAGCCTACTGGCCGCTCCCGGCCGGTGCACCGCGCCCACCCCTCGGTCAGCGTGACCAGCGCCACGAGTGTTTGGCGGCCGGGTAATCCGGCTACAAACCAACGCCGGGCCGACGCCGTCATGCGCGAACGCAACGTTCCGATGGCGGCCGCCCAACCAACCATTCGAGGGAGTCGATCACCATTTGTGGCATAGCCGGCGAAATAGC
>NZ_JBEVLO010000213.1:0-22464 GCF_040509115.1 Mycobacterium sp. | reverse complement strand
ACGAGGACCTGTCCGGTCAGCGCTTCCGCGCCGTCAGACGCGAGAAATGCCACGGCGTGTGCTGTGTCCTCAGGAGTCAGAGGTCGTTTCATGACCTGTTGAGCGACCACAGCATCGATCTGACCGGAATCGTTGACACTTCTCGATCCAGGCGTATCGGTTAGCCCCGGCGCCACTGCGGTGACGGCGATGCGCTGGGGACTCAAAGTAACTGCGAGGGTGCGCATTACGCCAAGAATCGCGCCCTTGCTCGCGACGTAGGGCAGGAAGGGCGCGTCCGGCGGCGACCACAGCGTGTCCGAGGCGATGAAGACGATGCGGCCGAATCCGCGCCGGGCCATGCCAGGGCTGAACGCCTTCGACAGCAGCAGGGGCGCTTCGACGTTGACCGCCTGCACGCGCCGCCACCTTGCGAGGTCGAGATCGCCGAGCGCCATGGATTCGAAGTGCGCCGCGCAATGGACCAGAACGTCGCACCGCCCGTAGCGGTCCAACACCTCGGCCGCGGCGTCGTTGGTCGACGACTCCGACTCGAGATCGCACACCACATCTCCTCCTCGGCGGTCGAGGACGACCGTGCGATGCTCCGCGCCCCGAAGCGCAGCCACGATGGCGGACCCGATCGCACCCGCGCCTCCCGTGACCACCGCGACCCGCTGCCCTGCGTCGCCTGGTGTCGCGCCGGGCGCCCCGGTGGTCACGCAGACCGGCCGGCCAGCAGCGATGCCAATTCGATCGCATGGTCAGGATGGTCAGCAGGCACCACAGCCGAGTACACCGCGGTCCAGCACCCCGGGCAGCACAGCTGCCGGAAGACGATGGGCGCGTCGACATAGTTCTCCGGCGCCGACGTGATCTGCGGACCCGCTGTGCTGGAAGGACCTTCGTACATCGCGAGGTCCAAGGTCGTGGCTTCGCCGGCGGCCAATTGTCGCCCACAGTTCGAGCACGCCACGCGCCTCGCATTGTCGACTTCAACCTCCACGAGACCGTCGTTGAGCCTGCGAGCCCCCACGAGGTCGAGGATCGGGGCATCCGCAGTATCGGACGAACGAGCTTCCCGCTCGCGCCTGGCGTGCACACGGAGCGCGGCCGTACCTGACACGTCGATGTTCGATGCGTCGTCGAGCGCGACGCCGTACTGTTCGGCCGCCCCGGCGGTGGTGATTCTGCCCTCGCGGTGATCTCGCGCGACGGATGCGGGATCGCGCTTCAGCGGGTCGCCGTACCCGCCGCCACCTTGCCACTGCAGGAAGAACACGTCATCGACACCCATGCCGGTGTTCTCGTAGCACTGCAGAAGTTGGCGCGCCGCGCCGAGTTCCTCGAGGCTTGTCGGGATGGTTCCTGCTGCGAATGCCTTCGCCACCTCTGCGTTGCGCGCGATGAGGCTGCGCGCGCTGTTGCCCGGGTAACCGCCTGAGAGCCCGTTGTTCTGCGAGACCGCCTTCCCCGACGTCGCCTGCAGAACGCCGAAGGGAAACAAGGAACCGTGCGAGATCATGGCCAACGAGCCGCTGACACCGCCGCGATGTCGACCGGGACCGCCGGTGTCGGGTTCTTCGCGACGCCACAATGCAAGCACCGGGTAGAGGAATTCGGTCATTTCGACATCGGGAATCCTGCCCATGGGGATGCACGCGAGGCCGCCGGAGTCCAGCCCGTCGGCATCGGGGCGGCCGCCATAACCGCCTGCCATTACCTCCATGACGACGTTGATGAAGGGTGCCGGTTGGTCGTGGCGGGTGTCGAGCCCGGCCAGCAGGGCGGCGTCGTGCGTTCCGCAGCAGGTCGCTTGAACGTTCTCCCCCAATGTGAGGGACTGGTCGAGCATTTGCGAAAGACATTCGGCAACCAAGGATCCGGTCATCCACGCGGGGCCGATCGGTCCCCGAGCGACTGCCGCGGGGAAGGTCGCATTGTTCAGGGTGCCCGGTTCAGAGATCAGGTCGAAGCAGCGCATGAGGCCGCCCGCGGACCACGGGATGTCGGCTGCGAGGATCGGCAGTAGTGCCAGCATCACGCCACCGCGCATCCCCGCGTAGGTGCAGTTGATGACTCCTGTCTGCGGATCCGTGCCGCGGAAGTCGAAGGTCAAGTGTCCGTTGCGATTTGTCATCGCGACGGTGATCTTGTGCAAACCGCGGTCCCGGGCGCCGGACTGATCCTGGTAGCCAGTGGCGTGCCACGTTCCCTCGGGCAACGAAGTGAGCTTGGTGCGGAGCCGACTCTCGGCGTCGATCATCATCCGCTTCATGACGGCCTTGACGGTGTCGGCGCCGTACTGCCGCACAACGGCCAATAGCCGTTCACGGCCGACGTTGCTGGCTCCGATCTTGGCGCGCAGGTCAAGTCCGATGAGCATCGGCACACGCGAGCGCCGCACCCAGAGATCGGCGATGTCGTCTTGCAGTTCGAAGCCGCGGACGACTCGGACCGGTGGAGTGGGGACCGACTCGGAGAACACGTCTTGCGCCTCGATCGAGAAGGATCCGAGGCCGACGCCGCCGAGATCCGGCTCGTGACAGACCGCACTGGTCCACCCGAACAGCTGACCGTCGGCGAAGATCGGCTGAAAGACGATGACGTCGTTCTGGTGCAGCCCACCCCCGACCCACGGGTCGTTGCACAGGAACATGTCGCCCTCGCGCACCTCCCGATTCTTCAGTGTCCAGTAGATCGCGAGGTCCACAGCACCCACCAGCATGGTGTTGTAGAGCCCCACTTGGACTTCCTGCCCGAGTTCGTCGCTGATAGCAAAGTCGAAGTCATTCGCGTCGACGACGATGGGAGATCCGGACATGCGTTTGAGCGCCTCCCCCATCTCGTCGGTGACGGACCAGAGCCGGTGCCTGACCACTTCATAGGTGAGGGGATCCAGGTTGTCGACCTGCTCCTGCGAGACATTGTGCACCGCAAGCGATTCGGGCAGCTCGCGCCGGAACTGTTCGGGATCGATGGGGCGGCTTTCGAACAGTTCGGAGCCGGGAACGGGAACGGTCATGGGTGATCTCCTAGTTCGGCGTGATCGCCAGGTTGCCGAGTCTGTCGATGGTGCCGGTCGTACCGGCGGGCACGACCACGGTGGTCGTCGGAAGTTCGATGACGGCGGGCCCGGTGAGGACGTGACCGCTCAGCAGACCCCGGTAGTCGTAGACGTCGGTGTCGACGTATCCCACCGTGCCGTCGAGGCAGATCGGGCGACTTCGAACACGGGCTCCCCCCGGGTCGGTGGAGTCGGCGGACTTGATCTCCGGCAGCGCCGCCGAGAACGGCAGCACGCCCGTGGCCCGCACCCGATAGGTGATCGCTTGAATGCCTGCGGCACTGAAACCCGACCCCGCGCCGTACAGGGCTGCGTAGCGCTGCTCGAACGTCTCAGTGGCCCGACCAAGGACTGCCGGGTTGATGTCGTGGCTTCCGACGGGTGTCGTCACCTCGGCGAGTTGCGCGGCGTAACGCATGTCGAGTTCGCGTTCGACGTCGATGGACGCGAAATCCAGGCCCTGTCGGCGGAGGCCATCGAGCACCTGGGCCTCCAGCCGCGCGAAGTTCGCGGCTGCGCGGTCCGGGTCCAGTGGGACGCTCGACGGATCGGACAGCTCGGCCGCCAGCACGACATCGGAGGACGCCAACCCGTATGCAGAGAACGCCGAGGCCACCTGACCAAGTGGTATCACCACCGTGCCGACGCCCACCTCCGCTGCATATCTGGCCGCATGGGCAGGCCCTGCGCCGCCGAAGGCGTAGAGCACGAACTCGCGCGGATCGTGACCGGCTTCGACGACCGTCTTGCGCAGCAGGTCGCCGGTCTGCGAATTCTGCACGGCGTAGATGGCGGCTGCCGCTTCCTCGACGGTCAGGCCAAGGGGGTCGGCGATCTTGGTGCGGATCGCCGTCCGCGCCGCTGCCATGGACAGCGCCTTGCGACCACCGATCAGGCCACGATCGCTCAGGATGCCGAGCACCAGGTTGGCGTCGGTGTTGGTCGGCTCCAAGCCGCCCTGGTCGTAGCACGCCGGCCCGGGTACTGCACCAGCGCTGTGCGGGCCGACCTGAAGATTGCCGCCGGCGTCCAGCCAGGCCACCGCTCCACCACCGGACCCGATGGCGTGGACTTCCAACGTGGGCACGTTGATCGGATGGTGATTGATGATCGTGTTGCTCGCCCGCACCGGTTCACCGTCGACGATGAGCCCGACGAGGAAGGTGGTGCCACCGACATCGGTGGCGATGACGTTGGAGTGTCCGAGTTGCTGAGCCAGGGATACCGCGCCCACCACACCACCCGTGAGCACCGAGCCGACCGTGCTGATGGCAGTCCCCGGCGCCTCCGCGGCGGCCACTGCGCCCCCATTGCTCTGCATGACGAGCAACGGTCCCGCGAGACCGTTCTCCCGCAGGGTGGACTTCAGCGACCCCAGATACGCGCGGAGGCCGGGGCCGATCTGGGAACTCATGATGGTCGTGGCACTTCGGGCGAATTCCCTTATGCGCGGGCTCACTTCACTGGACAGCGCGACGAACATGTCAGGCGCTATCTCGTGGACGAGCTCACGCAGTCGCTGCTCGTGCACCGGGTTGCGGAACGACCACAGCAGCGACACCGCGATCGCTTCGACGCCGGCATCCAACAACGCCCGGATGGTGGCCCTGGCCCCTGCCTCATCCAGCGCCACGACCACCCGACCGTCGCGGTCGATCCGCTCGGTGACCTCGACGGCAAGCTTTTTCGGGAGAAGCGCGTGGGCCTTGTTCTGCCGCATCACGTCCTGCAACTCCTCGGGCGAGCGCCCGAGATAGCGGCCCTCGACGTTCATGATGAAGATCGAGTCCCGGTGCCCGAGCGTCGTCAGAAATCCCACCTTGGGGACGTTTCCCGTGACCAACGCGTTCAGCGATGACGTGGTCCCATGTGCCAGATGGTGAACGTCGGCCAGCATCCCCTCGATCGATTCCCCACGCTCCTGCGACAGGGCCCGCAGTACGTCGAACACCCCGACGGAGTAGTCGGGCGGCGTCGATGGAACTTTGGCCGCGACCACACCGCCTGCGTCGTCGATGAGGACCGCGTCAGTGAAGGTGCCGCCGACGTCGACCCCGATTACAAGTGACATGCTCTGCCGCCTTCTATAGTGCGTCGTGCCTCCACGACGCCGAAATTCGTCGTTACCATTGATGATCAAACGCAAGTGTCAAGTGGCCGAGCACGCCGCCGCGGACGTTCGCGACGGCCGTTCCGTCAGCCCCGGGGTGAGATGAGGACCTTCATGGTCGACGCGTCGAGCAGCGAGTCGAACGCGTTCCGGTACTCCTCCAGCGGCGCCACCACCGAGGTCAGGTCGTCGACGTCGATGCATCCCCCGGCGAGCAGCGAAATCGCGTCGTCGAACTCGCGGGTGTAAACGAACGACCCGCGCACCTGCAGCTCCTTCAGCAGCACCGGGCCGGAGTCCAGGACGTTGCCCTCCCCCGCCCCGACGACCACGAAGACACCACCCGGCGCCAGCACCTCGAGACCCAGCGCCGACGCGGCCCCGCTGCCGGAGGCCTCGACCACGACGTGAGCGTGGAGGTCTCCGATCAGGTCAGCCGCCTCAGCGGGGGTGACGATCTCATCGGCGCCCGACGCCACCCCGAAAGCCCGCCGTTCGGGCGATGGCTCGACCAGCACCAGTCGCCCTGCGCCGCGACTGCGTGCGATTCGCACGGCGAGCTGGCCGATGGGTCCCCCACCCGTGACGACGACGGTTCTGTCCTCCAGTTCACCGGCGAGGTTGATGGCGTGCAGCGCGGTAGCGGTCGGCTCCACCCACGCCGAAGCAATTCGTGTCATCGAATCGGGCACCGGCCGCAAGGTGCCCGGGAACGCCGCCATCTGCGCCGCCAGCCCGCCGTCCAACTGCAGGCCTAGGGCAGTCTCCATGGTGGCTTGTCGACAGAAGTTCGGACGTCCGGCGCGACACTGCGCACAGGTGTCATCGACGTTCCCGTTGGGGTTGATCGCGACCCGCTGTCCGAGCGTCCAGCCTTCGACCTCATCACCCACCCAGCTGATCGTGCCTGCCGCCTCGTGCCCCATCACGACACCGCCCACATAAACCTGGGGCAGGCCCGGTGCGTGAAGATCACTGCCACAGATCCCGCAGAGATCGACGTCCACGATCACTTGATCAGCCCGTCGAGTCGGCACCGGGTGATCGGCGAGGGTGATCTGGCGGTCCTCCGTAAGGAGAACTGCGGGCATGTTCGGCATTTACGAGTCCTTCCTAGATTGGCTGGCGGCGGCTACGGGTCGGTGCGCTAGGCGATCTTGGCGATCACCTTTCCGAGCGCGCGGCCCTCGAAGATCTTGATGAAGGCGCTCGGAATGGCCTCAAAACCGTCGACGATGTCCTCGGTGTACTTGACTCGACCGTCAGCCACCCACGGCCCGACTTCGGCGATGAACTTGGGAAAGCTGCCCAAGTAATCCGGCAGGGCGAAACCCCGAATGGTGAGAGTCTGATACAGCACCGCCCGCAGAAGATCCGGCACGCGATCGGGCCCGGCTGGTGGCACCGTCGCGGTGATCTGCGACATGATGCCGCTGACCACGATCTGCGCGTTGAGGTTGAGGTGGGGCAGCAGGGCCTCCAACATGAATGCGCCGACGTTCTCGAAGACCGTGTCGATGCCGCCGGGGACGGCGCGCGCAAGCTGCTCGGCGAAATCCGTTGCCTTGTAGTCGACTGCGGCGTCCACGCCGAGGACGTCGAGCAGGTAGCGCGACTTCTCCTGCCCACCGGCGACACCTACCACTCGATGTCCGCGGAGCCTTCCGATCTGCACCGCGGCTGAGCCCACTGCCCCGGCGGCGGCGGTGACGACGAGCGTGCCGCCCGGCTTCGGGTCGACGATCTCGGTCAAGCCGACCCACGCGGTCAAACCCGTATGGCCAAGCACGCCAAGTGAAACCGACGGAGGCGCCTGCTCGGGATCGATCTTTCGAAGATCCCAACCGCCGGATACCGCGTACTCCTGCCACCCCGACAGCATGCTGACGACGTGGTCGCCAACGGCGAAGTCGGCATTCTTGCTCTCCTCGACGACCGCCACGGTGGCGCCGGTCATCGTCTGGCCGATGTCTATGGCGACGGCGTCGCTATTCGCGTTGCCCATCATGATCCGGTTGTAGGGGTCCAACGAGATGAACAGGTTGCGAATGAGGATCTCGCCATCACCTGGCACCGGAACCTCCCGTTCGACGACCCTTAGATCGCTTTCGGTGGGATTCCCGACCGGACGTGCAGCAAGCACGATCTGCCGATTGATGGGCGCGCTCATGGTCGGATTCCTTTGCAGTGCGGGAACCGGGGTTCCCTATCGTGGTGACGTCGATTCTCGGGTCGTCACCGATGCTGCTCGCGGGCAGCGACGCCAACCAGTGCCCCCGTGAGACGGGGGGATGACAGGGCCCCCTCACACACCCGCGCAACCGAATACGCTGCACGTATGTCTGACAAGGCCAACCCGCTCGGCGACTACCTTCGCGCCCGCCGCGGACTCGTCACCCCGGAGCAAGCCGGCATTCCGGACCTCGGTGGGCGACGCGTCTCCGGCCTTCGTCGGGAGGAGGTCGCGATGCTCGCCGGCATCAGTGCCGACTACTACCTTCGCCTCGAGCGTGGGCGCGACCGGAACCCGTCGCGCGAAGTCCTGGAATCCGTTGCGCGCGTGCTCCAACTCGACGACGAGGGTGTCGCGTACCTGCTGGGCTTGGCAGCCGACAATCCCAGGCGCAGAAAACGACGGCGCTCCCCCAAGGAGTCCGTACCGGCAGGCATCGTCAAGCTGCTGGCCACGCTCACGCAGCCCGCTTTCGTCGAAGACCGTTACTTTGACGTGCTCGCCGCCAACGAACTGGCCTCCGCTCTCGACACTCATATCGCGGTAGGTCGCAATCAGCTCCGCGACTTGTTCCAAGACCCGTACGCGCCGACGCTCTACCCGGATTGGGACGAGGCGACTGCGTGCCTGATCGCCAGCTTCCGCCAGGCGGCCATCGCCGATGTCGACGATCCCCGTTTCATTGAGCTCGTGGGCGAGCTCAGCCTTTCCAGCGCCCGCTTCCGCTACCTGTGGAACCGTCACGACGTCGCCGGACAGCGGGGGTCCTACTTTCATTTGGATCACCCGCAGGTGGGCGGCCTTCGGTTGAACCGCGAGAGGCTCGCCATCGCCGGGACCGAAGGCATGATGCTCGTCGTTTATCACCCCGACGCCGATTCCGCCGACGCCGACAAACTGGCGCTTCTCGCCTCGTCAGCCCTGCCCCCCGCTGGTCACCGTGGCACCCGTGCCGAGTCCGAACGCTAGGTCGTCCCCTGCCCCGAGATGGACCATCGGCACCGCCTGTCCGAGTAGGGGTTTCAATGTCTTCGACCATGAAGTCCAATGATCAACGTGTCAATCGACACCCTCACTCGACGCCTGCCGTCACCAGCGCAAAGGAATAGCTGAATGCAGCAATCGGCCGAATCGCGCGTCGTGCCTCATCCACGAGACAGGGTCGCGCACTTCCTCGAGAAGGGGTTGTGGAGCCAGACTCCCACGGCGGAGCGCTTCCACTCGATCGCGGGCCGCTTCGGTAGCCGAACGGCCGTCATCGATCCTCGTGACTCGATCACCTACCGGCAGCTCGATCGCCGCAGCGACCAAGTCGCACTGTCCATGCTGTCGAGCGGTATCCGCCCAGGCGATCCGATTCTCTTTCAGGTCGGCAACAGCGTGGCTGCTGTCGTGGCGTGGTACGGCGTACTCAAGGCAGGCGCGCTGCCGGTCGCCACTCTTGCCGGTCATCGCGGACACGAGATCAGTCACATAGCCGAGCTGGTGGGGGCAGTCGGCCACATCGTCGACGACTCCCAGCCGCAGCGCTTCGACATGGTCGACTTCGCTCGGGAGCAGGCGCGTATCAGCGGCACACTGACTCACCTGTTCACCGTCGGCGGCGATGCGTCCCTGACGCGTACCGGAGTCAGCCGAATCGAGGAGCTCGGGTCATCCATCGAACCGGACGCCGGCCGCCTGCCAATCGAGGCCGTGCAGTCCGACATCGGTCCGCAAGACGTGGCCGTGTACCAGCTTTCGGGTGGGACCACCGGCGTTCCCAAGGTGATTCCCCGACTCCACGGCGAGTACTGGAACAACGGCCGCGCCTGGGCGCAGGCGCTCGGACGCAATGAGCACAGCGTCACCTGCCATGCCGGTCCGTTCATCCACAACGCTGGCATCACCTGCGGTCTGCACGGAACGCACTCGGTCGGTGGATGTTTGGTCTTGCCGCCCCCGGACAAGACCGTGGCGCTTCAGATGATGAGCGAGCACCATGTGAACGACACGATCTTCGGTCACGGCATGTTCAGCTGGATAATGTCCGAGGAATATCCTCCCGCTGCCGAGCACCTCCGTACCGTCATCCTGTCCGGCGCCAAAGTGCCAAACGAGGTCTTCACCCGCGTCGAACGATTCGGGGCCTGGGTGGGACAATCGTTCGGAATGGGCGAAGGCCTATTCACTCTCACGCCGCTCACCTCCCCGAGGGACCTTCGCGCAAGGACCGTCGGCACGCCCCTGACCGCAGACGACGAGATCCGTATCCTAGATCCCAACGGGGAGAACGAAGTTCCCGACGGCGTCGTCGGAGAGCTAGCCTGCCGCGGCTGGTACACGATCCCCGGATACCTTGCCTCTGCCGAGCACAACGCGGTGGCCTTCACCGCGGACGGTTTCTACCGCACAGGAGACCGCGGTCGGATCGAGGTCCACGACGAACAGAGATACCTGTCGATCGAGGGACGGATCAAGGATCTCATCAACCGTGGGGGCGAAAAGATCAATGCCGAGGAGCTCGAGATTCTGCTACGCCAACACGCATCGGTCGACGATGTCGCGGTCGTGGCAATGCCCGACGCCACACTGGGCGAACGCGTGTGCGCTTATCTCGTCATCGTCGGCCACGCACCGACGATCCCCGATGTCCAAGACCACCTCGAGGCCCTCGGTGTTGCGAAGTACAAGTGGCCGGAGCGGATCGAGATCATCGATGCGCTCCCCCGCACCCAGGTCGGCAAGATCGACAAGAAGGCCCTGCGGTCTGACATCACGGAGAAGCTCTCGACCTAGGCTTGCGTGCACTCGCCTGCTCGGCGGTGTCTCGGCTGTGTGGACGCAAGCGCACCTCTGGGGGAGGCGGTCAGCCTAGGCCCGAACCTGCGATAGTTGCTCAGCGACGCCGCTCGGCCAGTGCCCGCAGGAAGAACGTCAGGTTGGCGGGACGCTCGGCGAGCCGCCGGACGAAGTAGCCGTACCACTGCGTGCCGAACGGCACGTAGACCCGGACGTGGTTGCCGCCGTTGGCTAGGCGACGCTGCTCGGAGTCGCGGATGCCAAACAGCATCTGATACTCGAAGTCGTCGACACCCCTGGCGAATTCGCGAGCCAAGGCGGGCACGGCGTCGATGATCGCCGGGTCGTGTGAGGCGACCATCGGGTAGCCCTCGCCGCCCATCAGCACGCGAAGGCACCGCAAATAGGAGTCCGTGACCTCGTCTGCATCGCGGTAGGCCACCGATGCGGGCTCGTCGTAGGCGCCCTTGCACAATCGGATGCGCGCGCCTGTCGACGAGCGCTCGAGCGACGAGCCGACCGGACCGCCCGCGAACTCCTCGCAGTCGCCCTCGGTCCGCTTGAGGTACGCCTGCAGGACGGTGCCCAGCCACGGGAAGTCCTGGCGCAGTTCGCGGACGATCGACAGGGTCGAGTCGGTGGTGGTGTGGTCCTCGGCGTCGACGGTCACCCACGCGCCGACGTCCCTGGCCGTCGTGCAGATGGCGTGGGCGTTCTCCAGCGCGATCTTCTCCCCGTCGCGAGGCAGCGCCTGCCCAAGCGCGGACAGCTTGAGCGACACCTCCAGCGGTCGGGGGTCAGAGGCCGTCTCGCCGCGTTGGCCAAGGGCATCGAGCAGACCGACGTAGGCGCGCACCGTCGTCTCCGCGGCCTCGGCGTCGGTGACGTCCTCACCGAGATGGTCGATGGACACCAGTCGGCCCGAATCACGCAGTTCCGCAACCGAAGCCAACGCATCGTCGACGGTCTCGCCCGGCACGAAGCGGTGCACCACCCGCCTGGTGACGGGCATCCGCTCCGCCGTGCGACGCAGCCCGTCGGACCTGGCGGCGGCGAGGATGGCAGGCCGTGCGACCTTCTGGAAGACGCTCATGTCAGCTCTCCATGTGGGGGTAGGCGTGATCGGTCGGCGGGACGAACGTCTCCTTGATGGATCGGGCCGAGGTCCACCGCAGGAGGTTCAGCGCGGAACCCGCCTTGTCGTTGGTGCCCGACGCGCGTGCCCCGCCGAACGGCTGCTGGCCGACCACCGCGCCGGTGGGCTTGTCATTGACGTAGAAGTTGCCGGCAGCGTTGCGCAACCGGGTCTGGGCGTCCAGCACGGCCGCCCTGTCGTCGGCGATCACGGCGCCGGTGAGCGCGTACTTGGAGCCGGCGTCGACGACGCCGAGGACGTCGTCCCAACGGTCGTCGTCGTAGACGTGGACCGCGAGGATGGGTCCGAAGTATTCGGTCGAGAATGCCTCGTCGGTGGGATCGTCGGACAGCAACACCGTGGGCCGGACGAAGTAGCCCTCACTGTCGTCGTATTCGCCGCCGACCGCGACCGTGACCCCGGGCGCGCCCTTCGCCCGCTCGATGGCCTTGACGTTCTTGGTGAAGGACCGCTCGTCGATCAGTGCGCCGCCGTAGTTGGAGAGGTCGGTGACGTCTCCGTAGGCGAGTTGTTCGGTGGCGCCGAGGAAGTCGTCGCCCATCTGCTGCCACACCGACCGCGGTATGAATGCCCGCGATGCGGCCGAGCACTTCTGCCCCTGGTAGTCGAAGGCACCGCGAATGAGGGCGGTGCGCAAGACATCTGGACGCGCCGAGCTGTGGGCGACCACGAAGTCCTTGCCGCCGGTCTCGCCGACCAGCCTCGGGTAGGTGTCGTAGCGGTCGATGTGGGTGCCGACCTCGCGCCACAGGTGTTGGAAGGTCGCGGTCGAGCCGGTGAAGTGGATACCCGCCAACCGCGGATCGCCGAGCACGACGTCCGACACGGCGTAGCCGTCGCCGGCGACCAAGTTGATCACACCGGGCGGGAGGCCGGCGGCCTCCAGCAGCTGCATCGTCAGGTACGCCGAGAAGGTCTGCGTGACGGACGGTTTCCATACGACGGTGTTGCCCATCAAGGCAGGCGCCGACGGTAGGTTGCCTGCGATGGCCGTGAAGTTGAACGGCGTGATCGCGTAGACGAAGCCTTCGAGCGGTCGGTAGTCGGTGCGGTTCCACACGCCGCGGGAGCTGATCGGCTGCTGCGCGACGAGTTCCCTGGCGAATCCGACGTTGAAGCGCCAGAAGTCGACGAGCTCACAGGCCGCGTCGATCTCGGCCTGGTACACGGTCTTGGACTGGCCGAGCATGGTCGCGGCGGCGAGCTTCTCGCGCCACGGTCCGGCGAGCAGGTCGGCGGCTCGCAGGAATATCGCGGCCCGCTCATCGAACGGCATGGCCGCCCACGCGTCCTTGGCGGCAATGGCGGCGTCGACCGCGCCGGTGGCCTCGGCGTGGCCCGCGTTGGTCAGCGTGCCGAGGACGGCGCTGTGGCGGTGCGGCTGAACGACGTCGATGCGCTCGCCGTCGCCCATGACGTGCTTCCCGCCGATGACGTGGGGCAGGTCGATCTGCTCGGCGGCCAGCGTGGTCAGCGCCTTCTGGATGCGGTCGCGTTCGGGGCTTCCCGGTGCGTATTCGTGCACCGGCTCGTTGGTGGGAGCTGGGACGTCGGTGACGGCGGAGACGGATGCGCTCATGTGTTTAGGGTCTCCCGCGCGAGCCTGTCAGCCGTTGGCCGATCGGACAAGGTTGCGATGATCTGCAGGTAGGATCCGACAATGTGACGACCGTCGGCGTCGGGCTGGGTCAGCTGCTGTTGGCACTGGACGCGACCATGGTGACCCTGGTCGACGCCCCCCGTGGCCTGGACCTGCCCGTGGCTTCCGCCGCCCTCATCGACGCAGACGACGTCCGGCTCGGCCTCGCGGTCGGCGCCGAGTCGGCCGACGTGTTCTTCATTCTCGGGGTCGGCGACGACGACGTGCTCGCCTGGTTGGTCCAGCAGACGAAGCACCGCGCACCCGCCGCGATCTTCGTCAAGGAGCCGTCGGACGCCGTGGTGGCCCGCGCGGTCGCCGCGGGCACGGCCGTGGTCGCCGTGGAGCCGCGGGCCCGCTGGGAGCGGCTGTACCGGCTGGTGGATCACGTCTTCGAGCACCACGGCGACCGCGCGGATCCGCTGTACGACTCGAGCACCGACCTCTTCGGATTGGCGCAGTCGATCGCCGACCGCACACACGGGATGGTGAGCATCGAAGACGCCCAGTCCCACGTGCTGGCCTACTCGGCGTCCAACGACGAGGCCGACGACCTGCGGCGGCTGTCGATCCTGGGCCGTGCAGGCCCACCGGAGCACCTGGAGTGGATCGGTCGCGCAGGCATCTTCAATGCCCTGCGGGCCACCGGTGACGTCGTCAGCGTCGACGCCCGACCCGAACTGGGACTGCGCCCCCGCCGGGCCGTCGGCATCCACCACGTGGCGGCCGACCGGCGCCACGGACCGGTGTTTGCAGGCACCATCTGGCTGCAGGCAGGCACCCGACCGTTGGCCGACGACACCGACGACGTGCTGCGCGGGGCTGGTGTGCTGGCCGCCAGGATCATGTCGCGACTGGCGGCGGCACCATCGATGCACTCGGTGCGCGTACAGCAGCTGCTCGGCCTGCGCGATGGCGGGCTCGACGAGACTCAGGTCGCCGGCGTGGCAATCGAACTCGGCATCGCCGTCGACGGCCGGGTCGCCGTGATCGGCTTCGACGGCGCACGGGGCGCGCCCGGCCGGTTGGCCGACGTCCTGGCGCTGAGCGCCAGCGCGTTCCGACGCGACGCGCAGGTGGCGGCGGGCCGGTCACGCGTGTACGTGCTGTTCCCGCACACCGGCAAGGTCGCGTCGGTGACGTCGTGGATTCGCGGCACGATCGGCGCCCTGCACACCGAACTCGGACTGGACCTACGGGCCGTGATCGCCAGTCCCCCAGCCGGATTGGCGGGTGTGGCGGCTGCCCGCGCCGAGGTCGACCGCGTCCTCGACAGCGCCGAACGCCACCCCGGCGCCATCGGGCAGGTGACCTCGCTCGCCGAGGCGCGTACCACGGTGGTGCTCGACGAGATCGTCACGATGATCAGCGCCGACGAGCGGCTCGTCGATCCACGCGTGCGGGAACTGCGCGAGAGGGATCCGGCGCTCGTCGACACCCTGCGTGCCTACCTCGATGCATTCGGTGACGTCGGACTGGCCGCCGAGTGGCTTCACGTGCACCCCAATACCGTTCGCTACCGGGTGCGCCGCATCGAGGAGGCACTGGACATCACGCTGGCCGATCCCGATGTGCGGCTGTTGCTTTCACTGAGCCTGCGCGTGCCGACGTAGCCGTCGAATGTGCAGTTGATCCACGCCTCGATGCCATCAGGCGTAGACGAAGTCCACATTCGGCGGGTTGTGCGCCGGGTTGTGCACAGTGCCGCGGCCATCCACGAGAGGGCCAGTACGGGCCCCGCGGCGAACGCGATGACGAGCGATCGGTGTTTTCGTGATCGCATGCGCCCACTACTGGAACCGTTCCTCGGCACCGAGGCCATCGCCCGCGGCGAGTTCACCAAACGGACGTTGTACAGCCGCAATCAGCTGATCTACCGCAACGTCTATCTGCCGCGGGGCGTGGAGCTCACCGCAGAGCGTCGCGCGGTTGCCGCGTGGCTATGGTCCGGCCGCCGAGCCACGGTCGCGGGGTTGTCCGCCGCCGCGCTGCACGGCTCGCTGTGGATCAACGGCGGCGAACCGGCCGAGCTGACCAGGACTGAGGGCAGCGCCAACGACATCGTCGTCCATCGCGAGGTGTTGCGCGACGACGAGGTGACGACCGTCGAGGGAATACCCGTCACGACCCCTGCCCGCACGCTGTACGACCTCGGACGCCGAAAGGGTCTGGAGAAGGCCGTGATCCGCGTCGATGCGTTGGCCAACTCGTGTGGAGTGCCCGCGGGGACGGTGCGCCCACTGGTTGAATCACACCGCGGGGCAAGAGGACTGGCGCAACTCAGGACGGTGCTCGAGCTGATGGACGGTGGCGCCGAGTCACCGCAGGAGACCCGGACCCGCTTGGCACTCGTCCGCGCCGGGTTTCGCCGACCACAGACGCAGATTCCGGTACGCGATGCGGCGGGATATCCGTTCGCCCGCATCGACATGGGTTGGGAGGAGCACCGCGTCGGCGTCGAGTACGACGGCGAGCAACACTGGACCGATCCGGCGCGATTCGCCCACGACATCGACCGGCACGCGAAGCTCACCGCGCTCGATTGGCGGATCATCCGCGTCAGCGCCAACCTCTTGCGCTACCGACGCGCGGTGATCATCGAGCGGGTGTTCGCCGCGCTCGACGCGGCAGGCTGCCCGTGGCTTGCGGAGTGTGCAGTTGATCCACGCCAGGTCGCGTGAACGCGTGGAGCGAGTCCACGTTCGGCGACTCAGCCGAGTCTGTGCACCGCGGCGTCGATCCGCTCGTCGGTGGCGGTCAGCGCGATCCTGACGTGCCGCGCGCCCCGCGGGCCGTAGAACTCGCCGGGTGCCGTCAGGATTCCGCGCTGCGCCAGCCACGCCACGGTGTCGCGACACGGCTCGTCGCGGGTGGCCCACAGGTAGAGGCCCGCCTCGGAGTGGTCGACGGTGAAGCCGGCCTTGACGACGGCGGGCAGCAGGACGTCGCGGCGGCGGGCGTAGCGGTCCCGCTGCGCCTTCTCGTGCTCGTCGTCGTCGAGGGCGGCGACCATTGCGGACTGGATCGGCGTCGGAACGATCATGCCCGCATGCTTGCGGACCGCGAGCAGTTCGGCGACGACAGCCGGATCGCCCGCGACGAAGCCTGCGCGGTAGCCGGCCAGCGACGAGGTCTTGGACAGCGAGTGGATGGCCAGCAGGCCGGTGTGATCACCGCCGGACACCGAGGGGTGCAACACCGAGACGGGCGTGGCGTCCCACCCGAGGCCCAGGTAGCACTCGTCTGACGCGACCAGCGCGCCGCGGTCGCGCGCCCACTGCACGACCTTGCGGAGGTGGTCGGTGCCGAGCACGGCGCCCGTGGGATTACTGGGCGAGTTGACGAACACCAGTTTGGGACTCCGCGGGCCGAGCTGCGTCAGCGAATCAGCGGCGATGACCTCCGCACCGGCCAGTCGGGCGCCCACGTCGTAGGTGGGGTACGCCAGCTCGGGCACGACGACGAGGTCGCCGCGACCCAGGCCGAGCAGCGTCGGCAACCAGGCGATGAGTTCCTTGGTGCCGATCACGGGCAGCACGGCGTCGTCGGCGACGTCGGTGATGCCGTACCGACGGTGCAGCGCCTCGATCGCGGAGGCGCGCAGGGCGGGCGTTCCCGCGGTGGCGGGATAGCCGGGTGAGGAGCTAGCCGCGGACAGCGCGTCACGAATCAGCGGCGCGACCTCGTCGACCGGCGTGCCTACCGAGAGGTCGACAATGCCGTCGGGGTGGGCGCGCGCCGCGGCAGTGACGTCGGCGAGCGTGTCCCAGGGAAAGACCGGCAACGATGCCGACAGTGGCCCGGCCGTCGGTCAGTCCTCACTCTGCGGGGGCATGTCCTTGATGGCCTGCGGGTCGTTTGCGGTCTCCCCGACCTTCGACGCGCCGCCGGGTGAGCCCAGTTCCGCGAAGAAGTCCGCGTTGTGCTGCGTGTACCCGCTCCACTGATCGGGGACGTCGTCCTCGTAGTAGATGGCCTCGACGGGGCAGACCGGCTCGCAGGCACCGCAGTCGACGCACTCGTCGGGGTGGATGTACAGCATGCGTGCGCCCTCGTAGATGCAGTCGACGGGGCATTCCTCGATGCACGCCTTGTCCTTGACGTCGACGCAGGGCTCGGCGATGGTGTACGTCACTGATGTATCTCCTGTCCAGTGGGCTGCTGGTCGGGTTTTGGCTCGTTGGGACTCCCGAGATACCTCCGAAGTCTGAGCAAGTATGCGTTGCCCATACCTGGACGCCAGTCTCAGTGTGTCCTAACTTCGCACGCCGCCCGTGAGGGGCGGCGCGTAGTTACTGATACTAGACGTTGCACATACAAGTCGCCTAGCCACCTCTTGAGCGTTTCCGAGCGTTGACCGCTCCATCGGCTACTTCTGGGCGGCCACCCACGGCAGCTCCGCCGCACGTTGCCGAGGATGGAGGACGGTGCGCCCGGCTCCGGCCGTCGCCCCTCTAGCGGGCCTGCGTCGCCCGCCCGACGGCGAGCGGCTTGACGATGACCGGCATGGCGCGCCACGACACCTCGTCGGCCGAGACGGCGAACCCGCACGCACGCATCAGATCTACGGTCGGTCGGTTGCAGCGACAGCCGCCCGCGAAGCGACGCCACGGCCGGAGCAGTCGGTCCTGCCACGCCGCGAGCACCGGCGAGCCGGCGCGCACGTGTTCGATGAACAGCAACTGCCCATCCGGACGGAGCACGCGTGCGATCTCGGCAAGAGTGCGCTCGGGATCGTCGACGGTGCACAGGACCAACGTCGAGACGACGGTGTCCACCGAGGCGTCGGCCAGTTGCAGGCGCTCGGCCGACGAGTCGACGATCCGCGCCGCGCGCCCATTGCGCCGCACACGGTCGGTGAGCCGTCGCCGCATCCCTGCCTCTGGCTCGGTCAGCACGAGCTCGGCGATCCCGCCGGGATAGTGCGCCACGTTCAATCCAGTGCCCGCGCCGATCTCGACGACGCGCCCGCGGGCGTTGCTCAGGAGTGCCCCTCGCCGGCGACGCATGCCCGCGATCTCGCCCAGCCAGAGGAACGGGTCGTACGCCACGGCGAAGATCCGCAGCCACACCCGGGAAACTGGGCGTGCCCGCCGCACGTCGGTGTCGGTCATGCCGCCAAATTACGAGCGGCGGCTGCCGCCCCGCATCACCCGAATTGACCATCTCTCCCGAATGGCCCGTAGCGGCCAGCTCAGAGCCACCCCAGCCGCGCGGCCTCGGCGACCGCGGCCGTGCGCGAGGTTCGCCCCAACTTGTGCCGGATGTTCGCGACGTGGCGATGTACGGTGTGCGAACTCAACACCAGCTGCTCGGCGATCTCGCGATCACTCAAACCTCTTGCGACACAAGCGAGAATCTCACGCTCTCGAGCGGTCAGCAGCATGCCGGTGGACGCGACCGCGCCCTGCGGCGAGGGCCGCTGCGGGGCGAGCACCTGGCGGCAGGCGCGGACGACGGACTCGATGTCTCCGTGCCACGGGAAGTGGGCGCTGCCCTGCAGCGGGACGAACGTCGCTCCGGGAATCGCGGCCGCGACCTCACGTCCCAGCCGGTAGGGCACCGCGCGATCGTCGCGACGGTGCAGGACGACCGTCGGCTGGTGGACGAGGGGAAGCTGCCCGCGTACGTCGAGGCGATAGACGAGGCTCAACAACGCGGCGGCGGTCTCGGCCGACGCCGCTTCCCGCTGTAGCCGGGCGAATCGGTCGTGCTCGGCTGCGTCGGCCCCACCGAGGAACATGTCGCTGAGCAGGCGAGAGCCGAGGCCCCAGTGCGCGCGCACCGCCGCGAGGATGGCATCCCCCACGCCGGGAGGGGTAAGCGCCGCGCCCTCGGCGTACGACCCGTAGAGCAACAAGCGCTCAACCCGCTGCGGATACGCGGCGGCGAAGGCGATTGCCGTACAACTGCCGCTCGACCCGCCGACGAGCGAAACGCGCTCCAGCCGGAGTTCGTCGAGGAGCGCACCCAATGCGGCGACTTCGGCGTCGATGGTGAGATCCGACTCTTGCACCGTGCGATCCGACATGCCAACGCCGAGCCGGTCGTAACGGATCAGTGTGAAGCCGTCGGCAACGCCGTCCCAAAAGTTTCTGAAACCCGCGGTCTGCCAATCGAGTTCGAGGTGACTCACCCACCACGCCGGGGCAACGAGCGGCGGGCCGTCCCCGCGTATCTCATACGCCAGGCGGCGGCCGCCGAACGGCAAGAACCGGATCTCAGACTTCGCCAGCATCGCCGCCAGCCTACGACGTACCACGCGGTGGGCGAGCAGACGCGGACTCGACGCGTTCGCGCCGTCGTCAACGCGTTCGCGCCGGAACCCGTCCGCGTCTGCTCGCGCAGAAGCGCTAGGCCTGCTTGAGCGCCTCGATGTCGAGGACGATCGTGACCTTCTCACCAATGGCCACTCCGCCGGTCTCCAGCGGCATGTCGATGTCGACGCCGAAGTCCTTGCGGTTCAGCACGACCGACGCCTCGAAGCCTGCGACCTCGCCGTGGCCCATGCCCGGGTTGACGCCATTGAACTCCAGCTTGAGCTCGACTGGCTTGGTGATGCCCTTGAGGGTGAAGTCACCACTGAGCACGTAGTCGTCGCCGTCGGCCTTCACGCCGGTCGAGACGAACGTCGCGGTGGGGTACTGCGCGACGTCGAAGAAATCGGCGGCCTTGACGTGCTCGTCACGCCCCTCGTTGCCGGTGTCGATGGAGTCGACGGCGATTTCGGCGGTGACCGACGGCGTGCCGTCCTCCGCGACCACGATCGCACCACTGAAGGTCCCGAACGTGCCGCGCACCTTGCTGACCATCAGGTGGCGTACCGAAAAGTTGATCGACGAGTGCACGGGATCGATGGCCCAGGTCCCGGCGGTGAGGTCGCTGGCAACTGCTGCGGTCATAAGACGTCTCCTTGGCTTGGGGCCGGACTTCCCGGCACCTCTCCAGCATAAACGGACCATGGTCCGAATTTGTTCCGGACCACGGTCCGATTTTAACCCGGTCGACCTTACGCCGGTCCGATTCCCAGCAGAGTGGCCACCGCTTCAAGGGGCAGCCGGGGAGAGCGGTGCCCATCGCGGCCGACCATCTCCTCGTTCACCACCAACGCGTTGAGGACCGCCTCCTCGACCGATTGGACGACGGCGGTGAAGAACGCGTCCATCCGCCCCCAGGGGATGAAACTCAGCGTGCCGAACTCGTCGTCGGCGGGCGCACCCACCGGAAATCCGCTGCGCAATCCCTCGGCGTTGGCAGTCGAGAACGCCAGGAAGATGTCCCCGGAGAAGTGACTTCCCGTGGTTCCCGTCCGGGCCAGGCCGAGCGGCACCCGGCGGGCCAGGGCCTTGCACTGGCCCGGCAGAAGCGGCGCGTCGGTCGCGACGACGACGATCACCGAGCCTGCGCCGGGTGGCCGCCGCACGCCCGCGTCCTCCGCGAGTGACTCCGCGCCCAGCGGATTGTCGTCGCTCAGCGCAGGACCGACGTGTCGACCCGCCACGGTCAACTCGCCTCGCGAGCCGAAGTTCGCCTGCACGAAGGCAGCGACGGTGAAGGCGCGCGAGCCGTAGCCAACCACGCGCGACGCGGTGCCGTTGCCCCCTTTGAACTCATAGCAATTCATCCCCGTGCCGCCGCCGACCGAGCCCTCGGCCACGGGGCCCGCCGTCGCGGCGTTCAGCGCGGCTTCCGCGTGTTCGGGCCGCACGTGGGCGCCGTTGATGTCGTTGAGGTCGCCGTCCCACGTCTCGGCGCAGACCGGCAGCAGCCACTGGCCGGCCAACTCGGGCTTGACCCGGTTCACCCAACTCACGACGCCGGTGTGGCAGGCGCCGACCGCGTGCGTGTTCGACAACACGATCGGCAGATTGAACGCGCCGGATTCTTCGATCCACGTGGTGCCGGTCATCTCGCCGTTGCCGTTGAGCGAGTGCCACCCCGCGGCGCACGGGTGTCCGACGCCTGCACGGCCGCGGGGCAGGATCGCGGTGACGCCGGTCCTGACCGGCCCTTCCCCGACCCGGAGCGGGCCGTCACCTTCGATGAGCGTCACTTCGCCGACCTCGACGCCGGACACGTCGGTGAGCGCGTTGAGCGGACCCGGTTCGCCGGGCAATGGAATCCCGAGGCCACGGGCCCGCGGTCGTCCGTCGGTGGTGTACGTCTGGGGAGAGGTCACACCCCTGATTAGCACGCCCGCTGCGAGATGGCCGCCCGGCGCCCCGTCACTGTCGGACGCCCCAGACCGCCTGCGCCCCTGAATCCCCGATCCGCACCACGCCGACGACCGTCGACACCCCGACCACGACGGCGAGCACCGCGACGACGGCAGCCAGTGCCCGCTTGGGCTCCGACGTGCGCGATTCCCGCCAATGCTGCACCGCCTGGGCGATCGCCACGACGAGCAGACCGACGGCGAAGTAGATCATCCATTCGCCGCGTTCCTCGTGCGTTTCGAGGATCTCCGGATGCTGAGACGCTTGGTCGTACAACCACTCACCGGCGCTCGTCGTCAATGGCGTCAGCACCAACACCCCGACGGCGAACGCCAACACCAACCACACCAGCCGACGTCTGGCGGCAGGCCACAGCGCACAGAGGATCTCGAGCGCGGCAGTCAACGGAGCAAGCACGACGACGGCGTGCACTAGCAGGGCATGGGCGGGCAATCCGAAGATGGTGGTCACGACGCTCCTGGGCTGGGGATGCGACAGTCATTCGGTATACGTGCCCAGGTTGGCATTTGGTTCAACGCGCCGCAGGGTTTCCGACGCGCCAGGTGCGTCAGGCGGCCATCGGCGCATAGGTGGTGGTGCGTTGACGTGCGGGTCGACCGATGCCCTCGGCGATCGCGACGAGTTCCTCGACGGACTTGGCCGAGCCGTTCTCCGAGCCGGCCATCCGGGAGATGGTCTCTTCCATCAGGGTCCCGCCCAGGTCGTTAGCGCCGCCTTGCAGCATCACCCGGGTCCGGTCGGTACCCAGTTTGACCCAGCTGGTCTGAATATTGTCGATACGCCCGTGCAGCATGATCCGCGCCAACGCGTGCACCGCCCGGTTATCGCGATGCGTCGGCCCCGGCCGCGCCCCACCGGCCAAATACAACGGCGAGGACTGATGCACGAACGGCAACGGCACAAACTCGGTGAACCCCCCGGTGCGGTCCTGAATCCCCCGCAACACATTGAGATGACCCACCCAATGCTTCGGGGTGTCGACATGGCCGTACATCATCGTCGAAGAGGACCGCAACCCCACCTCATGAGCCGTGGTGATCACCTCGACCCACGCCGACGTCGGCAACTTGCCCTTAGTCAACACCCACCGCACCTCATCATCAAGAATCTCCGCCGCCGTACCCGGAATGGACCCCAACCCGGCCTCGCGCAACTCGGTAAGCCACTGCCTGATCGAGGTGCCGCTTTTGGTGACCCCGTTAGAAATCTCCATCGGCGAAAACGCATGCACATGCATCCCGGCACCCGGGCTTTGACCGCCC
>NZ_JBEVLO010000212.1:0-40249 GCF_040509115.1 Mycobacterium sp. | reverse complement strand
TGGAGGACGAACTCGGCAAGCGGGTCGTCGGCCAGAAAGCTGCCGTCCAAGCGGTGTCCGATGCGGTCCGGCGGAGCCGGGCAGGCGTCGCCGATCCGAACCGGCCCACCGGCTCGTTCCTGTTCCTCGGACCCACGGGCGTCGGCAAGACCGAGCTGGCCAAGGCGTTGGCGGACTTCCTGTTCGACGACGAGCGGGCGATGGTTCGCATCGACATGAGCGAGTACGGCGAGAAGCACTCCGTCGCGCGCCTCGTCGGTGCGCCTCCGGGCTACATCGGCTACGACCAGGGCGGTCAGCTGACCGAGGCGGTGCGGCGCCGCCCGTACACGGTGGTGCTGTTCGACGAGGTCGAGAAGGCCCATCCGGACGTATTCGACGTGCTGCTGGCCGTGCTCGACGAGGGCAGGCTGACCGACGGGCAGGGTCGTACCGTCGACTTCCGCAACACCATCCTCATCCTGACGTCCAACCTGGGCGCGGGTGGCAGTGAGGAGCAGGTCATGGCGGCCGTGCGCGCGGCGTTCAAGCCGGAGTTCATCAACCGGCTCGACGACGTGCTGCTGTTCGACTCGTTGCAGCCCGATGAGTTGGTCCGGATCGTCGACATTCAGCTGGCGCAGTTGCAGAGGCGGCTGGCTCAGCGTCGGCTGCAGCTGGAGGTGTCGCTGCCCGCGAAGACGTGGCTGGCCGATCGCGGCTTCGACCCGCTCTACGGGGCGCGTCCGCTGCGTCGGCTGGTGCAGCAGGCCATCGGCGACCAGCTGGCCAAGATGTTGTTGGCAGGCGAGGTGTTCGACGGTGACGTGGTCCCGGTGAACGTCACCCCCGACGGTGACGGCCTCGTCCTGGGCTAGGCGCCCGGCAGGCAGACGCTAGAGCCCCTGAATCGCGGTTGGCGATTCAGGGGCTCTTGCGTAGCCGCATGCGGTCTGTCCGCGCTAGTGGAAGGCGTCGCTTGCGACCTCGGTCTCGTCGCCGAGCAGCGCCTCGACGATCCGCGCCGCGACCGCGTCCGGATCGAGCCCGGTCGGCAGCCGCGGCGATGCCCCGGCGATCGCGCGACCAGCCAGACCGGTCTCGGTGTGCGGCGGACGGACGTCGACGACGCGGATCTTGCGGCGGCGTGCCTCGCCGCGCACCGCCGTGAACAGAGCGGCCGTCGCGGCCTTGGCTGCTGAGTAGACGGCCATGTTCGGCAGCGGCTTCTCGGCCACCACGGCACTGATGCCGAGGATCACCCCGCCCGGCTCCAAGACGGGCAGCGCCGCACGGATCAGCCGAAGCGGCGCCAGGAAGTCGACGAGGAGAAGGTCGTCGACGGTGTCGTCGTCGATGTCGACGACCGGGCCGAAGGCGACGACTCCCGCGGCGATGACGATTCCGTCGAGTCGTCCGTGCCGTTCGACGGCGGCCGCCACCAGCGATCGCGCCGCGTCGGGCTCCCGCAGGTCGGCGGGCACCGCGTGGGCGCCATCGATCCCGAGGCCGGCGAGCATGTCCTCCGAACGCCCGGTGATCGTCACGTTTGCGCCACGGTCGCCCAGCTCGCCTGCGATGCGCGAGCCGAGGGCCCCGGTGGCGCCGACGACCAGGAAGGCCTTGCCAGAGAGGTCGCTCATGCGCCTAGTGTGCCCACCTCGACGAAGGGCAATCCGTCGCACAAATGTTCGCATCCGATGCATGAGTCGCGAAGACATGGGGCATACGACCCGTATGAGCGAAGAATCCGTCCGCGCCCCGCAGGAAAACCCCGAGAAGGATCCCTCCGACTGGGTCACCGGCGACGAGCCGATGACCGGTCCACAGCGCAGTTATCTCGGCACTCTCGCCCAGGAGGCGGGGGAGGAGATTCCCGACGACCTGTCGAAGGCCCAGGCCTCGGAGATGATCGACCGCCTCCAGGGCCGCACGGGCCGGGGGCAGTGAGTGACACCGGCCGTATGAGACCGGGTTGTGATCCATTCGAGTTCGGGCGAAACCCGCACCAACCAGTAGGCTAGGGCGCAATGGTCCCGCTCTGGTTCACGCTGTCCGCACTCTGTTTCGTGGGTGCGGGTGTCTTGTTGTACGTGGACCTCGACAAACGGCGTGGACTGGGTCGGCGCCGCAAGTCGTGGGCCAAGTCGCACGGCTTCGACTACGAGCACGAGTCCACCGAGATCGTGAAGCGCTGGAAGCGCGGCGTGATGTCGACGGTTGGCGACGTCGCCGCCAAGAACGTCGTCCTCGGGCAGATCCGCGGCGAGGCTGTCTTCATCTTCGACCTCGAAGACGTCGCCACCGTGATCGCCCTGCACCGCAAGGTGGGCACCAACGTCGTCGTCGACGTCAGGCTCAAGGACATCAAGGAACCCCGCGAAAGCGACATCTGGCTCCTCGGCGCCATCGGGCCGCGGATGGTGTACTCCACGAACCTCGACGCTGCCCGCCGCGCATGCGACCGGCGCATGGTGACCTTCGCGCACGCCGCGCCGGACTGCGCCGAGATCATGTGGAACGAGCAGCACTGGACGCTCGTCAGCATGCCCATCGGCAGTACCCGCGCGCAGTGGGACGAGGGACTGCTCACCGTGCGCCAGTTCAACGACCTTCTGCGGGTGCTCCCGCCGATCCCGCAGCCCGGGCAGAACGGCGTCACGGCCCAGGCAGTGGCTCGGCGCGGTGGATCGCCAAGCCGCCCGTTGGCCACTCGGCCCGCCGAACTGCCCGCGGGCCGCAGCGACGCTCCGCCAGCCCGCGGCGACGTGGGTCACTACACCCAGCAACGGCCTCCGGTTCGCAACGGACGCCAGTCGCCGCACTACCAGCGCTGAGCCCCGGTCGGCCCGCCAGGGCTGCCGCGTAACCTGTCGGCATGTCACGCCCCGTCGCACTGATCACCGGACCGACGTCCGGCCTCGGGATGGGTTTTGCCCGCCGCTACGCCATCGACGGTCATGACCTGGTGCTGGTCGCCCGCGACGTCGAGCGCCTCGAACGCCTCGCCGCGGAACTGCACGACGAGGCAGGCGCCAACGTCGAGGTGTTGCCCGCCGACCTCGCCAACCCCGCCGACCGCGCGAAGGTCGCCGACCGACTGAGCTCCGGGGTGCGAATCCTGGTGAACAACGCCGGATTCGGTACCTCCGGCGAATTCTGGAGCGCCGACCTGACCGTCCTCCAGGCCCAGCTCGACGTCAACGTCACCGCCGTCATGCAGCTGACACATGCCGCGCTGCCGTCGATGCTGGCCGAGGGTGCGGGGACGGTCATCAACGTGGCCAGCGTCGCGGGGATGCTGCCAGGTCGCGGCTCGACCTACTCGGCGTCCAAGGCGTGGGTGATCTCGTTCTCGGAGGGCCTGGCCAACGGACTCATCGGGACGGGCGTGGGCGTGCACGCACTGTGCCCCGGCTTCGTTCGCACGGAATTCCACGAACGCGCGGGCATCGACATGGCGGGCACCCCGTCCCTGTTCTGGCTGGACGTCGGCGACGTCGTGCGTGACTGCCTCGCCGACGTGGCCAAGGGGCAGGTCGTCATCGTGCCGGGGCTGCAGTACAAGGTGCTGACGACGGGTGGCCGGATCGTGCCGCGAAACCTGGTGCGCGCCATGACGCGAGCCGTTGGCCGCGGCCGCGGGCGGACGTGATGAGCCTCAGCCGTGGGCGGACCTGAGTGCGCGCACTAGTCGCGCTGCTGCTGACGTTCGTCACCGCAGCCGCTCTGGTGTCGTGTTCGGATGACGCCGAGCAGAGCCCGTACGGGACGCAGGGCGCCAAGATCGGCGAATCGCTTGCCGTGGTCGGCTGGAACGTCTCGGTGTCCAACCTGCGGTTCGACGGCGACTACGTGCTGGTCGACGTCGATGCGGCGGCGGCCAAGTCCGGGGCAGACCACGCCGGGGCCGACACCCTGAGGTTCGGCCTCTACGGCGCCCTGGCTCATCCCATCGAGAGCTACGCGATCGGCGGCTGCGACGGCGTGACCAGCCTGGACCTGCGGCCCGCTTCGGCGCCGAGCCCCGAAAAGCTGTCCGGCACAGTGTGTTTGGGCCCATTGCGGGATCAGGCCCAGGTGCGTGGTGTCTACGCCTACTCGCCGCGCGACAGGATCGCAGGCAGCACCGTGGCCTATGCGGCGTCCTTCCCCGTCGGTCTGCCCGCGACCCCCGACACCGACACCGGTCTGGTGCTCAAGACCACGAGCGTCGACGCCTTCGACCAGACCGGGGCGCAGCTGCAGCAGACCGTGCTCGGCGATCCGACGGCGTTCAAGGGCAACGGCTACATGCTGCTCGGCCTCGAGATCACCGGTCTCGCCGCCCGATACCGGGACGACGCGATTGCCCGCGGCGGTCCGATGATGATCCTGGTCGCGCCGACCCTGCCCGGCAAGGGTCTGTCCTATGCCTGCACGGTGTACGGGGCCTCGCTGCTGGTGTTGCCCGACGCGTCGTTGGACGCGGTCGCCGTTCGTGCGTCGCTCTGCACGCAGGGTGACATGACCGCTGCGTTGCTATACCCCACGGTGTCCGTCGTCGGCACCCACGCTGCGCTGTGGACCCGCGGTGACTGATCCAGAGCCAGGCCCCGGCCCCACCGAGTGGACGACCGCGCCCGGCGTCGGTCCGTGGACGGCCGAACACGGCAGCGCGCCGCCCGACGATCCCCGCTACGACCGGGACCTGTTGCGCGACGGCGACACCCGCAACGTCGTCGACGCCTATCGCTACTGGACCCGCGAGGCGATCATCGCCGACATCGATCGACGACGGCATCCGCTGCACGTCGCGATCGAGAACTTCGGCAACGACTCGAACATCGGCGGGGTGGTCCGCGCGGCGAACGCGTTCGCCGTCGACACCGTGCACATCGTGGGGCGCCGCCGCTGGAATCGTCGGGGCGCCATGGTCACCGATCGTTATCAGCGGCTCCGTCACCACGACAGCACCGCGGAACTGCTCGAGTTCGCGTCCGCCGAGGGCCTGGAGGTCATCGCCGTCGACAACGTCCCCGGGTCCGTGCGGCTCGAGCACACGACGTTGCCGCGGAACTGCCTGATGATCTTCGGTCAGGAGGGTCCCGGCATCACCGACGACGCCCGCGCGGGCGCGGTGAAGACCGTGTCGATCGCCCAGTTCGGCTCCACGCGCAGCATCAATGCCGCGGTCGCCGCCGGTATCGCGATGCACGCGTGGATCGCGGCGCATGCCGACACTTCACGCGCCTGGTAGGGCAGGATCGACACCACCAGGCGAGCGAAGCGACGGGAAGAATCAATGGATCAGCTATGGGCCAACCGTGCGGCCAGCGCGGAGGCCGCGATCGCCAAGCGGCACTACCGGAAGCTGTGGCGCCTGCCGGGGACTCAGCTCGGCGTCGTCGCCTGGCCACCCGCGAAGAAGGCCCTGTCGTTCGGCATCTGGCACTACTGGTGGCAGGCGCATCTGCTGGACTGCCTGGTCGACGCGCAGGCGCGCGATCCACAGCCCGAGCGCAAGACGACGATCGAACGCCAGATCCGCGGCCACCATTGGCGCAATACCTGGAGGTGGACCAACGACTACTACGACGACATGGCGTGGCTGGCGCTCGCGCTGGAACGCGCAGGCAGCGTCGCGGGCGTCGAGCGGCCCAAGGCCACCGACACACTCGCCGAGCAGTTCCTGAACTCGTGGGTGCCCGAAGACGGCGGCGGCATCCCGTGGCGCAAGCAGGACCAATTCTTCAACGCTCCCGCCAACGGCCCCGCCGGCATCTTCCTCGCCCGCTACGACCGGCTCCGGCGGGCGCAACAAATGGCCGACTGGATCGATGAAACCCTGGTCGACCCGGAGTCGCAGCTGGTGTTCGACGGCATCAAGGGCGGGTCGCTGGTGCGGGCGCAGTACACCTACTGCCAGGGCGTGGTCCTCGGGTTGGAGACCGAGCTCGCCGCCCGCACGGAAGACGCCCGTCACGCCGAACGGGTGCACCGCCTCGTCGACGCGGTCCGCGACAACATGGCGGCCGACGGCGTCATCAAGGGCGCGGGCGGCGGTGACGGCGGGCTGTTCAACGGCGTTCTCGCGCGCTATCTCGCGCTGGTCGCGACCCTGTTGCCGGGGGACGGTGAAAAGGACGCCGCCGCGCGCGCCACCGCCAAGGACCTGGTGCTCAAGTCGGCGCAGTCAGCGTGGGACCACCGCCAGACCGTCGACGGGTTGCCGCTCTTCGGGGCGTCCTGGGACCGCAGCGCGGCTCTGCCGACGGCGGATGGCAAGGACGCGGAGTTCGTCGAGGGCGCGGTCAATGCCTCCGAGATCCCGGAGCGGGACATGTCGGTGCAGCTGTCGGGGTGGATGCTGATGGAGGCCGCGCACTCGGTCACCGACGAGCCCAAGCCCGAACCCGACCCAGGGCCGGCCCCAGAACCGAAACCCGAGCCGGAACCCGAGCCAGGGCCCCGGGAGGAGGGCGGCGCCGAATGACCGCCGCGGACGAGCTGTCGGGCGGCTGGACCCCCGATCAGGGCACCGTCGACGACGCCACCGTCACCCGGTTCCTGTCCTGGCTACGGGACACGGAGCGCGGTGAGTTCGCCGGCTACCACGACCTGTGGCAGGCCTCGGTGCGCGACGTCGAGTGGTTCTGGGACGCGGTGTGGCACTTCTTCGACATCCACGCGGAGACCGAACCGACGGCCGTGCTGACCGACGCTGAAATGCCTGGCGCCCAATGGTTTCCGGGCGCCACGCTGAACTACGTCACCGAGATCTTCCGGCGCTCGACCGAACAGCGGCCCGCGATGGTGGTGGCCGGTGAGGACGGCGCAACCGAATGGTCGTGGGCCCGGCTGCGGGAGGAGACCTCGGCGTTCGCGGCGTACCTGCGCAGCGTCGGCGTCGGCAAGGGGGACCGGGTGGTCGGCTACCTGCCCAACATCGGCGAGGCCGTGGTTGCGTTCCTCGGCGCCGCCAGCGTCGGTGCCACGTGGGCGGTGTGCAACCAGGACGTCGCGGTTCCCGGTGTCGTCGCGCGGCTCGGGCAGTTGGAGCCCACCGTGCTGGTCGCCAGCGACGGGTCGGTGTATGCGGGCAAGCGCCGCCCTCGCCACGACGAGCTGGCCCGGATCCGCAGCCAGTTGCCGACGTTGAAGGCGACGGTGGTGGTGCCGCGGCTCGGAGAGCCGGTCGAGGACGCGACCAGCTGGGCGGAGGTTCTCGAGCAGGGCGCCGACGCGGAACTCGACGTCGTCGCCGTCCCGTTCGACCACCCGTTGTGGGTGCTGTTCTCGTCGGGCACCACGGGCACGCCGAAGGGCATCGTGCACGGGCACGGCGGCGTCACGCTCGAACACCTGAAATACCTGAACCTGCAACTGGACCTGAAGCCGGAGGACCGTTACCTCTGGCAGTCGAGCACCAGCTGGATGATGTGGAACCTCCTGGTGTCGGGGCTGCTCGTCGGTTCGACCATCGTGCTGTACGACGGCAGCCCCACCTTCGGTCGTACCGACTACCTGTGGCAGGTGGTGGCCGAGCACGGCGTCACCGTCGTCGGTGCCGGAGCTGGCTACTGGTTGGCGTGCGCGAAGGAGGACCTGCGCCCGGGACGCGACTACCCGCTGCAGGCGTTGCGGGCGGTGGGTTCCACGGGTTCGCCGTTGCCCGCCAGTGGTTTCCGTTGGCTGCAGGAAGGTCTTGGTCGGCCAGTTCCCGTCGTGTCGATGAGTGGTGGCACGGACGTGGTCACGGCGTTCATCGGCGCCTCGCCGCTGGTGCCGATCGTGCCGGGGGAGCTCAACGTGATCTGTCTCGGCGTCGCCGCCGAAGCATGGGGTGAAGGCGGTCGGCCCGTCACCGAGGAGCCGGGTGAGCTGGTGGTCACCAGGCCCATGCCGTCGATGCCCGTGTTCTTCTGGAACGACGAAGGCGGGGAGAAGTACCGCAGCGCCTACTTCGAGAAGTACCCCGGCGTGTGGTGTCACGGCGACTGGATCACCATCACCGATAGGAATTCCGTTGTGGTGCACGGTCGTTCGGATGCGACCCTGAACCGGGGCGGCGTCCGGATGGGCAGTGCGGAGATCTATGACGCCGTCGAGGGCATGACCGAGGTGCGGGACTGCCTGGTGGTCGGGGTGGAGCGGGACGATGGTGGCTACTGGATGCCGCTGTTCGTCGCGCTGGCCGACGACGTCGAATTCGACGACGGTTTGCGGGCGCGCATCGTGGAGGCCATCCGCGATGGCGCCTCCCCGCGGCACGTCCCCGACGACGTCATCGTGGTACCCGGCATCCCACGCACCATGACCGGCAAGCGGCTCGAAATTCCGATCAAGCGAATCCTGTTGGGCGCCAAGCCCGCCGACGTCCTCACCCCTAGCGCCGTGGATCAGCCCGATCTGCTCGACGCCTTTGCGGAGCATGCCCGGCCGTGACGGAATCCAGCCCGGACGCCGACGTCACCCAAGCCAACTCGAATGACGCCCGGAGTGCGGAGCGTCGCGGTCCCAGCAGGTTCGGCCGCGACCCCACGGCGGCCAAGAGCGGCGAGAACACCGCTGCCGGCTTGCTGCTGGCCTTCACGGTCATCGCGATCGTGTGGGCGAACTCACCGTGGGCGCAGAGCTATTCGGACCTCTGGAACACCGAGATCGGCCTGCGGTTCGGTGACCACCACGCCGAGCTCAGCGTCAAGCACCTCGTCAACGACGGTCTGATGACGTTCTTCTTCTTCATCGTCGGGCTGGAGGTCAAGAGCCAGTTCACGATCGGTGAGCTGACGGACCGCGCTCGCGCCGCGGTGCCGGTGATCGCGGCACTGGCAGGACTGATCGTGCCCGCCGTCGTGTTCCTGGCGCTGAACCCATCCGGCGACGACGCCCGGGCGTGGGGTGTGGTGATCTCGACCGACACGGCGTTCCTGGTCGGAGCGCTGGCGATCGTCGGTCCGACCTGCCCGACGCGGTTGCGGACCTTCCTGCTCACCCTCGCCGTCGTCGACGACGTCGGAGCGCTGCTCGCCATCGCGTTGTTCTACTCCGACCACGTGAGCGTCATGCCGCTGATGATCGCGCTGGTGCTCATCGCGGGCATCGCTGCGGTGCGGCTGCTGCCCGCTGGTCGTGGGCCCGCATATTCGGTCCTGGCCTTCGCGCTGTGGCTGGCGCTGTTCCTCGCTGGGGTGCACCCGACGCTGGCCGGAGTCGCAGTGGCGCTGCTGATCCCGGTGTTCACCCCGGATCGTGGGCGGGTCGAGGAAGCCGCCGAGGTGATACGCGCCTTCCGGCAGTCGCCGAACTCCGAGTACGCCCGTGCGGCGTCCCGTAGTCTCCGCGACTCCATCTCGATCAACGAGCGGCTGCAGACCGGTTTCGGGCCGTACGTGTCGTTCGTCGTGCTTCCCCTGTTCGCGTTGGCGAACGCGGGGGTTGCGCTGGGGTCGGACGCGTTGACGGACGCGATGCGTTCGCCGCTGACGTGGGGTGTCATCGCGGGCCTCGTCGTCGGCAAGTTCATCGGAATCACCGGCGCGACGGCGTTGGTCAGGGCGACCGGCGTCGGCCAACTCGCGCCTGGCATGACGATGAGGCGCGTCGCGGGTGGCGCCGCGCTGTCCGGAATCGGGTTCACCATCTCGCTGTTCATCATCGACCTGGCCATCGACGATCCCACGAAGCAGGAGCAGGCCCGCGTCGGTGTGCTCGCCGCCTCGGTGCTGGCGCTGGCGCTCGGCTGGGCAATCTTCCGGATCACCGACGCCCTGAGTCCTCCGGTTGCGGTGGGCGCGACGCTGATTCGCGAGGTCGACGCGGACCGCGACCACATCCGGGGTAACCCGAATGCGCGTCTCACGCTGGTCGAGTACGGTGACTTCGAGTGCCCGTTCTGCAGCAGGGCGACAGGCTCGATCGACGAGGTGCTCGAGTACTTCGGTGACGAGTTGCGTTACGTGTGGCGGCATCTCCCGCTGGAGCGCGCCCACCCCCGCGCGGTGGACGCGGCAAGGGCCAGCGAGGCGGCCGCCATGCAGGGCAGGTTCTTCGAGATGGCCGCCAGGATGTTCGAGTTCCAGGACTATCTGGAGTGGGAGCACATCTACCGGTACGCCGACGGCGTCGGTCTCGACATCGAGCGGTTCGACCAGGACCTGCATGCCGCCAAGGCGCTGCACCGGGTTCAAGACGACGCGCAGGACGCCGAGGAGATGGACCTCAACTCGACACCCACCTTCTTCGTCAACGGTCGGCGTCACGAAGGGCCTTACGACGCAGCCACTCTGATCAGGGCGTTGGAAGTGCCGCAGTAGCCGACCGGGTCAACTCCACAGGGTGACGTGAATCTTGGGCCGGAACCGGGTTACGCCGACACCGGACCCGCGGATCATCGCCTGGGTGCAGCGCGGTGTGGTGATGAACCGGACCAGCTCGGACACCGCCGGCTGCCGCGACGCGGGCGGGAGCGTGGCCGCCGACCATTCGCCGGACGCCTGCAGACCCGGTCCCTTGATGTGGACCAGGCGTGCTGCGGACAGGTCCTTGGCCACCGCGAAACCGATGGTCAGAGTGATCCCGCCGACGCGCTGGACCTCCTCGCATGCGGCGGCATCGCTCTGGAAGATTCGTTGTTGGGACTCTGGGATGGCCAATTTCCTTAGCATGGTGCCGATTTCACCGTCGACACTGCCCGCCGACGGCCCGAGCATCCACTGCTGATCACGCAGCAGCCCAGGGGTGGGGGTGCCCGTCGCGAGTGGGCTGTCCGGCGCCGCCGCGGCGATGATCTGATACTTGAGGAACGGTCGAACGGCGATGGTGCCATCCGCCTCGGAGACGCCGTCGCCCACGGGGCCCAGTGCGACGTCGACCGCTCGGGACTCGATGAGGTACCTGAACCGACTCGCCGGATGGACGCTGAGCTCGACTGAGAGGTCGTCGGCTCGCGACGAGAACAACTCGATGAGCCCGGGTGCCGCATGCTCGGCGAAGGCGCTCGATGCCGCGATGCGCAGCAGCCGTCTGCCGTGTGCGGCCTCGGTCACCTCGATCGCCGTCTGCTGTTGTAGACCGAGTATCTCCACGGCCCGACTGGCCAGTCGCAACCCGCCGGGGGTGAAGGCCAAGCCGGCCCCGGTTCTGGTGAACAGCTGGTCGTCGAGCTCCTTGCGCAGTTGCGCCACGTGCATCGAGACGCCGGCATCGGACATGCCGAGTTCCTCGGCGGCGGAGTGCACCGAACCGAGTCTCACCACTGCCGAGTAGGCGCGAAGCTGAGCCGGTGTCACGAATCGAGCGTACGCATGGCGTCGTGGAGCGAGTTAAGCGATTCCTTAACTCGGTATTGACGGGCTAGTCGGATCGGCCGACACTGGGCTTCCCTTCGACGGATGTGAGGCCCGTCACATGCAGGTACCTGGACCCTTCGAGTACGAGCGGGCCACCAGTGTCGACCACGCCGTCGGCCTGCTGGACCGACTGGGCGACGGCGCGCTGATCGTCGCGGGCGGCCACAGTCTGCTGCCGATGATGAAGCTCCGGATCGCCAATCCCGAGTACCTGATCGACATCAACGACCTCGCGTCCGAGCTCGGCTACGTGCACGACGAGCCCACGCTGGTGCGTCTCGGCGCCATGACCCGGCATCGCGAGGTACTGGAGCACGAGGGCCTCGCGGCGGTATGTCCGATCTTCGCCGACGCGGAGCGGGTGATCGCCGACCCGGTGGTGCGCAACCGCGGCACCGTCGGCGGTTCCCTGTGTCAGGCCGATCCCGCCGAGGACCTCACAACGGTGTGCATGGTGCTCGACGCCGTCTGCGTGGCCCGTGGGCCCTCGGGTCAACGGTCGATCCCGATCGACGAGTTCCACGAAGGACCCTACGAAACCTCGCTCGCCCACAACGAGATGCTCGTCGAAGTGCGGATTCCGGTTCGGCACAACATGTCCAACGCCTATGCGAAGGTGGAGCGCCGGGTCGGCGACTGGGCAGTCGCCGCAGTCGGCTCCGCCGTCACCCTGGACCAGGCCCACGGCGCGGTCGTCTCGGCCCGGGTGGGGTTGACCGCGGTGAACCCCGATGCGGAGGCATTGCGCGCACTGGCCGACTCGCTGGTCGGCAAGCCGGCGACCGAGGAGACCTTCGTGGCGGCGGGGCGGCTGGCAGCCGAAGCCTGCGAGCCGGTGTCCGACATGCGTGGCAGTGCCGACTACAAGCGGCACCTGGCCGATGAACTGACCGTCCGCACGCTCCGCACCTCGGTTCAGCGCGTGCGCAATGCCCCAGCCCCCCAAGGAAATTAGAGGCCACGATGACGAAGGTGACCATGACCGTGAACGGCGAGTCGGCCAGCGCCGAGGTCGAGCCGCGGATGCTGCTCGTGCACTTCCTGCGCGACGAGTTGCGGTTGACCGGCACGCACTGGGGCTGCGACACGTCCAACTGCGGTACGTGTGTGGTGTCCGTGGACGGCGAGCCGGTGAAGTCCTGCACGATGCTGGCCGTGATGGCCGCCGGGCGTGACGTCCGCACCGTCGAGGGACTCGAAGTCGATGGCAAGCTGGATCCGGTGCAGGAGGGCTTCATGCAGTGCCACGGACTGCAGTGTGGTTTCTGCACGCCCGGCATGATGATCACCGCAAGGGCGTTGCTCGACCGCGATCCCGACCCCGACGAGACCACGATCCGCGAGGCCATTTCCGGTCAGATCTGCCGGTGCACCGGCTACACGACCATCGTCCGCTCGATCCAGTGGGCCGCAGCGCATTCCGACGCGGGAGTCCATCGATGACCACCGTCGCACCCTCGCCGGAGGACACCGCCGACAACGACCAGAAGCCGTGCGGCCACGGCCGGATGCTGCGCAAGGAGGACCCACGGTTCATCCGGGGACGCGGCACCTACGTCGACGACATCAACCTGCACGGCATGTTGCACCTGGCGATCCTCCGCTCGCCGTATGCCCACGCCCGGATCCTCTCCATCGATGTGTCTGCGGCACAGGCGCATCCGAAGGTGAAGGCCGTCGTCACCGGTGCTGACCTTGCCGAGAAGGGGTTGGCGTGGATGCCCACCCTGTCCAACGACGTCCAGGCGGTGCTCGCCACCGACAAGGTGCGATTCCAGGGCCAGGAGGTGGCGTTCGTCGTCGCCGAGGACCGCTATTCGGCAAGGGATGCGCTGGAACTGATCGACGTCGACTACGAGCCGCTCGATCCGGTGGTCGATGCCCGCGCGGCGCTCGATCCGTCGGCCGAGGTGATCCGTACCGATCTCGAAGGCAAGACCGACAATCACTGCTTCGACTGGGAGACCGGCGATGCGGCTGCCACCGACGCGGCGTTTGCCAGGGCCGACGTCGTCGTGACACAGGAAATCGTCTATCCCCGAGTGCATCCCGCGCCGATGGAGACCTGCGGGGCAGTGGCCGATCTCGACCCGGTCAGCGGCAAGCTCACGCTGTGGTCCACCACGCAGGCACCGCACGCCCACCGGACGTTGTACGCCCTTGTCGCCGGGCTGCCCGAGCACAAGATCCGAGTCATCTCACCCGACATCGGCGGAGGCTTCGGCAACAAGGTGCCGATCTACCCCGGGTACGTCTGCGCCATCGTCGGGTCACTGGTGCTCGGCAAGCCGGTGAAGTGGATGGAGGACCGCAGCGAGAACCTGACCTCGACTGGTTTCGCCCGCGACTACATCATGGTCGGCGACATCGCAGCGACGAAGGACGGCAAGATCCTGGCCATCCGGTCCAACGTGCTGGCCGACCACGGCGCGTTCAACGGCACCGCCGCACCGGTGAAGTACCCGGCAGGCTTCTTCGGTGTCTTCACCGGAAGCTACGACATCGAAGCCGCCTACTGCCACATGACCGCGGTCTACACCAACAAGGCGCCGGGCGGGGTGGCCTACGCCTGCTCGTTCCGGATCACCGAGGCGGTCTACTTCGTCGAACGCCTAGTGGATTGCCTTGCGCAGGAGATGCAGCTCGACCCCGCCGACCTGCGGCTGCGGAACCTGTTGCGGCCCGACCAGTTTCCCTACAAGTCCAAGACGGGGTGGGAGTACGACTCCGGCGACTACGAGACCACCATGCGGCTCGCCATGAACATGATCGGCTATGACGATCTGCGGGCCGAGCAGAAGCAGAAGCGGGAGCGCGGCGAGCTGATGGGCATCGGGATGTCCTTCTTCACCGAGGCCGTGGGCGCAGGCCCCCGCAAGGACATGGACATCCTGGGCCTCGGAATGGCCGATGGCTGCGAGCTACGGGTGCACCCAACCGGCAAGGCCGTGGTGCGGCTGTCGGTTCAGAGCCAGGGTCAGGGCCACGAGACGACGTTCGCGCAGATCGTCGCAGAGGAGCTGGGAATCCCGCCCGACGACATCGACGTCGTGCACGGTGACACCGACCAGACTCCGTTCGGGCTCGGGACCTATGGCAGCCGCTCCACCCCGGTGTCCGGCGCGGCGGCGGCACTGGTAGCCCGCAAGGTCAGGGACAAGGCCAAGATCATCGCGTCCGGGATGTTGGAGGCCAGCGTCGCGGACCTGGAGTGGGAGAAGGGCTCGTTCCACGTCAAGGGTGATCCCAGCGCATCGGTGACGATCCAGGACATCGCCATGCGTGCGCATGGTGCCGGCGACCTGCCCGAGGGGCTCGAAGGCGGCCTCGATGCCCAGATCTGTTACAACCCGGAGAATCTCACCTATCCCTACGGGGCATACTTCTGCGTCGTCGACATCGATCCGGGGACTGCCGTCGTGAAGGTGCGCCGATTCCTCGCCGTCGACGACTGTGGCACCAGAATCAATCCCATGATCATCGAGGGTCAGGTGCACGGCGGCATCACCGACGGCATCGGGATGGCGTTGATGGAGATGATTGCCTTCGACGAGGACGGCAATTGCCTCGGGGGCTCGCTGATGGACTACCTGATCCCGACGGCAGTCGAGGTGCCGCACTTCGAGACGGGGTTCACCGTCACCCCCTCACCGCATCATCCGATCGGGGCCAAGGGGGTGGGGGAGTCGGCCACCGTCGGATCGCCGCCTGCCGTGGTCAATGCGGTGGTGGATGCCTTGGCGCCGTTTGGGGTTCGGCACGCCGACATGCCGCTGACCCCGTCACGGGTATGGGAGGCCATGCGGGGCAACGCCACCCCGCCGATCTAACGCCCGCCGACGATGCGGCGCGAGATACGAGCCTCCGAGGAAGAGAAGGGCAACGGGACCATGAGTGCGGCGATGACGATGTCCGAGCGCGCGGCCCAATTGGTCCGCGATCGGACGCCATTCGTGCACGCCACCGTCGTTCGAGCCCAGCAGCCGACGTCCGCGCATGCCGGTGACGAGGCAATCCTGTTGTCCGATGGCACGATCGAGGGCTTCGTGGGCGGGCAGTGCGCGCAGAACTCGGTGCGCAAGGCCGCGCTGGGAGTGCTGCAGGCGGGCGAGTGCGTCTTGCTGAGGGTGCTGCCCGACGGGGACGTGCACTTCCCCGAGGCGCCCGGGGCCTGCGTCGTCGTCAATCCGTGTCTGTCCGGCGGGGCGCTGGAGATCTTCCTGGTACCGCAGGTACCTCCGCCTCTGGTCAGGATCAGTGGGACCACACCGATCGCCGACGCGCTGGTGGCTCTCTGCGGCGGCCTGGGGTACGCCGTGGCAGGCGACGACGCCGAGCTCGATCTGGCCGAGGCCACCGCCGTGGTGATCGCCAGCCATGGTGGGCCGGAGGCCGAGTTGATCCGCGCCGCGCTGGATGCCGGGGTGGGATACATCGGCATGGTGGCCAGTCGGGTTCGCGGGGCGTCGGTGCTCGCCGCGCTCGACCTGACCGAGGAGGAACGGGCGCGCGTACACACCCCCGTCGGGTTGCCGATCGGGGCGAAGACGCCTGCCGAGATCGCCGTGTCGATCATTGCCGAGGTGATCGCGGTGATCCGCGTGCAGGGGCTGACGGCGACCGGCGGCGCTGCGCAGTCTCCTGAACAGGTCACCGACCCCGTGTGCGGGATGACCGTCGTGCTTGGGCCGTCGACCCCGCACCTGACGTTGGCTGGCGAGGACCACTGGTTCTGCAGCGTTTCCTGCCGAACGGCGTTCGCGGCCACGGGGGTGGGTTCGTGAGGTCACGCCGCGTCACCGGCGTCGTTCTGGCAGCTGGGCGTTCGAGGCGTCTCGGTTCCCCCAAGCAACTGCTCCCGTATGGCGGCACCACCCTGCTCGATGCGACGTTGGAGGTCGCCCGCCGGTGCGGGTTCGACCAGCTGATCGTGACGCTCGGCGGCGCGCTCGAACAAGTGCTGGCCGAGGTGAATCTCGGTGGCGTGGAAGCCGTCATCGCGCGGGATTTCGGTGCGGGCTGCTCAGCGTCGCTGCGGGCGGCCATCGCCCACGTCGACGCCGACGCCGACGGCATCGTCCTGCTGCTCGGGGACCAGCCGGGCATCCACCCCGACGACGTCCTCCGAGTCGTTGCGTCGTGCGGCGAAGCCGAGCTGGCAGTGTGCCGCTATTCCGACGGGGTCGGCCATCCGTTCTGGCTGGGCCGCTCGCTGTTCGAAGAGCTGGAACGACTTCGAGGAGACAAGGCCGTCTGGAAGCTAGTGGATCGGGCGAGAGCTGGAGGCAGCCTCGTCGAGGTGCCCGTCGGTGGTGCGATCCCGCTCGACGTCGACACCTGGGCGGACTACGAGCGCCTGTTGGCGTCGGTGGCGCCGTGATCGGGCCGTTCGCCGACGTCGACGACGTGGTGCGGCGCTTCGACGACGAGAATCACCTGCTCGACGATGGGACCGCCGCCGCGCTGTACCTCGCGACCACGCTGGGCCGACCTCTGCTCCTGGAGGGGGAGCCGGGTGTCGGCAAGACGACGGCGGCGAAAGTACTTGCCAAAGTCCTTGATTCGCGACTGATCCGATTGCAGTGCTACGAGGGGTTGACGGCCGCCGAGGCGCTCTACGACTGGAACCATCAGCGCCAACTGCTCAGCATCCGGCTGGCCGAGGCCAAGGGCGCCGACATCGCCGAAGCCGACCTCTACACCGAGTCGTACCTGTTGGACCGACCCATCCTTCAGTGCGTCCGCCACCGCGGGCCCACTCCGCCGGTCCTCCTGATCGACGAGATCGACCGTGCCGACGACGAATTCGAGGCGCTACTCCTCGAGTTCCTCGGCGAGGCTTCGGTGACCATCCCCGAACTCGGCACCTTCGTCGCCGAGCGCCCACCCATCACGGTGCTGACCTCCAACCGCAGCCGCGATCTGCACGACGCCCTGCGCAGGCGCTGCCTGTACCACTGGATCGACTATCCCGAGCCGAGCCGGGCCGCCGAGATCGTGCGCCGCACGGTGGCGGGTGCCACCACGCCGCTCATCGAACACGCCACCCAGTTCGTGGTCGGCGCAAGGAAGCTCGACCTCGACAAGCCGCCCGGTGTGGCCGAGACCATCGACTGGGTGTCGACGCTGGTGGCTCTCGGCGTGACGGACCTCGCCTCGGTCCGCACGCAGCGACACCTGGCCAGCCTCGGCGCGCTGGCCAAGACGCCGGACGATCGCGACCTGATGAGTGCTGCATTCGTCGAATACAGCTCGGGATGAAGGGAATCCATCAATGAAGATCGCCAATGAGTTCACCGTCAGTGCTCCGATCGAGGAGGCCTGGGATGTTCTCATCGACCTCGAGCAGGTGATTCCGTTGATGCCCGGCGCGCAGATGACCGGGCACGACGGCGACGACGTGCTCGGCAAGGTCAAGGTCAAGGTGGGCCCGGTGACGAGCGAGTTCAGTGGCAAGGTCCACTTCGTGGAGCGGGACCGAGAACAACGACGAGCCGTCATCGATGCCAAGGGCAAGGAGGCTCGCGGCACCGGCAACGCGGCGGCCACGGTGACCGCCGTGCTGCACGACGCCGGCGAGCAGACGCGCGTCACCGTCGACACCGACCTCAAGATCGTCGGCAAGCTTGCGCAGTTCGGAAGCGGTATGTTGCAACAGGTCTCGGAGAAGCTGCTGGGCCAATTCGTCGAATCGCTCGAGGCCAAACTCGCCACCGACCACACCCCCGTGAGCGCGTCGACCGAGCCGCAAGCGTCGCCAGCCGAGGCGCCACGGCCCGTCATCGCGGCGGCCGCCCCCGAGCCGGCCCCCATCGACCTGTTGGAGTTGGCGGGTGGTACCGCGCTGAAGAGGTACGCGCCGTTGGTGCTTGGCGCTTTCGCGGCGGCCGCGGCGCTGTTCGTGCTGGGCAGGATGGCGCTGGGCAGGATGGCGCTGGGCAGGCGAGGAGCGGGCGGCCGGAGCAGGTGACTGTGAGGTGACGGCCCCGCTGCTGCTCCGAGGCGTCGACCGAGCGGCGCTCGCGGTCGCGCTGGTGGCGAAGCTGCGTGCCGCCGGTGTCACGGTATCGGCCAGTGGCCCAGCGGCTTTCGTCGCAGCGCTGGACCACTTGGGACCGCGGTCCCGGCGCGAGTTGTACTGGGCGGCGCGGTTGACGCTGGTGAACCGCGCGGAGGATCTGGCGAGTTTCGATGCCGTGATCTCGGCGTTGTTCGACGACGCCGTGGCCGGGCTTGATCCGCCGAGTCGGAAGTCGAGTCTGGGCCGTGCCGCGGCTTCGGTGCCCGGAGCGGACCGGGCGAGGGGCGGCACGCTGGAAGGTAGCGGGCTGCCATGGGCCACCCGGCCCCGCTCGATCACCGCGGCCGCGGCCATGGCGGGTGACGACGCCGTCCGCGTGCCTGACACCTTGCCCAGTCGGTTACTGGCCAGGGCTGACGAGGCCTTCGAGGAGTTCGACGACGATGACCTTCGCATCATCGGAACGTGGCTCGAACACGCCTCCGCGCACTGGCCGCGGCGTCGCAGCATGCGCAGGGAGCCCAGTGTGCGCGGCACTCGGGTCGACCTGCGCCAGACCATGCGGGCGTCGCGGACCACGGGCTGGGAGGTGTTGCGGCTCATCCGAACTCGCAGGCGCCGCCATCCCCGTCGAGTGGTCCTGCTGTGCGACGTCAGCCGGTCGATGCAGCCCTACGCGACGATCTACCTGCACCTGATGCGTGCAGCCGCCGTACGGCGGACCGCTCTGACTCCCGAGGTGTTCGCCTTCTCGACGTCGCTCACTCGGCTGACGCCGGTGCTGGCGCATCGCTCGGCGGAGGTTGCGCTGGCCAGGGCCAACGCCAAGGTGACCGACCGCTACGGCGGAACCCACCTGGGCCGGAGCCTGGCCGCCCTGCTGGCGGGCCCGCACGGCAGTGCGGTGCGGGGAGCGGTGGTGATCATCGCCTCGGACGGTTGGGACGGCGATCCGCCGGAGGTGCTCGATGCGGCGATGGCGCGGTTGCGGCGGCGCGCCGGACTCATCGTCTGGCTCAATCCGCGTGCCGCGGCCGATGGCTATCGACCACTGGCGGGTTCGATGGCCTGCGCCCTGCCGTACTGCGACGTCTTCATGCCGGCTCACTCGATGACCGGGCTGCGTGAGTTGTTCGATGCGCTAAGCGTTTAGCATCGGTCCGTGACCACTGCCGAACGCGCCCCCGTCGACTTCCCCGCCAAGATCGGCGTTTGGTGGGCCAGCGAGACCTGGGCGATGCCCGATGCCCAGGACGTGGCCAAGGAGATCGAGGCCCTCGGCTTCGGGTCGCTGTTCATCCCCGAGATCGGCTTCAAGGACGCGCTGGTGGAATCGGCGGCCTTCCTGTCGGCCACCGAGCGGCTGGTCGTCGGCACCGGGATCGCCAACATCCACGTCCGCGTGCCGTCGACGGCGGAAGTCGGCGGCCGCACCATCAGCGCCCTGCACCCGAGGCGCTTCGTGCTCGGGCTCGGCGTCAGCCACGCCCCACTGGTCGAGGGCAACATGGGCGGCGCGTACGCCAAGCCGCTGGCCACGATGCGGGCATACCTGGAGAAGATGACGGCCGTCCCCGACGCGTTCGAGCCAGGAGCGGGACGTCCGGTGCGTCTACTCGCGGCGTTGGGTCCCAAGATGATCGAGCTGTCGGGTACCGACGCCGACGGTGCCCATCCCTACCTGGTGCTGCCCGAGCAGACCGAGGTCACCAGGAGGATCGTCGGACCGGACAAGTGGGTGGTGTCCGAACAGGCCGTCGCCGTCGGGGGTACCCCTGAGGAGCAGTTGCAGTGGGCGCATGCCCACCTGGAGGCCTACAGCGGGCTGCCGAACTACCGGAACTCCTGGCTCCGGCAGGGCTTCGAGGAGTCCGATCTGGTGCGCGGCGGCTCCGACCGACTCGCCAAGGGTCTGGTCGGGATGGGATCGGTCGACGACGCGGTCGCCGCGGTGCGCGGGCATCTCGATGCGGGCGCGGATCACGTCGTCATTCAGGTGCTCGGCGACAACCCGGCAGGCGATCCTCGGCCGGCGTTGCGCACGCTGGCAGAGGCACTCGAACTCGGCTAGGGCGATTCGGGGACGGTTTCGCCGACCGCCCCGCCCGCCCGCTTTGCGGCCTTGCGGCGCTTGTACCACTCCCAGATGATCGGGGCGATGGACGCGAGCACGATCACGATGAAGATGGGCTCGAGCAGCTTCTGGATGATCTCGAACTGGCCCAGCCAGTATCCGAGCAGCGTGAGCCCGACTCCCCACACCACGGCGCCGATGATGTTGAACAGTGTGAACACGCCGTAGTTCATCCTCGCGGCACCCGCGGTGATCGGCACCAGGGTTCGCACGATCGGGACGAACCTGCCGAGGACGATCGCGAACGGCCCGCGCTCCTCGAAGAACAGGTGCGCCTCGTCGAGGTACTTCTGCTTGAGGACGCGGTTCGTCGGCTTGAACATCGACGTGCCGACGCTGCGGCCGATCCAATACCCGACCTGGCTGCCGAGAACGGCGGCGATCGGGATGAACACCAGCAGCTGCCACAGATGGAAGTTGGTCTCGACGGCATCGGTCTGGGCCGCCGTCCCCGCCGCGAGCATGCCCGCGACGAACAGCAGTGAATCGCCGGGCAGGACTGGGAACAGCACGCCCGACTCGATGAAGACGACGACGAGAAGGCCCACCAGAGCCCAGGTGCCGAAGTACCCGAGCAGCGTCAGCGGATCCAGGAAATCCGGCATCAGGGCGAGGTTGGTGGTGGTCATGGCTTGTAAAGATACCGGTGCCCGGCTGAGGTCCCGCTGAGACGAGTTGGCCGCTGGGTAGGGAAAGACCCGATTGATTCGGCGTTCGGGTCCTCTACCGTCGAACGATGGATGCTATGCGGGCGCGCACGCTCGGCACTGGTCTTCTGGCCGCCCTATGCCTGCTGTTCACCGGCTGCTCGCCCAGCGAGCCGTCCACGGCGACCCCCGAGGGCGACGGGGCGGTGGGCACGTCGACCGATGCAGCCGCCACGGAGACCTCAGCCGCCACCGACACCGCCAGCGACGCGGCGGCCGACGCCGTGGACACCTGCGCGCTGCTGTCGAAGGAGGAGGTGGGCGCCTTGATCGGCGCCGTCGTCGACGGGGTGCCGAACGGCGTCGACGCGCGAACGGGGTGCGTCTGGGAGAACCCCGACACCTATGAATCGGTGACCGTGGACATCGGCTCGCCAGGCACCGCGTCGGACAACACCCTTCCTCCGCTCGGTGAGCCGGGCTTCCCGGAGATCGAGAGCACTCCAGGACCGAACGGCACCCGGGTGGTCGCGGGCGCGGTCGAGTTCGCGGCCGCCAACCGCTACAACTCCGTCCAGGTGGCGACGCCGACGACGATGTCGTCGGATCAGTCCATCGCCGCGGCGATGGACCTCATCGCGAAGATCACCCCACAGATTCCCGAATAACAGATCCCCGAACAACAGATCCCCGACTCGCGGCGGGGGCCGCACCGTCCTGGATAGGCTTGAGCGATGTCCACTCACAAGGCCATTCATGTCGCAGAAGCAGGCGGTTCGCTGACCCTCGCCGAGGTGGAGACCACCTCGCCGCCCCGGGATCACGTGCGCATCGCCGTGGTCGCCTGCGGTGTCTGCGGCACGGACCGCGAGTTCTACGCGGGCAACTTCCCCGGATTGTCGTGGCCGCTGACCCTTGGCCACGAGATCGCGGGCACCGTGGCGGAGGTCGGCGACGGCGTGCAGGACTTCGCGGTGGGCGACCGCGTGGAGGTTGGCTGGTTCGGCGGCAACTGCAACCGATGCGTGCCCTGCCGCAAGGGCCACTTCATGCAGTGCGAGCGCCTACAGGTGCCCAGCTGGCACTACCCGGGCGGCTACGCGGAGTCGGTGACGGTGCCCGCGACGGCGCTCGCCCGCATCCCGGAGGGGCTGACGTTCGTCGAGGCGGCCCCGCTGGGCTGCGCGGGTGTGACGGTGTTCAACGGGCTGCGCAGAACGCGCGCCAAGGCTGGGGACCTCGTCGCGGTTCTCGGCATCGGTGGGCTTGGCCACCTCGGGGTTCAGTTCGCCAGGGCGATGGGCTTCGAGACCGTGGCGATCGCCCGCGGCGAGGAGCGGGGGGACGCCGCCAAGGAACTCGGCGCCCACCACTACATCGATTCGAACGCGTCCGACGTCGCCGCGGAACTGAAGCGGCTGGGCGGGGCGACCGTCGTGCTCGCGACGGCGGCGGCCTCCAAGGCGATGGCGGCCACGGTCGGGGGTCTGGGGCCGGAGGGTGAGCTGGTGACCGTCGGGGTCACCCCGGAGCCGCTACCGGTCAGCCCGCTCGACCTCATCAATTCCGGGCTGTCGGTGACGGGCCACCCGTCGGGGACCTCGCGCGACGTGGAGGAGACCATGCACTTCGCAGTGCAGTCCGGCGTCCGCGCCGTCATCGAGGAGGTGCCGCTGGCTCGAGCCGCCGAGGGCTTCGAAACCATGAAATCCGGCAAGGCGCACTACCGGGTGGTTCTGACGGTCTGACTGTTCCCGCCGCCCAAAGACTTGAGATACTTGCCCCGACTGCCGCACCGCCGAGAGGAAAATGCCATGCCCATCGCTACTCCCGAGGTCTACGCCGAAATGCTCGGCCGCGCCAAGGAGCACTCGTTCGCGTTCCCGGCCATCAACTGCGTGGGTTCGGAGTCGGTCAACGCCGCGATCAAGGGCTTCGCCGATGCCGGGAGTGACGGCATCATCCAGTTCTCCACGGGCGGAGCCGAATTCGCGTCCGGTCTCGGAGTCAAGGACATGGTGACCGGCGCGGTCGCGTTGGCCGAGTTCGCCCACGTGGTGGCCGCCAGGTATGACGTCACCGTCGCGCTGCACACCGATCACTGCCCCAAGGACAAACTGGACGCCTACGTCCGACCGCTGCTGGCCATCTCGGCCGAGCGGGTCGCCAAGGGCCAGAACCCGCTGTTCCAGTCGCACATGTGGGACGGCTCGGCCGTGCCGATCGACGAGAACCTGGAGATCGGCAAGGAGCTACTCAAGCTCGCGGCCGAGGCCAAGATCGTCCTGGAGGTGGAGATCGGTGTCGTCGGCGGTGAGGAGGACGGCGTCGAGGCCGAGATCAACGACAAGCTCTACACCTCGGCCGAGGACTTCGAGAAGACCATCGACGCCCTCGGCGCCGGTGAGCACGGCCGCTACCTGCTGGCCGCCACGTTCGGCAACGTGCACGGGGTCTACAAGCCGGGCAACGTGAAGCTGCGCCCGGAGGTGCTAGCCGAGGGGCAGAAGGTCGCCGCGGCGAAGCTGGGTTTGGGCGCGGACGCCCAGCCGTTCGACTTCGTGTTCCACGGCGGGTCGGGATCGTTGAAGTCCGAGATCGAGGACTCGCTGAAGTACGGCGTGGTGAAGATGAACGTCGACACCGACACGCAGTATGCGTTCACCCGGCCGTTGGCGGGGCACATGTTCGCCAACTACGACGGGGTGCTCAAGATCGACGGCGAGGTCGGTAACAAGAAGGTCTACGACCCGCGCAGTTACCTGAAGAAGGCCGAAGCCTCGATGTCCGAGCGCGTCGTGGAGGCCTGCAACGACCTGCACAGCAGCGGCCGCTCGGTCTCCGCGGGCTAGCGGTTTCGCCCGCTTACTGGGGTGCTTGGCAGATCTTCCACTGTTCGTCGCGGAACTCCAGATCGAAGCTCCGCGTCGAGCGGGTGGACGGGTCGAAGGCCATGAACGTCGTGACGTTCGCCTCGGCGTGGTTGTCGTGCACCACCACCTGATCGATCTTGGCGACGATGGGGTACTGCTCGGCGGCGTGCACGCGGGCATGGGTGTCGGCCCACTGCTTCTCCGGGTACTTGTTGTATCCGGCCGCCGTGTCACCGCACGTGATGGTGCGCAACGTGGCCAGGTCGCCGTTCTGAATGGCGGTGTCGAAGTTCTGGATCGTGGCGCGGACCAGGTCTTCCTGGGATGCCACGGGCGCCTCGTCCTTGGTCAGTAGCACGGTGGCGAGGATGGCGACCGCTGCCAGCGCGGCGATGACGAGAACCAGGGCGATGACCCATCCCCAGCTACGCCGACGCGCTGGCTTCGGAGGGTCCGTTCGGCCCGGAATCACTTGGGGCGCAACGGGTCCCGCTTGGTTGATCGGTCCGGTGTTGGCGCCGGCGGCGGCCGCGCCCGCGGGGGCCTCCGACGCCGACATGATCTCGGTCGCCGGCTCCGGGGCAGTCTCGATGATCTGCGTCTTGCCCGCGTCGAACCCGGACGGGGCCGTGAACCTGCGCTCGGGCTCCGCCTCGGCGTCCCCGCTCCCAGCGGGCTCGGCCGCGCTGAAGACCTCGGTCTCCGGCGCGGTCTCCTCGGGTGCGTCATTCACGACCGGCTCCTGGGAATCGTCCGGCCCCGATGGGTTCGACATCCGTTGTTCAGTCCTCCCTGGCGACTACCGCAGAGCTTATCCACCCTCGCCATCGCATGCCTGGAGGCGATCGCGTGAGACCCGCACGGCACAATAGGCGAATGACTCACATGGGAGATCTGCTGGGGCCCGATCCGGTGCGACTTCCCGGGGACCCCGAGGCCGAGGAGGAACTGGCCGCGGGCGAGAACCCGGCGATCGTGGCCGCGGCGAACCCGTCGGCGTCGATCGCGTGGGCGACGCTGGCCGAGCAGGCGTTGGCCGACGACAAGGCCGTCACTGCGTACGCGTACGCCAGGACCGGTTACCACCGCGGCCTGGATCAGCTCCGCCGCAACGGGTGGAAGGGCTTCGGTCCGGTGCCCTACTCGCACGAGCCCAACCGTGGCTTCCTGCGGTGCGTGGCCGCCCTTGCTCGGGCGGCGGACGCCATCGGCGAGACCGACGAGTATGCGCGGTGCCTCGACCTGCTCGACGATTGCGATCCGGCGGCGCGGGTCGCCCTCGGCCTCGTTTAACGGACGTTCTGCTGGAGCGCCGCGCGCAGCACGGCGACGTCGGCGGTCAGGCCGGCCGGGGCGTCGGGCACCTCGGGTGGCGCGGCGCCGGCACGCACGGCCTGTGCAAGCCCGCGCAACTGGTCGCCGTACCCGGTCGCCGCGTCGGCGGTCAGCAGCGGATCGCAGCCACGTCCGTCCATCGCCCAGCACACGGCGATCGTGGCGTAGGCGAGGCGCTCGGCGGCCAGCACCACCGGCTCCAGACGGCGGGCGATCTCCCGCAGTGGCGCGGACCCCGCGGCTGCGGCATCGGCGGCGTCCCGTAGGTCGATCGCGGCCACCTGCAGGTCCCGGCGCGCGGTGCGCGCAGCCAGGGTTCCGGTGTCCCCGGCGAAGTGCGGCGAGACGGCTGCTGCGGCGGCCACGGTGTCGGCGACGGAGTCGCTGAGCCGGGTGGCTTCCTGGAACCGGATCGCGACGAGGAATACCGCGATGCCGACCGCACAGCCCACCAACGTATCGCTGCCCCTGGCCAGCAGCAGGTCGCCGATGTCCACCCGGTGGGTTCCGGTCGAGATCGTCAGCGCGGCCGCGGTGATGAACACCGACGCCAGCCGGTAGTTGCGGGTCACCAGCATCTCGATGACGAACTGGAAGCCGGCCACGACGATGGCCAGCCACCACCCCTGCGGGTGCAGCAGCAGCACGCCGCCCGCGAGGATCAGCCCCACCCAGGTGCCCGAGAGGCGGTCGGCGCCGCGGCGCAGCGTTCCGCTGCGGTCGGAGCCCTGGTGCAGCACCAACACCGCGGCGGCGATCGCCCAGTAGGCGTGCCCGATCCCGAGCAGCGTCGCGGCGGCGCCTGCCACGGGTGCGGCGATCGCGACGCGCACCATCACGTGGCGGATGTGGGATCCGGGTCGTAGGGCGTGCAGGAGCAGGGCCGACGAGCGCGGTCGGCCCAGTGGCGTCCGGTCCGGGTCGCGTGGCGGGACGGCTTCGGGCGGCTGCTTCAGGGTGCCGAGCAGGCGGGCCATCGCGGCGGCGTCCGCGGAGGGGCCGTGATGCGGGGCGGTGGACGGGGAGTCCGGGGCGGCGGCCAGGGAGTCGGCGAACAGTACGTGCAGGGCATGGGTGGTCGCACGCAGCCGCTGCAGCGTGTCGTCTCCGAGCCGGTCGACGGGTTGAAACGCGATCAGGACGTTCCACGCTCGGTGCAGGGCGGTCGCGGCGCGGTGTCGTGCCGCCGATTCCTCCGGTGACCCGACCGCGTCGAGGTAGTCCGCGACCGCGGCGCCCGCCGCCGCGACCGCTGCGCGTTCGGGGCGCCGGAGGTCGCGAAGTGCGCCCGCCATCTGGACGAGCCACGCCACCGCGCCACCGGCCAGAACGAGCGCGCCGATCTGCCAGGGCGCCAGCCGAGACGCCGAGACGCCGACGCCCGCCGCACACGCCAGCGCAAAGACGTAGGCGCCGGGCGGCCCCACCGCCAGTGCGTGGCACAACCACACCGCCGCAACGGCCACCGCCGACACCACGATCACCCCGACCCAGGGCACCGGGGCCGCCCAAGAGCCGACGCTCACCGCGGCGGCCAACGCCACCGCGACCACACCGAGTTGTGCGCCGCGGTTCAGGTAGGGGCGGTCCCCACCGAACCGTGCCGTGAACGCGCCGAGGGTGGCGATGAGGCCGGCCCCGACGTTTCCCGTTGCCGAGCCGACCACGATGGGGATCGCCGTGCTGATGGCTGCGCGCAGGGCGATCGGCCATCGCGGATTCAATGGTCTTGTCGCTGGTCTTGTCGCTGGTTTTATCGCTGGTTCTATCGCTCGTCGAGTCGGTCGACCTGCGCGTTGAACAGATCCACCAGATCGCGGGTGTTGAAGTCGGTGTCGTCGGCCGAACTCCACGCCTCGACGTAGATGCCGCGGTAGTAGCCGCCGATCACGTTGTTGCCACCGCTGGAGTCGCCGTTCTCGAAGGTCAGGGTCTCCGCGATCGCCCACGACGGGATCCCGCCGAGGTGCAGCGCGCGGACTTCGTAGGAGCTGTCTTGGCCACGCAACGGCTTGCCGTCGCATTCGTTCAGCGCGGACTTGAGATCGGGTCGGACGTCGTCGATTTGGAGGTACACGGCCACCACCGAGCTGTCGGAGGTGACTCTGGCGGAGACGGTTTCCCGCGCCTCGGGGTAGCCGACGAGGTATTCGCATGCGGTCGGGCTGACGTCGACCGGTTCGTAGTCGGGGTTGCGGTCCACGGGTTCGACCGAGAACTCCCCGTCGGGCAGGGCGGGAAAGTCGACCTTCGGCAGGGTCATCGCCGAGGTGAGTGCCGTGATGTCGGGCTTGCGGTTCACCAGGACCACGGTCGTGGTCGCGGCCGCCGCGACGACGAGGACGACGAATACGACGAGGATCCACACCCACGCCCGTGACTTGCGTTGCGGCGGTGGGTAATACGGAGGTGGGGGCGCGGGGTAGCCGGCTGGTGGGTAGCTGGCCGGTGGGTAGCTGGGTTGTGGGTAGCTGGGCGGGGAGTAGTCGGGTTGCGTGTACCCGTAGGCCGGGTCGGGCCCGTAGCCGTAGGCGGGGTCGTAACCACCCTGCGCACCCTGCCCGTATCCGCCTTGCCCGTATCCGCCTTGGCCGCCCTGCCAACCGGGCTCCGGCCCGTACGGGTATGGCGAATTCATGTCGTGAGGCTACTGCGTGCCGCGCCGGGAAGCAGACGTTGGACTCAGAACCACGCGGACCAGAAGCGCGTTAGCTGACCACCCGCCGACACCAGGAAGCTCGACACCCCGGACAGGTCGAAGAACCAGTAGACGATGGAGAAGAACCCCTGGTTCAGGAACGGCACGACCAGCAGCAGGATCAGGATGAGGAAGCCCCACTGCTTGACCGGGTGCAGCTGGCGTTGGGTATCGGGGCTGAGGTGCGGTTCCAGAGCGCCGTAGCCGTCAAGCCCGGGAATGGGCAGCAGATTGAGGATGACGGCGGTGACCTGGAGGAAGCCGAGGAACGCCACGCCTGCCCAGAACACGAAGTGGTCGGTGTCGTCAGCGAAGATCCGGGCCAGCATCAGCAGCACGACCGCAAGGACCACGTTCGCGAACGGTCCCGCGAGATTCACGATCGTCTTCTGCCCCTTGGTCATCCACGACGTGCGGACGTACACCGCCCCGCCGGGCAGACCGATTCCGCCGAGGGCGATGAACAGCACTGGCAGCCCGAGCGACAGCATCGGGTTGGAGTACTTCAGCGGATTGAGCGTCAGGTAGCCCCGGATCTCCACGTCGTGGTCGCCGAACCGCCACGCGGTGTACGCGTGGCCGAACTCGTGCAGGCACAGCGACACCAGCCAGCCGAACACCACGAAGAGGAACACGCCGACGTAGGCCAGCGGAGCGCTGCGGTCGAATCCCACCTGCCAGGCGATCACCCCGCCGATGGCGGTGATCGCGACGATCGCCAGGAAGATCGGGCTCGGGCGAACCGATTGGCGGATCGGGCGGACGTTCACGACACGAAACTACCGTGACGCGCCTGGATGCTCTCCGCGCAAGCGCTCATCGGCCTGACCGATCAGCGAACCGACAGCCAGCCCTTGGTGTTGCGGTAGAACGTCGAGCGCCGCGCCGCCTTGCCGATCGGCACACCGTCGCGCACCACCAGGGCTCCCGTCGTGCCGAGTTGAGCCGCCCGGCCCGTGACCCAGCGTCGCGGGCGCATCCGGCTGGTGAACACGCTGGCGCGCAGACCAGGCGCGTCCGCCATCGGTTCGACCCGGACGCCCGCGACCTGCCCGTCGAACAAGAGCACGTCGTCGACCACCGCTTCGCCGGTAATGGTTCGCGACGACTCGTCGGGCGGGAGCCACAAGGCCGCTTCGGTGATGACCGTCCCCGTCTCGTCGCGGATCAGCGGGACGCGGCGAGCGTCTGCGGTCCGCGCCCTCCGCGCCTGCCAGGGCTGGCGGACGAAGCCGACCTCGACGTCGAGGCGGTCCGCGCGCAGCAGCCGGGACAGCACGGAGGAGAGGTCGCGCTGGGTGCCGACCACGACGAGGCGGCGGGCCTCGATGGTCGCATCGACGTCGGTGGGCGCGGCGACGTCGACGATGGGCAGGTCAGCCAGTGCACGCGGCACCCGTCGGTCACCGAAGCGCAGCACGACGACTTGTGCGCTGATGTCGCCCTCGCCTCCGCATCGATGCCGGATCCCGCCGGATGCGGTCAATCTGCCGGTGAGCGCGGCGACGTGTCAAGCCGCCCCGTCGGAGTCCTTCGGAGTCATTGCCGTCCAACCGGTTTGCGTGATGCGCAGAGCAGGGCCGACCTCGGCGCCACGCCGGGCTCGACCAGCTGGAGACGGCCGCTGGCGACAGGAGGTACGTCCCGCAAACGGCGGGGGATCAGGTCAGATAGGGTATGTGCCCGGCTGCACCAAAGTCTTGATGCACGTGAGCGGGAGAGTACGCATGCCGGCAATCGTCCTCATCGGCGCCCAGTGGGGCGACGAGGGCAAGGGAAAGGCCACCGATTTGCTCGGTGGTCGCGTCCAATGGGTCGTCCGCTACCAGGGAGGGAACAACGCCGGTCACACCGTCGTCCTGCCGGGGGGCGAGAACTTCGCATTGCACCTCATACCGTCGGGGATTCTGACCCCCGGCGTCACCAACGTCATCGGCAACGGGGTCGTCGTCGATCCAGGGGTCCTGCTCACGGAGCTCAAGGGCCTCGAAGACCGGGGCGTCGACACCTCGCGACTGTTGATCTCCGCGGACGCGCATCTGCTGATGCCGTACCACGTGGCGATCGACAAGGTCACCGAGCGCTACATGGGCAGCAAGAAGATCGGCACCACCGGTCGCGGCATCGGCCCGTGCTACCAGGACAAGATCGCGCGCATCGGCATCCGCGTCGCCGACGTGCTCGACCCCGATTCACTGTCTCAAAAGATCGACGCCGCACTGGAGTTCAAGAACCAGGTGCTCGTCAAGATCTACAACCGCAAGGCGCTGGACCCGCACGAGGTCCGCGATGCGCTGCTGACCCAGGCCGAGGGTTTCAAGCACCGGATCGCCGATGCCAGGTTGCTGCTCAACGAGGCCCTCGAAGGTGGCGAGACGGTCCTGTTGGAGGGGTCGCAAGGCACTTTGCTGGACGTCGACCACGGCACGTATCCGTTCGTCACCTCGTCCAATCCGACGGCGGGCGGGGCGGCCGTCGGCTCGGGCATCGGGCCGACCCGCATCACCACCGTCCTCGGGATCCTCAAGGCGTACACCACGCGCGTCGGATCGGGTCCCTTCCCGACCGAGTTGTTCGACGAATTCGGCGCCTACCTCTCCAAGACGGGTGGCGAGGTCGGCGTGACGACCGGCCGGGCCCGCCGCTGTGGATGGTTCGACGCCGTCATCGCCCGGTACGCCACCCGGGTCAACGGGATCACCGACTACTTCCTCACCAAGCTCGACGTGCTGTCCAGCCTGGAGACGGTGCCGATCTGCGTCGGTTACACAGTGGACGGCAAGCGCACCGACGAGATGCCGATGACCCAGAGCGACATCGCCAAGGCGGTGCCGGTCTACGAGGAGATGCCCGGGTGGTGGGAGGACATCTCCGCAGCGCGGGAGTTCGACGATCTGCCCGCCAAGGCACGCGACTACGTGTTACGGCTGGAAGAGCTTGCCGGCGCACATGTTTCGTGCATCGGCGTCGGTCCTGGTCGCGAGCAGACCATCGTGCGCCGCGACATCCTCGCCCCGTGAGCGAGGACGACCAGCACGGCGGGTTTCCCGTCTTCGAGCCGGCGTCCCCAGGACCGGGGTTCGGGGCGTTCCTTTCGGCGATGCGCCGGCTGCAGGATCTCGCGGTGTCGGCCGATCCGGACGGCGACACCTGGGTGGACGCGGCTGCCCGCGTCGACGAGCTGGTCAAGCTGCTCGAGGACTTCGAAGCGCCGGAGGGGGTCGGCCCCGCCAGCCGCATGCCCGACCTGCCCGGCTCCGGCAGCCTGCTGATGCCGCCCTACCGCATCGGCCGGTTCGAGGCGGACGGCGTCGAACTCGAGGTGGCGTTCAGCCGCTTTCACGTCGGCGGAAACATGGCGGTGCACGGCGGCGTGCTGCCGCTGCTGTTCGACTCGGTCTTCGGGATGGTCATCCACGCCGCGGGGCGCCCGATCAGCCGAACCGCGTTCCTCCACGTGGACTACCGCAACGTGACGCCTATCGACACGCCCCTGACGGCGCGGGGCTGGATCAACTCGACCGACGGGCGCAAGGCCTTCGTCAATGCCGAACTGCATCGTCCGGACGGCACGCTGTGCGCCGAGGCGAACGGATTGATGATCCGGCTGCTTCCTGGCCAGCCCTGAGCGCCGCACCGCACGTCGCCGGAGACCGCGCTTCGCCGCAGATTCGCGGTCTCGCGTCGGTTCGAGGGGATTTACGAGGCCGCTCTGTCACCATGGCGCGGTGAGCCAACACGCCGCCGAGCGCCACCTTCGCAAACTGTCGACTCCCCGTGCGGCGGGGGTGGCCGGCGTGCTGTTCGCGGTGTTGTTCGCGACGGTCCTGGTGCTGATTCGCCTGACCCTGCCAGAGCATCCCGAGGTCGGCGCGCAGTGGGTCGAGTCCGGCCGCGCGAGGATCCGGGTCGCGGCCATCCTGATGCCGTTCTCGGGCATCACCTTCCTCTGGTTCATCGGCGTCGTGCGTGACGGTTTCGGCCGCTTGGAGGACAGGTTCTTCGCGTCGGTCTTCCTCGGCAGTGGGCTGCTGTTCCTGGCGATGATGTTCGTCGCGACCGCGGTCGGCGTTGCGCTCTCGGCGAGTCATTCGTTCACGGCCGACGCCAGCGCGCACGCCGACGTCGTCGCGTTCGGGCAGATGATGATGAACGCGCTGACCAAGACCTACGCCCTACGCATGGCGGCGGTGTTCATGATGTCGCTGGCCACCATCTGGCTCAAGACGGGGTTGATGCCGCGCTGGCTGGTACTGGCGACCTACGCGGTGGCCGTCGCGCTGCTGATCTCGGCCGACATCAGCATGTGGATCACGCTGGCCTTCCCGCTGTGGGTGCTGGTGGTCAGCCTGATGGTGCTGGTCCGCGCAGGCGTCATCGACCTGCACCACGACGGTGCGCACGAGGCGCCGTCGCCCCGGTGACCGCCGCCCGCCGGGCAGCTCACCAGGTCACTGCCAACGACTTCAATCCGTAGATGAAGTGAAACGAGCGGAATCGAACGTCGTCGAAGTCTTCGGCGAGCGCCAGGTTCGGGAAGCGGCGCAGCAGTGCGGGCCAGGCGATCCGCATCTCCATCCGCGCCAGCGGCGCGCCGAGGCAGTGGTGCACCCCGTGACCAAAGGCCAGATGGCCCGGAGCTCCACGACGGATGTCGAGAACGTCTGGGGCGTCGGCGAATTCGGGATCGCGGTTACCCGACGGCAGCGATGCGAAGACCAGTTGACCCGCGGGGATCGGCACCCCGGCCACCTCGACGTCCGCGGTGGTGATCCGCGGAATCGAGGTGTGCACGATGGACAACCACCGCAGCAGCTCCTCGGTCGCAGGGCCGATGGCGTCGGGGTCGTCGCGCACGGCGGCGAGCTGATCTGGATGACGCAACAGCGCAAGGGTTCCCAGTCCCAACATGTTCGACGTGGTCTCGTGGCCCGCGAGGAGCAGCAGGCTGGCGATGCCGATGAGCTCGTCGTCGGTCAGGTCGTCGCCGTGCTCGCGGACCAGCATGCCGAGGATGTCCTCGCCGGGTTGCGCGCGGGCGCGGTCGACCAGTGACTGCATGTACGCGCGGCCCTGGCGTTGCAGCTCGAACCGCTCGGGGATGGGGATCTGCAGGTCGAGTTGGCGGGCGGACCTCGATTGGAAGTCGGCCCGGTCCTCGTAGGGGACGCCGAGCAGTTCACAGATCACCAGCGACGGGATGGGCAGTGCGAACAACGCCACCAGATCGGCGGGCGGTCCGGCAGCCTCCATCGCGTCGAGGTGTTGGTCGACGATCTCGGTGATCCGCGGTTGGAGCCGCCTGATCCGGCGGATGGTGAACTCGGGGGTCAGCATGCGGCGCAGTCGTTGATGCTCGGGCGGGTCAAGGCCCAATAGGTTGCCCGCCCTGGCGCTGGCCTGCTCCTCCTCAGGCATCACCGGCGCACCCGGGATGACGAAACCCGGTGGCCGCGCGTTGGAGAAGTGCGCGTGGTCGGACAAGATGTACTTGACGTCGTCGTGCCGGGTGACGAGGTACACCTGCATGCCGAACGCGTTGACCACCGTCCGGACGCCCGTGGTCGCGCGGATCTCGGCAAGCTCGGGAGTGGGATCGAATCCGTCGCGGCGCATGTGCACCGGCGGAAGGGCAGTGGTCATGCATTCGACGGTACCTACCGAATCGAGGGGCGGCACGAACGACGATGATCGTTCGTGCCCTTCGAGGGTTCGGTGAATAAGGCCGTCGGCCTCGAAGGTGACGCGTGGCTCCGGCACGCGAACCCGGGTGCGCGCGGGCGGTGTGGGACGAGAGGCATTGGGGGACAAGGCAAGGAAGTCCGCCACCGATGCGGTGAAGTTCGTCGACACCGCCTTGCCGGGGCTGTCGAGCAGGTCGAGGATTGATCGTGCGCGCCCGTCGAACGTGAATGGGGCAGTGAGCTTTTCGGCTTGCCCGATCGAGACGTCGTCCAGGTGCGCGCCCGGGGATCAGCCGACGTTGACGCCGTAGTCGCGCGCGATGCCGCCGAGTCCCGACGCGTAGCCCTGGCCGATCGCCCGGAACTTCCACTCGCCGTCGCGGCGGTACAGCTCGCCGAAGATCATCGCCGTCTCCGTCGACGCGTCCTCGGACAGGTCGTAGCGAGCCAGTTCCACACCCGTCTTGCTGTCGACGACGCGGATGAAGGCGTTGGAGACCTGGCCGAAGCTCTGTCTGCGATTGTCGGCGTCGTGGATCGAGACGGGGAAGAAGATCTTGGTGACGGTGGGCGGTACGGCCGCCAGGTCGACGTTGATCACCTCGTCGTCACCGTCCCCCGCGCCGTCGAGGTTGTCGCCGGTGTGCTCGATCGAGCCGTCGGGCGACCTCAGGTTGTTGTAGAACACGAAGTGCAGATCGGACAGCACCTTGTCGTTGTCCCCGCAGGCGATGGCACTGGCGTCGAGGTCGTAGTCCGCGCCCGTGGTGGCGCGCACGTCCCAGCCCAGTCCTACGCTCACCGCCACCAGGTTGGGGGCCTGCTTCGAGAGCGAGACGTTGCCGCCCTTGGCCAGACTGACGCTCATGCCGATGCCTTTCGCGAACTCTTGACGTGGCGGACTGGGTGCCCCGCTGGGATCGAGCGTAGACGCCGAACCTGGCCGGTGTCATCGCCTCGAATGTCGTGCGGCGCCGAATGCGCAGTGCCGCAGGGTGATGCCGATCTGGGTGAGCACGATCAGCGGCAGCGCACCCCGAGCACGCAGAACACCCAGCCGCCGAGGCCGATGGCGGCCAGCGTGCTGCACCGTCACGCCGACCAGGATGAGCGGCCGGGGGCCCTGCGCGAGGTGGCCTCGGAGTCGGACCGGGCCACGCAAATATTCGCCAAGCAGAACGGCCTTGTTCGCCAACGAGTTTCGGGGCCCAATTAGTCGCGGTTCAGCGTCGCCTCTTCCAGATCCAGGCCGCGCAGGACCGATCGGAGGACTTCGTCGTCGATCCGGCCCGCGTCCCGCTCTTCGATGAACGTCTCGCGCTCGGCCTTGAGCATCTCCAGGCGTAGCCGCTTGAACGCCGCGGCGGGACCCTCGCCGAGCTCCTCGTCGCTGCGCCCCAGTTGCTCCCACGCCGAGTTCCTTCGGCGATCGTTCCAGTGACGCAGCACGGTCGCGGCCCGTTCGTGGACGTCGGAACCCGCCTTCTGCTTGGACAACAGCTCGTCGAGTCGATCCGCGGCCGCCTGCGCCGCCTTGGTCTGCGCCGCGGCCTCGTCGAGCGCATCCTTCTGGAGGTCGTCGCTCTGCACGTCGAGCACCTTGATGATCCACGGCAGGGTGAGGCCATGCAGCAGCAGTGTTCCGACGACGACGACGAACGTCAGGAACACCAGCTGGGGACGCCCGGGAAACTCGTCGCCGGACAGCGTGGTGGTCGGCACCGCGAACGCCGCGGCCAGCGACACCACCCCGCGCATCCCCGCCCATGCGACGACGAACACCTGCGCGGGCGTCGGCCGCTCCTCGCGCTCGCGGATCCGCCTTGAGAGTTTCCTCGGCACGTACGACATCGTGAACACCCAGACGATGCGGACGACGATCACCGTCGCGAGCACCGCCACCGACGCGATGGCCAGCACCGAGGCCGAGATCCCCTCCAGCTCGCCGACGACGGTCGGCAGCTGCAACCCGATGAGCAGGAACGCGAATGACTCCAGGACGAATTGCAGCGTCTTCCACACGGCGGTGTCCTGCAGGCGGGTGGCGTAGCTGGCTCGGCTGGAACGCTGGCCGAGGATCAGTGCGGCCACGACGACGGCGATCACGCCGGAGCCGTGCACCTCCTCGGCGAGAAGGTAGATGAAGAACGGCGCCACCAGCCCGATGGCGCTCTCGACGAGGGAGTCGCCAAGCCAGTTGCGGACGTAGACGATCACCGACCCCATCAGTCCGCCGACCACGACACCGCCGACGGCGGCGAGTAAGAACGTGAACGTGGCGGTGCCCCAGGTTGCCGCGGTGCCGATGGCCGCGGCGAGGGCGACCTTGTAGGCCGTCAGCGCGGTTGCGTCGTTGAGCAGGCTCTCACCGCCAAGCAGCGTCATGATCTGGCGAGGCAGGCCGAGCCTGCGGCCGATGGCGGTGGCCGACACCGCGTCGGGCGGCGCGACGATCGCGCCGAGTGTCAGGGCCGCGGCGACCGTCAGCTCGGGCACCGTGTGATAGGCGACGACGCCCACCGCGAACGTGGAGGCGAGCGGCAGCCCGACTGCCAACAGGCCGATCCTGCGGGTGTTCTTGCGGAGCGCGACGTAGCTGCTCTCCAGGCCCGCGGACCACAGCAGCGGCGGCAGGATGACGAACAGCACCAACTCGGGCTCGAGTTCAATGCCGTCCACCCCGGGGATCAAACCGGCCAGCAGCCCGGCGACGACCAGCGCCAGTGGACCCGACACGTCGTATCGCCGCGCGATGCCGGCAAGGATCACCGACACCACCAGGACTACGAGCAAGGACGCACCACCCACGCTGCTGACCCTTTCCGTCTTGAACCGGTCTTGGACCCGCCTCGTCGCTGGACGGGACGGTGACCGCCCTATCCTTGACCCATGCGCAGGAGAACGCGACGGGGCGAAGAGAATTCCCCACCCCGGACGTGTGAGCACCTCGCGGAGTTCGCCGACGCGGCCGAGCCCGAACCCCTGACACCGGGTCGCTGCCAGGAATGCGAGGAACTGGGCGAGAGTACGTGGTCGCACTTGAGGATGTGCATGACGTGCGGACACGTCGGCTGCTGCGACTCCAGCCCGCATCAGCACGCCAACCGGCACTTCCATCAGACCGACCACCCGGTGATGCGGTCGGTCGAACCGGGTGAGAGCTGGCGCTGGTGCTACGTCGACGTTCGATTGGGTTGATGGCAGGGTGGACTCTCGATGACTGAAGTCACCGCAGGGCGGGTCCTGCTCCTCGGTACCGGCGCGGGCCGAGAGCTGTCGGCGACGTTCGAGCGTCTCGGTGTCTCCTCGGTGCACGTCGAGGACTACGCCGACGTCGATGCGGTCGCCGCCCTTGTCGACGAGCACCGACCGGACTACGTCGTGGCGCTCTCGCCCGACGTGCCCGCCGACGCGTTGGTCGCCGCTGCCGAACGCGACTCCGTCGAGGTGTTCCCGACCCCACGCGCCGTACGCCTCGGCGTCGACCACGAGGGTTTGCGACGACTCGCAGCCGATGAACTCGGACTCCCGACGGTGCCGTTCTGGTTCGCCTCGTCGGCCGAGGAACTCGCCGCGGTCGCAAGCCACGCCGGCTTCCCGCTGATCGTCACGCCGTTGACGGGGAAGGTTGCCGACGGCCAGTCGGTGCTCACCAGGCTCGACGACGTCGAACCGGCGTGGCGGCGCGCCGTTGCGGCCGTGCCGATGCTCCCCAACCAGGTGATGGCCGAGACGGTGGTCGACGTGGACGACGTCGTCACCCTGCTGACCGTGAGGACCATCGAGCCGTCGGGGCCCGCCGTGCAGTTCTGTGAGCCGATCGGGCATCGACGGGCGGCCGACGGCGCGCCCCTGGAGACGTGGCAGCCGCAGCAGCTGTCGCCTGCGGCGCTTGGCGCGGCCCGCTCCATCGCCGCCCGCATCGTGCATTCCCTTGGCGGCCGCGGGCTGTTCGCCGTCGAACTCCTGATTCGCGGCGACGAGGTGTACTTCAACACCGTCAAGGCCGGACCGGTGGACGTCGGTCTGTTGACCCTTCGGTCCCAACGGCTTTCGCAGTACGAGCTGCACGCCAGGTCGATTCTCGGGCTGTCGGTCGACACCATCATGATCTCGCCCGCCGCGGCCGAAGTGGGAACGCAGACGACGATCGCCGCTAAGGCGCTGACCGAGGCGTTGATCGTGCCCGAGAGCGACGTCCGGCTGACCGATGGTGTGTCAGTCGCGTTGGCAACGGCGCCGGACGTGGTCCGTGCCCGCGATCGCGCGCACCGGATATCGACCGAACTGCACGAGCTCGGGTCGTGACCGACGCGGCGAAGGAGCCCGACGACGCACGCGCCGACCCCATGCCGGAGCAAGCGCCCGAACGGCCGACCATGGCGCCGTTTCTCGGCGCGCTGGCGATCATCGTGCTCGTCGTGATTGGAATCGTGCTGTTCAACGTCTTCGGCACGCAGCAGACGACGTCCGGGGACCAGGTGGCGAGGGCGGCCGTCGGTCAGAACGACGCGTTGCAGCGTCAGGACTACGGCGCGTTCCAGGAGTTCACCTGTCGCGGCGATCACGACACGGAGGGCGGGGTTCTGGCACGCCAGCGCGATGTGGTGGCCAAGAAGGGCGAGCGCACCCTCGACGACGTGACCCAGATTCAGATCGATGGCGACAGGGCATCGGCAACCGTCACCTACCACTTCGCGAACACCCCGGACGACAAGTCCGACGTGCCGGTGCGCTTCGTCCAGGAGGACGGGGCGTGGAGGGTTTGCTCCAAATAGATGTGGGACACTCGCGATCGTGAGCTATGCGGGAGACATCACGCCCCAGGAGGCGTGGAAGCTGTTGGTCGACGATCCCGAGGCCGTCCTGGTCGACTGTCGTACCGAGGCGGAATGGCGTTTCGTCGGCGTCCCCGACACCTCGTCGCTGCGCCGTGACGTCGTCTACATCGAATGGAACCGGACCGACGGCACGCGCAACGAGGGCTTCGTCGACGATCTGGTGGCTGCTGGCGTGACGCCAGGCGAGCGGCCCGTCGTCTTCCTGTGTCGCTCGGGCAACCGGTCGATCGGCGCGGCCGAGGCAGCCACGGAGGCGGGCATTGCGCCGTCGTACAACGTGCTCGACGGCTTCGAGGGCAACCTCGACGACCAGGGGCACCGCGGGGGGACGGGCTGGAAGGCCATCGGGCTGCCGTGGAGGCAGTCGTGACCGATCCCACCGACGGCGATCCCACCGATGAGGTGCCCTCGGTGCGCATCCCGAAGCCGTTGCCCGACGGGGTCGGCCAGGCGACCATCGGCGTGCGGGGCGGGTTGCTGCGGTCGGGCTTCGACGAGACCTCGGAGGCGATGTACCTGACGTCCGGGTACGTGTACTCCTCTGCCGCCAACGCCGAGAAGGCGTTCACCGGTGAGATCGACCGTTTCGTCTATTCGCGGTACGGCAACCCGACGATCTCGATGTTCGAGGAGCGGTTGCGGCTGATCGAGGATGCGCCGGCATGTTTCGCAACGGCTACGGGGATGGCCGCCGTGTTCACCTCGCTGGGTGCCCTCCTGGGAGCCGGTGACCGACTGGTGGCCGCCCGCAGTCTCTTTGGGTCCTGCTTCGTGGTGTGCAACGAGATCCTTCCCCGCTGGGGCGTTGAGACGGTGTTCGTCGACGGTGAGGATCTCTCGCAGTGGGAGGAGGCGCTGTCGGTTCCCACCCAGGCCGTCTTCTTCGAGACGCCGTCCAACCCCATGCAGTCGCTGGTCGACATCGCCGCGGTGTGCGACCTCGCGCACGCAGCGGGAGCAAAGGTGGTGCTGGACAACGTCTTCGCCACTCCGCTTCTGCAACAAGGCCTTCCGCTTGGCGCCGACGTGGTCGTGTACTCGGGCACCAAGCACATCGACGGCCAGGGTCGTGTCCTCGGCGGCGCGATCCTCGGTGACAAGGAGTACATCGACGGTCCCGTGCAGAAGCTGATGCGGCACACCGGGCCCGCGATGAGCGCCTTCAACGCGTGGACGATGCTCAAGGGCCTCGAGACGCTCGCGGTGCGGGTGGACTACTCGAACCGGTCGGCGCAGCAGGTGGCCGAATTCCTCGAGGGACACTCGGGGGTGTCGTGGGTGAAGTACCCGTTCCTCGAGTCGCACCCGCAGCACGATCTCGCCAAGCGTCAGATGCGCGGCGGCGGAACGGTCGTCACGTTCGAACTGGCCGGCGGCACCAAGGAGCGGGCGTTCGAGGTGCTCGACAAGCTTCAGGTCATCGACATCTCGAACAACCTCGGCGATGCAAAGTCGTTGATCACCCACCCGGCCACCACCACCCATCGCGCGATGGGTCCGGAGGGTCGCGCTGCGATCGGGCTCGGTGACGGGGTGGTGCGGATCTCGGTCGGGTTGGAAGGAACCGAGGATCTGATCAACGATCTGGACCAGGCGCTGGGCTAGGTGTCGAGAAAGACTTCTGCGCACGCGAGGAGCAGAAAAACGGAAGCCAAGCGAGCGCGTCGCGACAAGCGGCGGGCCACGCGCGACACGAACTGGATT
>NZ_JBEVLO010000211.1:0-4360 GCF_040509115.1 Mycobacterium sp. | reverse complement strand
GCTCGACTTCCCGCCGCTGACCGACGAGGAGTTGGCCCTCATAGACGAGCACGGCGTGCACGGAACCGGGCTGAACCTCTGACATGACCAGCGTCGCGACCCACCGAATCGGAGCGGGCGTCGAGGACGGTCGTGCGTTCCGGTTGGGCTTTCTGCTCCACCTCGACCGCGACGTGCCGCCCGCCCACGCCTACCGCGACGCCGTCGAGCTGTTCGCCGCTGCGGAGACCTTGGGGTATGACTCCGGATGGGTGATCCAGCGCCACTTCCGGCAGGGAAACGAACACGTGTCCGCACCGCTGGTGGTGTTGGCGTCGATTGCCGAGCGCACCACTCGGATTCGACTGGGGACCGGCGTGCTGGTGTTGCCGCTCGAGAATCCGCTGAAGGTGGCCGAGGACGCCGCGACGCTGGACGAGATCAGCGGTGGACGTCTGGAACTCGGCGTCGGCTCGGGTCCGTTCGCCGGGGCGTGGGAAGCGTTCGGGAAGGATCTGGCCGACAGACATCGCACCTTCGACGACTCGGTGGACCGTCTGCATCACGTCCTGGGCGGTGGCGCCCTCAACGGGGTGGGGGAGGTCCTGCATCCACCGGGCGATGGAGTCCGTCGCCGTCTGTGGCAGGCCATCTCGGCCGACCCGACACAGTCCCACCGGGCCGCCGAGCGGGTGGCGAAAGCCGCCGACGGACTGCAACTCTCGCGTGCCACCGCCTGGCAGGACGGCACGGTCGAGGCGGCACAAAGCAGGCAGGCCGACGTCATCGCCACCTACCGAGCCGCATGGTCGGATGCGGCGACGTCTCCGCGCGTGCAAGTCTCTCGGGCGGTGTACCCTCACCCGGATCACGCCGAGGCCGTTCGGCTGGTCACTCCCGGGGTGCGCCGCTGGCAGAGCTGGAGCACTCACGGCGACCCGAGGGGCACCCGCACGGTCGAGGACTATCTGGCCACCGATCACGCCCTGGTCGGACCCAGTGCCGCGCTGGCCGACGAGCTCGCCGCGGACCCCGCCCTGCGCAACGTCACGGACCTGCTCGTCAGCTTCGTCCCCGGAGTGCCCGACCACGCGGAACACCTGCGGCTCCTCGAGGACACGGCACGCGACCTGGCCCCGCGTCTCGGATGGCGGCCGGCGATTCGATGAGTGGCCTTCACCTGCTGGTCTCCCTGATGACGCCGGGGCACTTTCGGCACTCCTGGCGGCTGCCGCACGCCGATCCGCTCGCCCACGTCGACGTCGACCACTTCACCCGGCTCGCAAGGATCGCCGAGGAGGCGACGATCGACGGAGTGTTCCTGGGGGACGGGCCCGCACTGGGCGGTGAGATTGGCGAAGCGCCAGGGACCGGGTTGGATCCGCTCGTCCTCCTCGGCCACGTGGCGGCGACGACGACGAACATCGGTGTGGTGGTCACCAGCTCGACGACCTACAACTCCCCGTACAACCTGGCCCGCCGATTTCAGGCGCTCGATCACGTCACCAAGGGGCGCGCGGCGGTGAACGTCGTCACGACCGGGACATCATCTGCCGCAGCCAATTTCGGTCTGGCTGCACACCCCGACAAGGACACCCGGTACCGGCGGGCCTGGGAGTTCCTCGACGTGGTCACGCGATTGTGGGACAGCTGGGAGCCGGGCTGGCTCGTCGCGGACAAGGCGTCCGGCCGGTACGCCGATGCCTCGAAGGTGCGGGCCGTCGACCACGACGGAGAGTTCTTCTCCGTCGCCGGACCCCTCCCCGTGCCGCCGGGCCCGCAGGGGCGTCCGGTGCTGGTTCAGGCCGGCGGATCCGAGGGCGGATTGACGTTGGCTGGGGACTTCGCCGACGTCGTGTTCACCGCTGCTCAGACCCGGGCGAAGGCCGTGGCCTTCCGCGACGACATCCGGCGGCGGGCCGCTGCCGCCGGCAGGCAACCGGACGACGTCAAGGTGTCGCTGGGCGTGGTGGTGCTCGTCTCCGCGAGCGCGGCCGACGCCCACGCCCGCGCCGAGCAGCTCACGGCGACGCTGCCGATCGCGCGCCTGACCGACGATCTCCTCGTGAACCTCGGCATCTCCAAGGGTGCGTTCGGTCCGGATGATCCCATCTCCGCGTCCGACTTGCCGAATACGCCAGCGGCGCAGGCTTTCTCGGCGGGGTTCGGTGCGGCGATCAGGGCGTTGATCGAGGAGGGTCCGCGCACGCCGCGGGAACTCGTCGTCATGGCCGCCGGCGGCTCGGGGCATCGACTGCTGGTGGGCTCGGCCGAGCAGGTCGCCGACGATCTGGAGTCGTGGTACCGAGCGGGCACCGCTGACGGATTCACCATCATGCCCGCCGAGGCCGTCGTCGACCTGGAGAACTTCGCCGCCCTCGTCGTCCCCATCCTGCAGGAGCGAGGGCTGTTCCACCGCGAGTACCCGGCGTCGACCCTGCGGGAGCGGCTCGGTCTGCCCGCTCCGGTCAGGGCGTCCGGTAGTCGATGACGACACGGCCGTCGATGAGTCCGCGTTCCATGCGACCGAACACGTCGTTGACGTCGTCGAGTTCCGCGCTGGCCACCGTGGGGTGAATCAGACCGCGGGCGTAGAAGTCGAGCGCTTCGACCATGTCCTGGCGGGTGCCGACGATGGACCCGCGGATGGTCAGGCCCTTGAGCACGATGTCGAAGATCGGGGCAGGGAAGTCGCCAGGTGGCAGCCCGTTGAAGACGATGGTGCCGCCACGGCGGGCCAGTCCGATGGCCTGACCGAAGGCCTGCGGATGAACGGCGGTGACCAGTACGCCGTGCACGCCGCCGACGGCCTCCTGGACCTTCGCGACCACGTCGGTCGTGCGGGCGTTGACCGTCAACTCCGCACCGAGGCGAGCGGCGAGGTCCAACTTGGCGTCGTCGACGTCGATGGCCACGACGCGCAAACCCATTGCGCGGGCGTACTGCACCGCGATGTGGCCGAGCCCACCGATGCCCGAGATCGCAACCCACTGACCGGGACGGGTATCGGTCACCTTCAGGCCCTTGTAGACCGTCACCCCGGCACAGAGGATCGGTGCCACCTCCAGTAAGTCCATGCCGTCGGGGAGACGTGCCGCGTAGGCAGCGTTGACCAGCATGTAGCTGCCGAAGCTGCCGTTGACGCTGTAGCCACCGTTGCGTTGGCTCTCACACAACGTCTCCCAGCCGGTACGGCAGTACTCACAGTGCCCGCACGCCGACCACAACCAGGCGTTGCCCACCTTGTCGCCGACCCGCAAGTCCTCCACACCGTCGCCGACGGCGACGACGGTGCCACATCCCTCGTGACCGGGAACGAACGGTGGCGTGGGTTTGACCGGCCAATCACCCTGCGCGGCATGAAGATCGGTGTGACATATGCCGGAGGTCTCCAGCCTGACCAGCGCTTCACCGAAGCCGGGAGTTGGCAGGTCCATCTCCACGATCTGCAAGGGGTCGCCGAACCCGGTGACGACCGCGGCACGCATTCGCTCGCCGCCCTGGTGTTCGCGCGTTGGTGAATCGATCGTCTGCGTCATGGTGTTCCTCTTCGTCGGTGCCTAGTGGAATGGAGCGGTAGCGCGTTGGGCGGTGTTGCCGAATCACTGCAACTGTGCGCCCCGCGCGGTCGTGGTCACCAGGGTCGTTGGTCCCGACTCCAGCGGACGAACGGGCCCCTGAGCGCCGGCAGAGGCGTTCGTCTTTGCGGTGCAGGACCTTTGGCCCTTCGAGCACCCCGCACCCGACTCGTAGGCTTGACCACCATGACCTACGTGATTGGGACCGGCTGTGTCGACGTCATGGACAAGTCCTGTCTCCAGGAGTGCCCCGTCGACTGCATCTACGAGGGCGACCGCTCGCTGTACATCAACCCCAACGAGTGCGTCGACTGCGGTGCCTGCAAGTTGATCTGTCGCGTCGGGGCGATCGAATACGAGACCGATCTGCCCGAGGACCAGATTCAACATCTGGCCGACAATGCCGCGTTCTTCGATCAGACGCTTCCCGGCCGCGACGCCCCACTCGGTTCTCCCGGTGGTGCCGCCAGTATCGGCCGAGTGGGCGTCGACACCCCCTTGGTGACGAGTCTGCCTCGACGAGAACACGTTCGGGAACACTGAGCACTCGCTCAGCCTTCGGCTGCATTCGAACCCGCGGAATGGCGCTGGATCTGGCAAGCTCCGTCGTGAGCGCTGTTCGGCCCTCGGCCAGCAGCGGTCTCAACCCCGAAGGATGGGGCGAATTGCGTGCAGCACGGCAGGATCCTCGATCGTCGAAGGCACGGGCTCGTCCCCGCCTGCGGCGATGCCGCGCATCGTCTTGCGAAGGATCTTGCCCGAACGGGTCTTCGGCAGCGCGTCGACGACGTCGACCAGCTTGA
>NZ_JBEVLO010000210.1:0-21480 GCF_040509115.1 Mycobacterium sp. | reverse complement strand
GCTGCGCCACGTGGGCCGAAGGCGTTCTGGGCAGTTTCTCGCCGAGGGCCCGAACCTCGTCGAGACCGCCCTTGCGCGCGGCCTCGTCGCCGACGTCTTCGTCACCGAGGCCGCACAGCTCCGGTTCGAGGAGCTACTCAGCGGTGTCTCGGTCCATTTGGTGACCGAGCGGGCAGCGAAGTCGCTGTCAGACACCGTGACTCCCGTCGGCCTCGTCGCCGTGTGCAGGATGCCGGATGCCCGGTGGGACGACGTTCTCGCCGCCGATCCGAAGCTGGTGCTGGTGGCCGTCGACACCTCCGAGCCCGGCAATGCGGGAACGCTGATCCGCATCGCCGATGCGATGGGCGCCGACGCGGTGGTGCTCGCGGGCGACGGCGTAGACCCCTTCAACGGCAAGTGTCTTCGCGCCTCGGCGGGAAGCATCTTCGCGGTGCCGGTGCTGTCAAACCCGGACGGCCCCGGCGTGGTCGAGGCGCTGCGGGGCGCCGGTTTGCGCGTGCTCGCCACCACCCTCGACGGAGAACTGTCCCTGGACGACGCGGAGTTGACCGCACCAACCGCGTGGCTGTTCGGTTCTGAGGCCCACGGACTGGCGCCGGAGCTCGCGGCGCTCGCCGACGACCGAGTTCGGATCCCGATGGCCGGTGGCGCAGAGAGCTTGAACATCGCTGCGGCCGCAGCGATCTGCCTCTATCAGAGCGCGCGCGCTAGTCGCTGAGCAAGCCTCTGGCGACGTGGGTGATCTGCACCTCGTTGCTGCCCGCGTAGATCATCAACGACTTGGCGTCGCGCGCCAGCTGCTCCACCCGGTACTCGGTCATGTATCCGTTTCCACCGAACAGTTGGATCGCCTCCATGGCGACGTCGGTAGCGGCTTGCGAGCAGTACCACTTCATCGCCGAGGCCTCGGCGAGCGAAATCGGCGCACCGCTCTGCGTCGCTTCGATTACGCGGAACAGCATGTTGCGCACGTTCATCCGCGCGACCTCCATGCTGGCCAACTTGAGCTGGATGAGTTGGAACTGTCCGATGTCCTTGCCCCACAGCGTTCGCGACTTGGCATAGTCGACCGACAGGCGTAGGCACTCCTCGATGACGCCCAACGCCATGGCGGCGACACCGATGCGCTCGGCGGAGAAGTTGGACCTGGCGCTGTCGCGGCTATCCGTTTCGTCGGCCCCTTTCTCCTCAGCCTCGCCGAGCAGCCGATCGCGGCCGAGGCGCACGTCGTTGAAGAACAACTCGCCGGTGCGCGAGCTGTGAATCCCCATCTTGCGGAATGGCTTCGACTGCACGAAGCCGTCCATGCCCTTGTCGAGTACGAACGTGAGCACCTTGCGGTCTCGCTTGCTCGCGCCGTCCTTCTCGTCCAACTTCGCGTAGACGACCGTGACGTCGGCGTCGGGTCCGTTGGTGATGAACGTCTTCTGTCCGTTCAGTACATAGTCGTCGCCGTCGCGCACCACGTAGGACTTCATGCCGCCGAACGCATCAGATCCCGAATCGGGCTCGGTGATGGCCCATGCGCCGACCTTCTCGTAGGTGACGAGTTCCGGCAACCAGCGTTCTTGCTGCGCAAGGGTTCCGCGCGACGCGATGGTCGGCACGGTGAGCCCAAGGCTGACGCCCATGCCCGTGACCACACCCATGCACACGCGGCAAAGCTCGCTGACCACCACATAGCCCATGCCGGCCTGGTCACCGCCACCACCCAACATGCCGCCGGACGACGAGGAGCGGGCCGACTCACCGTTGCGCAGCTTCGCCAGACGCTTCTCCAGCGCATCCTTGGCCATCGCATCGATGCCGAACGTGGCGAACAGCTTTCGGATGATGGGGTAGGGCGGCATGGCGCCGCTCTCGAGTTCGTCCAGATGCGGCCGCACCTCCTTGTCGACGAAGTCGCGGACCGCATCGCGGACGGCGACGTCGACGTCAGACCATTCGAGCATTCGTCAGGCAGCCCTTCGGGGTTTGTGCCGCCCCCGCGCAGGGCGCATGCCTGCGAGGGAGAACGTGGTGTGCACCAGGGATCCGGCGCGTTCGATGAGCGTCTTTCCCGTCGGCACGTAGTGCATCGGCAGGTCGCGGCGTTCGCGCGGGGGCCCCATGAAGGTCAGGGCCTCGACGAGTGGGGCGTCGGCGGGGGAGCGGCCGGCGGCCCGCTTGTAGGCCGCCAGAGCCCGCGGGTGCAGTCGGACCTCGTCTGGCACCGCGACGAACGCGAGTTGAACGAACTTGCCGAACAGTCGCAGTAGCACTTCGTCGCCGGGTGTCCAACGCAGGCCCGCCTTCTCGCGGACCGTGGGGTCGAAAAGCCCTGCGGCAATCCATCGTTGGCCCGCGAGCACGGGCCGGAACAGCTGATCCCACACCGGCGTCGGCATCGCGACGAACCACGGCTTGGGGATGCGGATGGAGAAGATGTCGAGCGTGGCGCGGTTGATCTCGAGTTCGTCGCGGCACGTGGCCTCCCAGTAGTCCTGGAAGTCCTCCCACGTGGCGGGAACGGGTCTGGTGCTCATGCCGTACATCCGGTACCACTGCACGTGTTCGTCGAATAGCTGCCGCTTCTCGCCTTCGGTCAGCCCGCCGCAGAAGTACTCGGCCGTCTTGAGGATCAGCATGAAGAACGTGGCGTGCGCCCAGTAGAAGGTCTCCGGGTTCAGGGCGTGGTAGCGGCGGCCCGCGGCGTCGGTGCCCTTGATGGTCTCGTGGTAGCCGCGGATCTGGGCGCCCGTCTGCGCGGCGCGGTCACCGTCGTAGACCACCCCCATGATCGGGTACACCGAGCGCGCGACGCGCTGCAGCGGCTCCTTGAGCAGGATGGAATGGTCTTCGACGCCCGCTCCGAGCTCGGGATACATGGTCTGGATGGCGCCGATCCACACGCCCAACAAGCCCGTCCGGAGGTCGCCGAAGTACTTCCACGTGAGGGAGTCGGGGCCGAGGGGATCGGCCGCGGCGGCGTGCGCGCGGGCACTGGTCGCGGTCCCAGTCGATCTCGCGGTCGGCGATCTCGCGGTCATCGTGTCCTCGCAGCGTCTGAAATCACGGATGTTCGGCCACGATAGGCTTGACAACGCACGTTGTCTACGATTTGGGGCCGCCCCTCGGCGCGCCGTTACCGTTCCGGGACACGACGCGCGTTGTCGGGTGCCAATCGACCTGACGCATGGCCGCTACGCGCCTACTCGGGATCGCAGCGGTTGCGAGCCCACTACGTCAACGTGGCCGTCTGTCGGCGATACGGTTTAGCCACTCCGCCATGAGGCTGCGCTCAGCCGGTGTCAGCGGAAGATCGTCGTCCCCGAGGGATTGCCGCAGCGCTGTGGCACGGCCGGCCAACGTGCTGCGCGCTCTGCCCGATGACGGCCTGCCCATGATGCTTGCGATGGCGTTCTCACGGGCGATGTCGCTCAACTCCTGGTCGCGCCGGGCGACGGGAACGGCAATCTGCGTGATTATGAAACCGACACCGCAGGACTGGAACAGTTCCGTCGCACGCTCGACACTCATGCGCAATTTGCCTTCGTCGGCGATTCGAGCAATCGCGCCCTGCAGCAAGTCCACCGTTGTCTGCGCGGCCGCCGAAATCGCTTCGCCCCGTCGTGCGTGCCCGTAAATCAAGGCGAAGCACTCTGGCTGCGCGAAGCCGAACGCCACGAACAGGTCCCACAGTCGCCGCAGATCGGCGACTGCATCGCCCGAATGCCTCAGAAGCCTACGTTTCTTGGCTATGTAATCCTCGAGAACGTACAGCGTGACCGCTTCGAGAAGACCGCTCTTGTCGCCGAATCGGCGATAGAGGACCGGGGGTTGCGTACCTGCGGCGGCGGCCACCGCGCGGGTGGACACTGCCTCGAGGCCTCCCTCACGCAGAAGCTCGGCCGCTGCCTCCAACAAGCGATCAGAGGTGGAGGCGTTCGCGTCGATCGGCATGTTACCAACGATAACATCGAGGCATCAGCTCCGACGCTCTTCGGCAGGGGTCTTTCTCGCCGTTCTCGAACAACGGATGGCGAAAGCTCATCGGATCGGCTCCGGCACGATGAGAGTGCCAGGGTGTCGTTAGTCCACATGGGTTGCGCGACAACACTGCTGGCACGACAACACTGCTGGCACTCCTACGCGTGAACGCGCTCCCATCGGCTTCACAGAAAGCAGTGTTACCGTCGATATCGTCCGAGCAATATCGACTGAAACTCCTCGTAGCAGGCGGAGGCGGGAATTGAACCGCGCGATGACGTGGGCAACTGTACGGAAAGGTCAGTCCCACTGGCGGACCCGCCGCCACCAGACAGCAGGCATCGTTTGTGAAGCCCCAGCTACGGGGCTCACAAAGGGCGCACTCGGACATGACATCCGCCGGGCAGGAGACGACCCCCATGTGTGCAATGCGACAGCTAGATCAGCAAGAGAACATCGGAAACACCGGCAACCGGCTGCCGAGCGGACCCGCTCAGCCTTGCGGAGTTGGCCGCCGCCCCGAGAGCGGCGAAGGCCACGACAAAGCTTCAGCCAAGATTGCGGACCATGAACGTAGCAGCAAGAACGAACGATTTGTTCGCGAGACCGAGGCGGTACGCGACTTCCTCATCGCAAACGCGACCCGGCTGACCCGTCAACGCGCCGACGCCGAAGACCTAGTGCAAGAGACGTTGGTCAAGGCCTACGCATCCTTTCACGGATATCGCGAGGGAACACAGCTCAAGTCTTGGCTCGCGCGAATCATGACCAACGCTTGGATCGACAAGTACCGCTCATCACAGCGGCGTCCCGCAGAACGACTCGGCCTCGATGTCACCGAGATGTCATCGACCGACGAAAGATCGCACGTCCGGCACGGTTCAGAAGCCAGGTCCGCAGAAAGCAAAGCGCTGCAAGCGCTACCGAGCGAGGCCGAACTGGCCTTGTGCAGGCTGCCTGACGATCTCCGCGAAATCGTCTACTACGCATGCATCGCCGAGTACCGCAACACCGAAATAGCCGTCATGCTGGGCATCCCGGTGGGGACGGTGGGCTCACGACTGCATCGCGGGAAGGCCATGCTTCGCGAAGCCCTGGCCGGTCCGGATGGTGCTCGCGGTGCGGGTGTCCCTGGAGCCGCACGGGTGCATGACCAATTGAATCGGACGCCAAGTTCTTTGAACCGTGACGCATTGCGGCGTGCCTGCTGACGAAGGGCCGCGAGTACCTAACCCTCGTGGTCAAACCCCGCCTGGTCTGGGCCCATCCTGGTCGAGAACGCGCCGCGACGTCGTTCGCGACGCCGAAGGCGATGGTTGAGGCTGCCTGTCGTTCTTGATCAGAGATCGTTCGTGATCAGAAGAGAGGTAGAGCCGGGTCCATGCCGAGACGCACTCGGCCCGCCGCTTCCAGGTACATTGCCGACTGGTTGGCATGCTGCGCCGCCGCCATGCCGTCGCGGAAGAACCGTTCGATCGGGTTGGACCGATAGAGCGCCGAGGAACCGGCCACCTGATACATGTTCACCAGGGCCTCGCGGCTGACGTCGGCGGCGTAGGTCATCGCCGCGCGCAAGGCCGCTCGCTGTTCGATGGTGACCATCGCGTCCCGCTCGCCGGCTTCGTGAATTTCGGTAGCGGCTGACAGCAGCAGGAGCCATGCGGCGTCGATGCTGGCTTGCGCCTTCGCAATGAGATAGTGAACTCGGGAAGCGTCGGCGACGACCCCTCCGACGATGGCCGGCTTGGTGCGCACCAGCGTGACCGTCTCGTCGATTACCCGCGCCGTGACACCCAGGGTGACGGCGCTGCAGCCAGCGAACACCAGAGCGGGAAGGAAGCCGCGGTACAGCGGGCGGTCGATGCGCGCCGGAGCGTCGAGTGGCGCGGTGAGATCCGAGGGCACGAAGACGGCGTCACCAACGACATTTCTGCTGCCGGTCGCCCGCATGCCCGTAACGTCCCACGTGCCTTGGATGTCGACTTGATCTGTGGCGATTGCGAAGACGCGGATGTCCGGTGTGCCGGAGGCGGTGATCTGGGGTTGCCCGTCGGCAACGACCGCCCCGACCGCGATGAACCAGTCGGCTTGGCGGATTCCGGTGACGATCTTCCAGTTCCCGGTGACGCGGTAGCCTCCATCGGTCCGCTCGGCGGTGCAGGGAATACCGGAGTTGGCGAAGACCGGCTCGGTGCCGTCCTTCCAAATGCTTTCGTTACCTTCGTCATCGAGGATGGCGCCGACGAATCCGAAGTTGGCGTTCCACACCTGGAGTCCTACCGACCCGTCAATGCGGCCGAAGCGTTCATACACCGACAGCACCGTTGGCAAGGGCGTTTCCGAGCCCCCGAATTCACGTGGGGTCAGGAGTCGAAACGCGCCGGCGTCGCGCAGCTCGGTGTGCAGGCTGACTGGGATGTCGCCGTCCTGATCGCCTTGCGCGGCGTTGGTCTCTATTGAGGGGCGCAGGAGTTCGGGGAGGTCGAGAACGTTCGCCGTCTCAGCGTGAATGGTCATACGGTTGAAGACGCGCGCAGTCCTCGAATCGTTCGCCCCATCCCATGAAAGTACGGTTGAGCCAATGGTGTTGGCGGTCGCTGTGTTGGCTGACGCTGTGTCGGCTGACGAGGCGTCGGATCTCCAGCAGGCACTTGGGTCCGGGCCGGGATCGCCCGATTCCGATCGGCCACGGTAGCCAAGAAGTGTCGCCACGCTACGAGCCGAGGCGACGTTGGGAAGGCCATGCACGACGACATCATCGGATGCGTTGAGCCGCAGCGGGAAGACTGACACCGACCGGGCCGCGATCGACCACCTGATTACAACCGATGGTCGGCACGCACCCCATCCTCGCCCATCCACTGGTCGAAGGATGAGACTACAGCTCGACGGATTCCAAGTACCCTACTGTCGAACAATGCGTGCAGTGCGCCCGACCAGTGCCCATTTCGACGGCCTGCAGATGCGACGTAGATCTCAGACGAGCTGCGAGTTCGGGTCGAGCCCTGCGAGCACCCGTCCGTAGGCCTCGTCACCAGTGTTGGGCTGGATGGCGCCATGCTGGTGCAGGACATTGATGTCGCGGAAATACCGCTGTATGTCGGCAGCAAGCAGAGTCTGTGACGCACTGCTGGCCTCGAGAGCTGATTGACCCAAGCTCGGGAAAGGCTCGCGATGTGACCGACGTATGCGCGGGCTTGTGTTCGTTCCATGATCGACGCCGTTGTTGAGCTTGGCGATACAGCGAGCTCAGCCGACTCGTGAACGTCTCGGCGGCATCGAGGTCGTACTGCGTTTTGGCCAGTTGGTGATGCAGCAGCGGGGCCTCGGCGGCCACTGCGAGCTGCGCACGGTCAATGTCGCCGCGTTGTCGACGGGAGCCATCGACGCCCTGTTAACGGCGGGCTCGATCAGGACCAGTCCGCTCAGGGCGGTTTCCCTACACCAATTCCATGGCGCGTCGACGCGCTGCCCGGTGGCTACCCCAGCATCCTCGGGCCGGGCCAACGGACCCAAGCCGACGCCGCTTACGGGCCAAACGCGCAGCGGCTACTCGCCAGCAAGAGCCTGTGGGACCGCACCAATGTGTTCAAGGCAACGCCACTTCCCACACCACTTCCCACCCGCGTGTGACCTAGGCGTTCGCCCGTTGCCGCCGATCATGGCCGGTCGACGGTGGCCTCGGACTCATACCGTGCTGACCGAGATCTACCGTGCTGCCCAAGAGTCCTACACGCATACCGGTTGCCGCGCAGTCGGCTTCACGACGCGGCTTCTTCAGGAGTGGTTGTGGTTCGCCTCGGCAATGGCGGTCAGGGCCGCGGTGAGGGCAGCGCGAACGTCAGTCGGCACGTGAGCCAGGACGTACTCGTGGGCGAGTCGCTGATGGTGGGGCATTGCAGCCTTGACCCTCTCTCGTCCTTCGTCGGACAGCACCGCCAAAGCTGCGCGCTTGTCCCGCACGTCCGGTTGACGCCGGCACCAGCCGTGCGAGGTCAACGCGTCGAGCGCGCGGCTCACTCGGCTGGGTGACAGGCCGATCGCGGCGGCCAATTCACTGACCCGCGCAGTCGTGTCCGGCGCTTCACTGAGTGCATCTAGGATCGCGAACTCGGTCATGGTGAGTCCGGTGTCCCTGACCATGGCTTCGTCGAGAAGCCGCGGCAATCGTTGGGTCACCCGTCCCAACGCCCGCCACAACCCCACTTCTTCACCGGTCCGCGCCGCATGACCCGCAGTGGTGTGCTCCGCAGCGATTTCCATATTGAAACTCGTTCCTGCTCTATGGTCTTTCGTTTCGGTCGCAGCCCGGATGTTGTTCCAGTGGGCGCTTATCCTAGGCGGCGATGACGGCGGCTACGTCGAAGTAGTGCGGACGGAACCCAGCCACGTCCAGCCAGTACTGTTCACCGTCGGTGAAGCCGGGCCGGGTGAGCAGGTCGTGGAATTCGTCGAAACCAGTCCACAGTCCAAGGTTGATGACGCGACGACCGTCGAGACTCCGGTGGAAGTTGATCGCGATCAACCCGGGCGTGCCGAGGGAGTTGGGAGCGTGGCGGCGAGCCAGGTCGAGCATTCGTTGCTGGTCAGTGGCATCGACGGTGAACACCCCGAAGTGTGCTCGTGGTGTCTGGCTCAACGCGACCGCGCTGACTGCGTTGGGTGCGCTGAAGTCAACGGCGAAGGTGCGAGCATCGACGGCCACCAAGCCGGACAGGGCAGGGGCTGTCGACCATTCCGGGCTGATGACGTGCGGCGGTTCGGCCTGGGATCGCCACTGGCTATAGACCACCAATTCGCCGTGACGGCCTGCCAACAGCACCGCCCCCACGAAATCCTCGCGACGGGACAAGGTTTCGCGGGCGTAGGTGACGGCTTTATCGACGTGGTGCCGCGGCGTTGACGCAGGGTCGCTGCCGGGGGGTGAGGCCAGGTGCGTGGACATGTCGATTCCTCGAGGCGCGGCACTGGTGGCGAGGAGCCCGTCCCCTGCTGACGGAGCCGGAACGGCGAACCGCTCGATGGCGGTGACCAGGTCGGTATCAGCACCAATCTTTACGATCTCCTCGCCGGGGTGGGGCAGGCTGGCGTGTGGTGCACTCGTCGTTCCGCTGGGGGCGTGGATGTTGTTCACGGTGGACGACTCCTTCAGTCTGGCCGGTGTCCTCGACACCAAGGCAATTACGTGCGTGCGCACGCAACTATATACCGACCCGGGGCTACGTGTTGCAAGTAACGGGGTGGCTGGCAATGAAACGACAACGACTCGAACGAATTCGGCCGCAGCGCGCAGATCCAGGTGCGCTGTCCCTCGATCACGATGCTGCGGACACTTCGCGCCACCGCCGAGCCGTGCCCGACCACTGCGACCGGCTCTGATCGACCAGGATCGGTTCGCACGGCCGCGACGGCTTCTCGTGTGGACCGGACGGGGCGTGGTGCTGAGCCAGACCGCTAGACCGCGTTTTCGAGGTGTTCTTGTAGAAACCCTACGAGTGCCGCCGCGGTCTCTTTCGGGCTCTCTTCGGCGTTGAAGTGCCCGCCTGGAACCTCGATGCCTCGGACGCTCGGCAGAAAGGTGCGTTGCCAGATCTCGGTCGGCTTTTCTGGTGCCCGGCCCAGAAATGCCTCACCCCAGATGACCAGAGAGGGGCAGCGGACGACGGCGCCCTTGGCCAGGTCGGCGCGGTCGAGTTCGGGGTCGATGGTGGCGCCGGCGCGATAGTCCTCACAGTAGGCGTGGATGTGCGCCGGGTCGCTCCAATCTCGGCGGTAGCTGGACAGCACGACTTCGTCGAAGTCGTCCAAGGTGCCTGCCATCGTGTGCTCGGCCATCAACCGATCGAGGGATTGCTCCGTCATCGACGCCTCGGCGGCCGGTCCCTCCTGCGCGAAAGTTCGCCAGTGCGGCGTGAACTGAGGGTCGTCGGCCATGCGATCCCAGATGAGCGACGCTGGGTAGTTGTCGAGCACCACCAGACTCTTGACGACCTCAGGGCTGTCGAGGGCCATGCGGTAGCCGATCAGAGCACCCCGGTCATGCCCGATCACTGAGAAGCGCTGATGTCCGAGTTCGGCCATGAAGGCGACCACCTCGGCGGCCAGGACGCGCTTGGAGTACGCATGATGATCGGCGTTACCGGGGGGTGTCTCTGAGCGGCCGTAGCCTTTGAGGTCCAGGCACACGACGCGGAAGCGCTCGGCGAGGGCCGGTGCCACTTGATGCCAGCAGAGATGCGACTGAGGAAAGCCGTGTAGCAGGACCAGCGGCGCGCCGCCTGGTGGGCCGCCCACTCGGGCGAACAGCTTGACGTCGTTGACGTCGGCTGTGATGGACTCGAAACCGGGGAAATGATCGGTCACGGGAATCTCTCTGTTGTGGGTTGATCTCAGAAGTCCTGGAACGTCAACGAATCGAGCCGGGAGGATTCCTGGGAGCCGTCGACATGTGCCCTCAGCGATCGTTCTCGAACGGTCGAGAACGACGGCGGCGCTAGCGGGTTCAGCTGCCATCCCACGGCGGCCGCGATACGGTCTCGTGATTCTTCGATCTCTGCTGCGAGTGCCGACACGTCAACGTCGATCATCTGCCCGGCCCACTTGCGGGGCTGGCCCGCGACGAAAACTGAATCCACTGTGGCGCTGTCGATTCCCTGGACCACCGTGCCGAACGCGTTGTTAAAGGGCAGGTTGACCAGCGATTTGGCCCGAAGGAGCAGTAGGTCGGCTTGGAGACCCGGACCGAGGCGTCCGACGGTGCCCTCGAGGCCCAGATGTTGCGCACCGTTCACGGTAGCCATGGCTACTACGTCGCGGCTTGTCATCAGGGGCGGTAGATCCTCATCGCCGTGGAATCGGCGCGAGGCGAGCATCATGCGTTGCATCGCCATGGTGGCGCGCATCTGGGTGAACATGTCCCCGGCCAGGGTCACCTCGACGTCGGTGCTCAGGCTGGGTGACAACCCCAGGTCGCGGCACCGTTGAATGGGCGGTATTCCGGTGGCGATGCCGATGTGTTGATCGGAGGTGGTGGCCAGGGTGACATTGACGCCCTGATCCGTGATCGCCTGCCACACGTCATCGCTGAGATCGGTGCAGTGGATGAGCGTGACATCAGGCCCCAATGCCCCCACCTGGGCCAAGTCGTAGAGCTCGCTGGAGGCGCGCGGTCCCAGCACACCGTCAAAGGTGATCGCCAAGCCGGCTTCGCGGGCGTACGCGAGCAGTCGATCGGTGGGCCACACCCGTTTGATGTCCAGGCCCATGCGGAGGGTCACCAGGCTGTGGTCACCGGTGCAGTGTTGGTCTCGGAGGCGCAGCAGGTCGTGCGGCCACTGTTCTTCCCAGGCGCCGGCGTTGGGTGCCGCCGACGCGTGTACCACCCGTCCACCCGCTTGCGCGTACGCGTCGAAGACCGCGTCGCTGTGCGCGCGGCTCCGCGAATTGTGGGAGAAGTCAAGAACGGTGGTTATGCCACTGTCCAGGGCACTGAGCATGCTCACCAGCGTGCCGATCCGCATGTCGTCGGGTGTGTAGTGCAGTGCCATCCCGCCGTGGATGCTGGCTACGTAGGCGTCGAGATCGGCATCGGCGATCAAACGCCGGAATGCCGTCTGCCAAGCGTGCCGGTGCGCATCGACGAGGCCGGGCATCAGAATGAGGTCGCTGCAGTCGATCGTGACGGCGTCACCTACGCGCGGGTCGCCCGAAAGGTCGGCGGAGACGGCAACGATGGTGCCGTCCTGGACAAGCACATCGCCGCACGAGAGTTCCGGCACAGCCGGATTCATCGTGATCACCGTGGCACCCTGGAACCACAGGGGCTTCGCTTTGACCTCCGCCAGGAAGGCGTTCACGTCGAGCGGCCGCCCCGGTCCGAAGTGGGCAGCTGAATCGCGCGCCCTCATGTGGTGACTCGCAGACCTTGCAGTGCGGAGCTGACCCGCGCCAACTCGTCGAGCAGCTGTTCGGCTGCACTGTCGAGCGCCTCATCCGATCGCAGCCTGCCATCGGCATCGATCAGCTTCTGGACGAACGAGATATACACCGCTTCGAACACCGGGGTCATCTTCAGCGTCGTCACCACCTGCTTGAGCATCTGCACCGCTCGGGCACCGCCAGCGGCCCCACCGTAAGCGACGAATCCCACTGCCTTGTGGTTCCATTCGCGGTAGAGGTGGTCCAGGGCGTTCTTCACCGGAGCGGTGTAGCCGTAGTTGTATTCCGGCGTCACGATCACGTACGCATCAGCCTTGGCGATCGTCTCGCTCCATCGCCGGGTGAGGTCCTGGGTGTATTCGCCCAGCCGCGGATGCTTGGGCTCGCTAAGCATCGGCAGCTGCCAGTCGAGCAGGTCCACCATGGTGACCTCGAAGGCGTCGTGCTGTTCGGCCATTCCGCGGAACCAGGCCGCGACGGGCTCGCCGGCCCGGCCCGGACGGGTGCTGCCGATGATGATGTGCAGCCGCAGCTTGTTCACCCGAATCTCACAGACCGGTCAGCACCACAGGAGCAAGTTCCACGTCGACGTGCTGTGACCCCTGACCCTCGTAGCTCTGGGCAAAGCAGAACGCCCTGAAGAGCTGGTCGCCATCGTTGAGCAACATGTGTGGCGTGTTCGGCGGTGTGTAGATGAGCTCGCCCACCTCGATTCGCTTCGCCTCTTCGGCCACCTGCATGATCCCGGAACCCTCGAGCACGAACCAGTATTCGTGAGTGGGGTGGCGGTGCGCCTTCAACGTGGCCCCCGGCTGCACCTCGAACACCGAGATCAGACCCAGATAGGTCCCGCTGGTAAGGTCTTGGAACTGCTCCTTCTCGATGAGATACGTCGAGGCAGCGGTTCCCTGGTGCTCGGCGACTGCCTGCTTGGCGACGCTCCACGTGTGCATGCGTTGGGTCCTTTCGGTTTTCGGAACTAGGTGTGTGTGCCGACCATGAGGACGGCGAGGTCGTCGGGGGCCAGGAATGACGGGGGCGGCGGCGGGCCCCAGTTGAACAGCCCCTTGGCGCCTTCCAGCACCTCGGGTGTCCAGATCTCGTCATCGGGGATACAGTCCATGTCCGAGTAGTATTCGGAGAAATTGCCTGCCGGGTCTTTGAGGTACCAGAAGAAGTTGGATCCGGCGTGGTGTCGTCCGAGCCCCCAGACGTGTCGTTCCGGGTTGTCCTCGAGCATGGCCGAAGCGCCCCGGCCGATCTCGTCGACATCGTCCACCTGCCATGAGGTGTGGTGCAGGAAATTCACCGGCATCTGCAGCAGCATCACATTGTGGTGGTCGGTCGAACAGCGCAGGAACACCCCGTGTTCGCCTGCGGCATCACTGACCTTGAACCCGAGGCCCGCGGTGAAGAACCTTCTGGTGGTGGGCATGTCGATCGAGCCGACGACGGCATGGCCGAGTTTCTTCGGACGCACCGGGCCGTCCCGGAGAATACCGGGGGAGCGGGTGCCGACGCGCTCGAATCGGCCGGGGCCGTTGTAGCTGGGCGCAGACACCGCAATCTGCTCCAGATGCGGCATCACTTCGACCGTGACCCTTATGTCGGTCACCGGTTCGAGAGACGAAACGCCTCCGGCCACGGAGGCGGTGAGAAAGCCCTCCGCCGTGAGACTTTGGGTGATCCGAGCGATGTCATCAAGGTCGTCGCAGCCGACCACCATACCGAGCAGGCGGCGCCGCGGGCTCTCGACGATGGTGAGTTGGCGTCCTCCCTCGACTGTGGAGAACACCCCGTTGCCTTCGTGGCAGAGGCCGAAGTCGCGGTAGTAGCCGACGGTCTCGTCGACATTGGGCACGCCAATGATGACTCGGGCCAGTCGGTGCAGGCTCATGCGGCATTCTCGCCTTCTGGTCGCAGGTCGGTCACGAACGTCTGGCGAATCTCCCCGATCCCCTCGACCCACGATACGAGTTCGTCGCCTTCCTGAAGCCAGACCTGTGGACTACGGCCCAGACCGACACCGGCGGGAGTGCCGGTGAAGATGAGATCCCCGGGATACAGCGTGACGATCTGCGAGAGCTTCGCTACCAGTGCAGGCACCGTGAAGACCAGATCCTTGGTGCGGCCGCGTTGCATCTCCGTGCCGTTGATCGAGCAACCCAGTTCCAGGTCGTCCGGGTCGGAGAACTCGCCGACGGGGACCACCCACGGTCCCGTCGGCCCAAAATTCGGAAACGACTTGCCGAGACTGAACTGTGGTGCGGGACCAGCAGACTGAGCCTTGCGCTCCGAGATGTCCTGTCCGACGGTGAGTCCCGCGACATGAGACCACGCCTTGCTCTCGGCGATGTCCGTGCCCGTACGGCCGATCACCGCGACGAGTTCGACCTCCCAGTCGGTGTGGCCTCCTGCGGGCAGTTGGACACTGGTGTCCGGACCGGCCAGGCACGACACGAACTTGGTGAACACAGTCGGTTGATCGGGCACCGCAAACCCGGACTCCGCGGCATGATCGCTGTAGTTCAGTCCGATGGCGAAGATCTGGCGCGGCGCGGGCACCGGAGCGCCGAGCATCGCCGGATCGAGTGTCTTGACCGTGGAGATGTCCGCGGCGTCTGCCCATTCGAGAAACTCGTCCCAGTGCTCATAGACCGCACTCGGATCCGAACTGAAGCGTCCGAGCGAGCTCTCGGCGACGTCGAGGTAGGTACCCGTTTCTCCGATGAGAACGAGGCGACCGTCGAGATTGCCGACCTTCATGTACTGCGCTCCTCACTGTGACGACGGCTACTGGGAACATCACACCGCGTGACGTTCGACAAGTCAAGTGACATTCGAATATTAGCTTCGAGTTCGAAGTCCCGTTCAAGCGTGCTGGTTGTGGCGGTCTCGCTGAGGTAGCATTCGACAACTGCAGAAATATTCGAATCGGGGATGTCATGGCGGGTAAGTCCACAGGCCAGGAGCGTGTGCACTCGCAGGTGCGCGCCGACATTCTCGGCGGCCGGCTGCATCCCGGTCAGCGACTGCGCTTCGCCCAGCTGTGCGAGGACTACGGCGCCAGCGTCGGTGTGGTCCGGGAGGCGATGTCGCGTCTGGCCGAACAGGGCCTGGTCACCGCGGAAGCCCAGCAAGGGGTCAAGGTGGTGTCGATCTCACGGGACGACCTCATCCAGTTGACGCAGGCCCGCGTGTGTGTGGAGACATTTGCGCTCAGGTTGGCTATTGCGGAGGGCGACTTGGCCTGGGAGTCGCAACTTCTGGCATCCCATCACGCGTTGGAACACACACCGATGCTGGCCGAGGGTGGCACACCCCACCTCGACGATGCGTGGTCGGTGGCGCACGCAGAGTTTCACGCGAACCTGTTGAGCGGCAGTTCCAATCTGCGGCTGTGTTCCATCGCTGCCAATCTGCGGGACTCGGCCGAGATCTACCGTCGCTGGTCGGTGAGTGAGGTCCAGGGGGTGGTCCGAGACATCGCCGCCGAGCACCGCGCAATTCTTGAGGCAACGCTGGAACGTGATGCCGGCCGTGCTACGGCGCTTCTGCAACAGCACTTCGAGCTCACGACGAAACTGCTGTTGGACTCCGATCTGGTCGAGGATCCCACCGACGGTGCCCTGTCGACCGGAACGTGATTCGTTGTCCCGGCCGACACGGGCCTACCAGCCGTGGCCCGCAGGAAGCTGCGGCGCCGGAACGGGAATGAACGTGCCGTCAGGCTGTCTCGTCTGATCGGCCAGTCGGCGCTTGGTCCGGTTCAGTGCGTCCCGCTGCCGCGGCCAGGCATCAGCGAGCAAGACACCGGCCCGTTTGACGATGGTGCCCGCGACCATCACGGTGTCGATATCGGCCGCCGAGGATTGGGTGATCACCGCGGCTTCCGGGAAGTCCTCTGCCCAGCCGGCCAAGTCGGGACCCGTGGTGCGGAACAGGACCAGGTCCGCCTCCTTGCCGACTTCGATGGTGCCGATATGGTCTTGCATGCCCAAGGCTTTCGCGCCGTTAAGGGTGGCCCATTCGAGGGCTTCACTCGACGTCACCGACAGCAAGGCCGGGTTCTCCCCGCGTGCGAGTTCGACCTCCGCGTCGGCAAGACAGACGGTCTGCAACCCCAGCCGCGCCTGCGACACGATCCCGCCCCCGCAACAACCCACCGAATCCACTCCGAGTGTGGGCGACAGGCCGAACAGCCGTTGTTTACGAAGCGTCGGCTCACCGAGGGCCATGCCTATCTCGACTTCCACGCCTACGCAGATCGCAGCGCCACGTTCGCGCACCAACTCGTATTCGCGATCGTTGCTCGTGTTGGCGTGGACCAACACGGTGTCGGAGTCCAAGAGACCCGCATCCTCGAGCATCTGGATCTCGCCGACCCCATTGCGTACCGCGTTGCTGTGCAGGGTCAGCTGGGCTCCGTACTCGCGGGCCAGCCGGAACTGTTCGGAGACGACGCCGATGGGCGCCATGAACAACTCCACCGGGGCGACTCCCAGCCGAACCAGTGACTTTCCTGGAGCCAGCATTCCATCGTTTAGCTGGGCCAGGATCGAACGGTACTGCTCGGTTTCGGAGAACACCCGAGGAGCCAAAGGTGCCTGACCCATGCCCAGTCCGTAGACACCCCGAACGCCCGCATCAACCATCGCCTGCGCGCCCGCGAACGCATGTTCAGGCGTATTGACGTTGTGCTCGTACCCCAGCACTGTCGTCACCCCATTGTTGAGACACTCGAGGCTGCCCGCATACGTGGCGTTGTAAGTGTCGTCGGCGGTCATGTGCGGGGCGATGTGCAGTCTGATCCCTACCATGTACTGCAAGGTGGACCAGTCCGCGAAGATGCCACGTACAGCGGTTTGCCACAGATGCCGATGGGTGTCGACGAACCCCGGCGTGAGGATGCCACCCGCTGCGTCGATCTCGGTCGCGTCTTGGGCCTCGAGTGCGGTGCCGATCGCGGCGATCCGGCCCTCCTCGACCAACACGTCGGTATCGCTGAGATTTCCCAGACCGGGCGCCATAGTGACGACACACGCGTGTCGGAAAACTGTTCTCACGTCTGGGTTTCCGTTCTCGAACCGGTTCACGAACCCATCACCGCCACACCGGTGCGGCGGCGACGGAACACCGCTGACAAGCCGACGGCGACAATCACCGCCAGACCGTTGAAGACGTCGGTGATCCACGGTTGGACACCCATGAGCGACAAGCCGCTGATGGTGGTACCGACGAAGAACAATCCGATGAGGGCCCCGACGAGGTTGTAGGTGCCGGGCCGAATGGTGGTGGCGCCGAGAAAGACCGCGGCCAAGGCGGGGAGCATGAAGCCAATGCCGCCGACCTGCGGATTGCCGTTGCCCTGGCTGGCGATCTGCAGGATGCCCGCGACGCCGGCGAGAAATCCCGCACCGACGAAGCTGGCGAGCACGATTCGCCGGGTAGGCAGGCCGGTCAGGCTGGCGGCTTTTTCATTGGAGCCGACGGCAGCGAAGTAGCGGCCGAGCGTCGAGTATTCGAGCAGCACAAGGACGGCCGCACCGATGACGAGCATGATCACGAACAACAGTGGTACACCGAGGAACAACTGGTTGCTCAAGCCCGTGATGGTGGGGGACAGGCCGGCACTGATCGGGATACCCCCGGTGTAGGCCTGCACGATCCCGGCGATCACCGTGGAGGTACCCAGCGTGGTGATGATCGAATTGATGCCGAGGAATGACACCAGCAAGCCGTTGACAAGGCCGATCAGGCTGCCGAGGGCCACCGAGACCAACATCGCCACGACCGGATTCACGCCGAACTGAGACATGGCTCCCGCCACCGCGATCGAACAGAGTCCGACGTTGGCGCCCACCGAGATGTCGAAACGACCGGTGACCAACGGCAAGATCAGTGCCATCGCGACCACCGCGAGCACGGATCCAGAGATGGCGACGCTGCGAAAGTTCGCCGCCGTCGGGAAGATCTCGGGCCGCAGCATCGAGAACACGATGATCACGCCGAGGAACAGTGCCACCAGTCCGAACCGCTCGATCAGATCGGCCAGCACGGATTTCTGTGCGGTGCGGTCTGCGAGGGTGGGTGGAGACTTGGTGGTGCCCGTGGCGTGGGATTCGAGGGTGCTCATGCGTTGTATTCCTTTGCTGAGAAGACCATTTCGGTGAGGAAGCTGCTCTCCACCTCGTTGCCGGTGACTTCGCCCGTGATGCGACCGCCGTTGAGGATGAGGACACGGTCGGACATGTCGGCGAGTTCTTCGAAGTCGGAGCTGACGAGGATGGCGGCGGCACCTTCGCACACTGCGTGGGCGATCAGGCGATACGCGTCAGCGCGGGCACCGACGTCGACCCCCTGGGTGGGTTCGTCGAGCAGCAGGATGGCCGGGTTGCGTCGCATCCAGCGCGCGAGCACCACCTTCTGCTGGTTGCCGCCGGACAGCGAGGACATCAGTGCGCTGTCTCCGGCGGTCTTGATGCCGTAGGCCTCGATGCACTCGGTTGCCGCCCGCCGCTCCCGCGTGTGCCGCAGGATGCCTGCGGCACTGAACCGTGCCACGTCGGCCGCCGAGAGGTTCTCGCGCACCGACAGTTCGAGGAAGGCTGCATCGGTGTCCCGATGCTCGGGAATGTAGGCGACACCGAGATCCATGGCGGCACGCACCGAGGGGATGCTGACCTGACGGTCGCCCACGGTGATGATGCCGGCGGTCGCGGGGTTCATTCCGAAGAGGCATTGCAACAGCTCGCTGCGCCCGGAACCGAGGAGCCCAGCGATGCCCAGTATTTCGCCGGCCCGCAACGTGAGCGAGACATTGTGGACACCAACAGCATTCACCTGCTCAAGCTGCAGCGCCACAGGTGCATCCGAGGTGGCGCCGATGGATGGGTGAACGGCGTCGAGGGAGCGACCCACGATGAGCGATATCAGTTCCGGTTCGGTGAGGCCGTCCGTCGTTCTGGTGACGACATGCCGACCGTCACGCAGCACGGTGACGTCGTCGCAGACGTCGAGCACCTCATCTAGGCGGTGACTGATGTAGATGACGGCGACACCGGTGCTGGTGATCGTTCGCATGGCGTCGAGGAGGATGGCGACCTCCTGGCGGGGAAGGGCGGCGGTGGGCTCGTCGAGGATGACGGCCGCGATCTCACTACGCCCTTCCAGGTGGTCCTGCAGCGCGCGTGCGATCGCCACCATGGTCTGGTCGGCCAGGCGAAGATCCTCCATCTTGGTGTCGGGGGTCGCGTGGATGGCGAAATGATCGAGCAGGCGCTGCGCACGGGCACGCAGCCTGCGTCGATCCACGATGCCCAGCCGGGCGGGGATTTGGTCCCCGAGCGCGATGTTCTCGGCGACGGTCAGATCGGGGAAGATTCCCGGATTCTGGTGGACGAACCGCAGGCCCGCCGTGCGCGCCCACGCCGCACCCACCTGATCGCTGGCGATCTGCGCACCGTTGACCTCGACGATGCCGCCGGGGTCGGCGGACTGCACGCCCGCGATGCTCTTCACCAGAGTGCTCTTGCCGCAGCCATTTCCACCGACTAGGCCGTGGACTGTGCCGCGCCGCACCTCCAAACTGACTCCCTTGAGCGCCTTCCCGCCCGGATAGGTCTTCTGCAAATTACGGAGGCTGATCGCTGGTAACTCGCGAGGGACGGCCTCGGCGACAGGCGTGCTCACAATGACACGTCGTACTGCTCGGCCAGGCGTGCGGCGAGGTCGGGGGACTGACGAATCTTCCATTCGGCGGCCAGTTGCGGAGCCTGAGCCAGCGCCTCTCGCGCCGTCAGATCGCCCATCGCCATGAAGTAGTGCTCGAAATCGCCGGGGGAGGTGATCTCCAGTATCTCGACTTCCTCGTTGGTGCTGTTCCACACCGAATGGACGAGGCCGCGTGGTCGCACGGCGATCTCACCGGCGCCTACCGTCCACTCCCGCTGACCCACCAGCACCCCCAGCTGCCCTCGTAAGACGATGGCCACCTGATCCTCGTTCTCATGAGCATGGGGAAGCATCAGGACTGCGGGCGGAATGATCTGGCGGACAACGCTGTACGCGTTGGCCACTTGATCGGCCAGGATCTCGAACGTTGTGGGCAGCTTGCCAACCATGACTTGCTGGCCGAGCGATGGCACCGGCATGGGGTTCCTCTCTGACGGCAAAGATTTCACGGGTTCTGCGTGACGGGGACCACACAATGCTATACGGTGTCGAACACGCGCGGAAGATTCGAAAAAAGAATTTTTAGTCGAATATTCTCAATCGGGTGACTCGACGCGCGGCGTGGCGCAGTCGTGCCGCGAACCGACCACTCCGTAGTTCTCGCGGCTGCGGTGTCCCATCAGAAGGAGATGACATGGCGGGCATCATCCCGGCGCGCCGGGCAACTGTGGGTGACTTAGTCGCCGCAATGACCGGCGTTGCGTTGATACTGACTGGATGTACGACCATCGCTGCGGAGTCGCAAATCGCGACCAACCTCACCGCAGAACAGCAGAAGATTCTGCAGTCGGGCTATGACGGCGAGGCTCTACAAGAACCGACCGCCGACGGGCCGCCTGCGCAGCGCGGAAAGCGAGTCTGGGCCGTGTCGTGCGGAGAGGCCTATCAAGCCTGCTCGCTGATGTCTTCGGCCTTCGCCGAGGCTGGCCAGCAGCTCGGTTGGGACGTCAATCTGGTTGACGGGAAGGCGGATCCGTCGGTCGCCACCGGATTGATCCGGCAGGCAGTGGCTGCGGGCGTCGACGGAATTGCGGTCTTCAGTTTCGACTGCCCGGGCGTAAAGAGCGGTTTGGAGGCGGCACGGGCCGCTGACGTACCCGTCGTCCAGTTCACGTCCATCGACTGCAATGACGAAGCCTTCGGTTCCGGTGATCCGCTGTACACCGCGGGGCTCAACGTCATGGGATCGACCGAGATCAAGGATTTCTACCTGAAGTGGGGTGCCGCCCGCGCTGACTACGTCGCTGCCCTCATGGGAGGCGAAGGCAAGCTGCTCGAGATCGTCAACACCGACCAGCGTACGCAGCAGTACGCCAATCAGGGTTTCGAGGAACAGTTCGGCAAAGCTTGTCCAGGTTGCGAACTCGTCAAGGTGCCGTTCACGTATGCCCAGGTTCCCCGGGAAGCGACGGCGAAGTGGAACTCGGCACTGATGCAGAACCCGGACGCCAAGGCGGTCGCCACTGGCATCGACTCACTTATGGGGCTGGGATTGCAGTCTGCCCTCAAACAGGCCACTTTCGGCGGCATCGTCGCAGGGGGTGAGGGCCTAAACCTCGATCTGGTGCGCGACGGCATTCAAGACACCGAGACCGTGATCCCCTACGCGTTGGCATCGTGGGGGCTGGCGAACACCCTCAACCGGATCTTCGCCGGAGAGGACCCGACGGCGTTGCCCACCGAGGGAGGCGGCTGGCAGTTCGTCGACGGCGACCACAACTTGCCTGCCGTGGGGCAACCGTGGGAACCGCCCTTCGACTTCCGGGCGCTGTACACGTCGATGTGGACCAGCTGAGCTCAGCCTGACGGTGCTGCCCCAGCGATTCCGCTGGGGCA
>NZ_JBEVLO010000209.1:0-22815 GCF_040509115.1 Mycobacterium sp. | reverse complement strand
GCTACTCCCCGTGCACGTCCAAGCCGTGCGCGGCCGCATAGACCAACGCCTGGTCGACGTCGATCTTCGCGCCGCGCAGTGACGCCGTGGTCCAAAGGGTCGGATCCGTCGCGGCACCGCGAAGGTCGGCCTCGTCCAAGCGGGTGTTCTGTGTGCGGGCCCCTCGAAGGTCGGCACGACGCAGCACCGCCTTGCGCAGATCGGTCTCGACCAGGCTGGCTTCGCGAAGCCGACAGTCGGACAGATCGATGTTACGAAGGTCGCAGCCGGCGAGCACTACCAGCGTCAGGTCGATCTCGACCATGGCCACCGGTCGCAGCCGACACTCGGTGAACACCGACCCGAGCATGGTGCAGTTGTGGAATGCGCTGTGCATCAACGAGGTACGTCGGAAGGTGCAGTTGCGGAACGCCGAGCCCCGATGCTCGGACTCCGACATGTCGACGCCGCTGAAGTCGCATTCGGTGAAGATGACGCGTTCGGTGCGCAGCCGGCTGAGGTCTGAGTCGCGGAAGTCGTGGCCGGTGAACTCGCGGTCGACCCACTCCTTGTCGAAGCCGGTCACCGTCAGCCGGGAAACGAACTGAGGTTCATCAGCGTGTACTCGGTGATCGCGATCAGCGCCGCCCGTGCCGAGTTCCGATCACGCGCGTCCACGGTCACCACGGGGATGTGGTCCCGTAACGCGAGCGCCTGACGCACCTCGTTGGCGGGGTACTTGGGTCCCCCCTCGAATTCGTTGACGGCGATGAGGAACGGCAACTTGCGTGCCTCGAAGAAGTCGACGGCGGCGAAGCTGTCCTGCAGGCGGCGGACGTCGACGAGGATGATCGCGCCGATCGCGCCGCGGACGAGGTCGTCCCACATGAACCAGAACCGGCGCTGACCGGGGGTGCCGAAGAGGTAGAGCACGAGGTCGTCGGCGAGAGTGATGCGGCCGAAGTCCATCGCGACCGTGGTGGTGTTCTTGTTGGGCGTGGCGTCGAGCCCGTCGACGCCACGCGAGGCATTGGTGACGATGGCCTCGGTGCGCAGCGGCATGATCTCCGAGACGGCCCCGACGAAGGTCGTCTTGCCGACGCCGAATCCGCCGGAGATGACGATCTTCGTCGAGGATGAGCGCTCGCGCGAAGACCCTGATCCCGATGAGCGCTCGCGCGAAGACCCTGATCCCGATGAGCGCTCGCGCGAAGACCCTGGTCCGGATGAGCGCTCGCGCGAAGACCCTGGATAGGCGGTGGCCCGTCCGTCAGAGTGCCCGTAGGCCACGCAGTGTCCTTCCTATGAGTTCACGTCGTTCGTCGGTACTCGTCGCCTCGCCCAACGTGACGTCTACTCGAAGATAACCCTGCGTCACCAAATCGCCGATCAGCACACGCGCGACACCGAGCGGCAACGCCAGGCGGGCGGCGATCTCCGCGACGGACGGGCTCTCGGTGCCGAGCTTGAGAATCCTGGCGCGCACGTCACTGCCGGGCCACGTGGGCGGCGGCGCGAAGTGCAATGTCCGGATCGGCGCCTCCAAGGGCAGGTCGACGCGCGACACGGTCCGGCCCGCGGTCAGCGTGTAGGGCCGAACCAGACTGACTTCATCCAGCGGTTCGCTGGGCTCCCAGGCGTCGCGCGGCGGAAGGTCCATCGTCGCTCACGAGTGCTGGGCCGTGCGGCGGGCGGACTGGATGACGGTCCCGACGCGCTCCACCAGGATCGCCATCTCGTAACCGATCTGGCCGATGTCGCAGGACCTGGTGGCCAGGGTCGCGAGATTCGAGCCATCGCCGACGCGCATCAGCAGCAGATAGCCGTTCTCCATCTCGACGACCGACTGCAGCACGTAACCGCCGTCGAACAGCTGCGCGGCACCCGTCGACAGGCTCGCCAGCCCCGACGTCACTGCCGCGAGTTGGTCGGCCCTCTCGATGGGCATGCGCTCGCTGGCCGCCATCAGCAGCCCGTCGGCCGACACCAGAATCGCGTGCGAGACACCGGCCACCTCGTGGGCGAACTTGGACACCAGCCAGTCGAGGGAATCACGCTGGGAGGGACGGGTCATTCCTGGATCAGTCCTCGTCTGTCGATCGCGAGTCGCGGGCGTGCGAACGACCGGCATGCACGCCGCCGAAGTGATTGCCGATGCTGCTGCGCACGGACTCGGGATTCCGCGGAATCGCGATCGGTCCGGTGTCGAACGCGGCGTCGCGATCCTCGTCGGACGTCGGGTCCGTTCCTCGGTGCGCGCCGAGGTTGCGGCCGTTGCGCTCGTCGTCGCCGTTGACCGGGGCACCTGGCACCAACCGGGCACCAGGCTGGCGGACCGGCAGGCCGTGTTCGGTGTGCTGCGTGACCGGTGCGTTCTCGGCAGCGGCCGCCGCCGACCAACCGTGATCCCACACCGTCTGCCAGTCCAGGTCGACGCTGTTGGCCAGCTCGTGGGGATCGTCGATGAGCCACTCGGACAGCATCTTCTGATAGATCGCGTCATCCGAGCCGGAGACCGCCGCGGGCTGGGACGCGTCGGCTGGCGGTCTCGGGTCGAGGGGCGTCGGTGGGACGGGTGTGCTCTCGGCGAGCGGGCCTGCCCCTGGTTCCCGCGATGCGAGGGTCTCCCGCGATGCGAAGAACGACGACGTGTTGGTCGGCGTGGGTCGTTCGGCAGGCGGCTGCCGCTCGGGCTGGCGGCCCGCCGGTGTCTGGGCGGGCGTCGAGTCGGCGGGCCACTGACCGCTGGGCCAGCCGGCGTTCGGCTCGGGCGGCGTCGGGGCGATCGGGTCGGACGGGATGTCGGCGATGCCACTTGCGCCTGGGTTTCGTTGCGGCAGTAGCGATACGGGGATGTGATTGCCGTTGCGGTACTCCGGTTCGGCCGCCCGAACCTCGCCGGCCCCGTCCCGGTCGGCCGCGACGTTCCACGCCGGCTCTCCCGCAGGTTCGGCAGCCATGCCGTAGTCCCTCGGCGCCTGGTGGCCCTGCGACGTCTGGTAATCGGCGGGTGGCGCGTAGTCGCCAGGACCGAGGTCGGACACACCGGGGCCGTGCAGCAGCAGGTCGGCGGGAATGAACACGCCAGCGGTGGTCCCCGAATTCGGCTCACCGGCGATGGTGCTGCGCAACCGGACCACGAGACCGTGCTGGGCCGCCAGCCTGCCGACCACGAAGAGACCCATGTGGCGGGCCGTGTACGGGTTGACCTCGCCACCGGACTGCAGTCGGGCATTGGCGACCCGCAGGTCGGAGTCCGTCATTCCGAGACCGATGTCGCTGACCTCGACGACGAGTCCGCCATTGCCAGTGTGCACCGCCGAGACCCGCACCTCGGAGATGGGCGGCGAGTAGCGCAGCGCGTTGTCGAGGAGCTCGGCAAGCAGGTGCACCAAGTCGCCAGCGACGGCCCCGACCACTTCGCTCTCCGGGACTGTTCCGGTGACGACTCGCTTGTAGTCCTCGACCTCGGACGCGGCGGCGTTGACCAAGGCGGACACCGGAACCGGCTCGGCCTCCTCGCGCGGCACCCGTGATCCGGCGAGCACCAGCAGGTTCGCACCGTTGCGTCGCATCCGTGCTGCGAGGTGGTCGAGCCGGAACAGACTCTCCAGTCGCGCGGGGTCCTCCTCGTTGCGTTCGAGTCGGTCGATGACGCTGAGCTGCTGGTCGACCAGCGACCGGCTGCGTCGTGACAGTGTCTCGAACATGTCGCCGACCTGCAGCTGCAACCGCGCCTGCTCGCTGGCCAGGAACACCGCTTGTTCGTGCAGCTCGTCGACGGCGTGCGCGACCTGCCCCACTTCCTCGGTGGTGTTGACCGGCAGCGGCCTGACGGCACCCGGCTCCCCGCCCTGCCGGACCCGCTCGAGTTCACGGACGAGGTCCTCGTGGGCGACCCTGAGGGCGCCGTCCCTCAGCTTGCGCAGGGGGCGCACCAGGGATCGCGCGACGACGAGGACGACGCCGAGGGCGACGAGGATGGCGACGCCGACGATGACGGAGTCCCGGATCGCTTCCTGGCGCTTGGCGTCGGCCTGGTCCGCCACGGCCGAGGTGACCGAGGAGGTGGTGGAGTCGATGATCTTCGTGGCGATGTCGTCGGTGACCTGAAGCGACCGGGTCAAATCCTGGTTGCCGGCCAGCGGAACCGCCGGGTCGGACATCATGGCCATCCGCTCGACCATGGCTTCCTGCAACCTCTGCGCGTCCGGCGAGCCGACCCCCAGCACCTGGGCCATGCCGAACAGCGTCGACGGCTCGGTACCCGCCAGCGTGATCATCGACGTCCGCAGTTCCGGCTCCGGCAGATCGCCGCCAAGGTTGACCAGCAGCTGCTGCATCATCATCTGGCCGCGAGCGCCGATGGCGCGGCTGAGGCCGAGCGTCTCGGCACGGATCTTCTCGTCGTCGACCCGGACCGATCCGTTGATCGCGTCCTCGGCGGTCAACAGAATGGGCGCGTACGCCGTGATGCGGCCCCGAAGGTCGATCCCGTTCGCGCTGACTTGATCGAGGAGCGACTGCCCGCTGTCGAGCAGACTGGTCACTCCGGTCCGCACATCGGGCACGACGTCGGTGGCGGCCAGTCGCCGCTGCAGGTTCTGCTTGCTGGTGTCGAATGCGCCGAGCGCTCCCTGCGCATCTCCCCCGGCGGAATTCGCCAGCAGCGCGCCTTCCAGCGTCGCCATGTAGTCCTCGATCGCGGGGACCATCTCGGTGCGATCGGCGGCGAGTCGGAGATCACCTGCTTGGGTCCAGCCCGAGGAGATGCGCAGTCCGCCGAATGCGCCGACCAACAGCAGCGGCACCAGGACTATCGCGAAAACCTTCCAACGGACAGGCCAATTGGACATCGCCCAGCGCGAGGGGCGCTTGCCGGATGGCCCCGCATTCCCGGACGATCGCGATGGCGCAGCGACTTGCGGCTGATCCGCGAATGCCGTCATCGCACCCCGGCCGCACTACGGGTCGCTCGTTCGGATTTCACTAATCGCGCCTCGTTCATATGGCTTTCTGCTGCTGTTCGCCGACGTGTCGCAGGCACCGGAAGATCCAGTCGGCCCGGCAATTTGTCGAGTATGACAGCGATGCGCGAGCGTTTCCACAATTCTTACTGAACAGACAGAGTTCGTGACCCGCTCGTTGCGTACTCGTGTGCTATACGAGCAAATGTCGTTGCGCGACTGAGATCATCGCCCAACCCCGACGGCGGCGCTACGTTTGCCACGCGCCGATGCCCGCCGCCGCCGTCCACTGAGAGGATGCCCTGGTGTTCCGAGTGCTGTTCTTCAGCCCGCGCATCGCGCCCAACACCGGCAACGCCATCCGGATGGTCGCGGGGACCGGCTGCGAACTCCATCTCGTCGAGCCGCTGGGTTTCGATCTGTCCGAACCGAAGCTGCGCCGTGCAGGCCTCGACTACCACGATCTGGCATCGGTGACCGTGCACGCCGATCTCGATGCGGCGTGGGACGCCGTCATGCCTGCGCGGGTGTTCGCATTCACCGCCCACGCCCAGTCGTCGTTCGGTGACGTCGCGTATCGACCCGGCGACGTGTTGATGTTCGGCCCCGAGCCAACGGGTCTTGACGCCGAGACTCTGGCCGACCCGCACGTCACGTCACAGGTGCGGATCCCGATGTTGGCGGGGCGCCGGTCCCTGAACTTGTCCAACGCCGCCGCCGTCGCCGTTTACGAGGCGTGGCGCCAGCAGGGCTTCAGCGGCGCGCTCTGACTGTTCATCGGTTCAGTGCCGCTGGTCCCGCACCGGAGGCGCCTGCCCGGTTGGCGGCGGGCCCGGGTACCACTCCTCGGGCTCCGGCCACACGAATCCAGGCGGGATCGCATAGGTCTCGAACGTGGTTCCGGTGGCGGCTTCGGTATCGAAGAACGCGAAGGCGTTGGCGTCCATGAATCGGCCGGATTGCGTCATCGGAAAGCCCCTTCGCTCGAACTCGCCGATCCGCTGGCCCCATGGCTGCTCGTCGCAGTCGAACGCGACGTGCTGAATGCCTTCACCGTGGGCGTCGAGGAACTCCTGGAAGATCGACGGTCCGTAGAGCGGCTGCATGATCTCGATGGCCAGCTCCCCGACGTCGGCGAAGCACACCCTGATCCCGTAGTCGGCGCCCTCCCCGCGGTAGGTGCGGTCCGTCACCGTCGAGGAGTCGAACGTATACACGCGCCATGGTCCGATTCCCAGGCGCACCAATCCCTCCATCGTGCGCCGGTGATCGGCGGTGACGAAGCAGATCTCGATCAGCTTGCCAAGGAAGCCGTTGGACAGCTCGGTGGCGCTGAGCACCGTCGGCAATGAGACATCGTCGGTCATGCGTGGACCGCCCTTCTGGTCAGCAGGAAGTACAGCGCGCCTGCGACCAGACTGCCCGACAGCCAGGAGAAGTCGGTATCGCCCAGCGCGGTGGCCACCGGACCCTGCATCACCGGCACCAGTCCGTACTGCCAGGCCCAGCCCGCCACCAGCCCCGCCGCCAAACTGATCAAACCGGCCGCGTTGTACCTGCTGCGCCGAGATGGTTCGTACAGCGAGGCGACGTCGAGCGCGCCGCGGTGGATCACGAAGTAGTCGACCAGCATGATTGCCGCCCAAGGGCTGATCCACACCAGGATCGAGACCATCCAGTGGTCGAACGCCTGCGCGAAGCTGTCCGCGTTCACGAACACCGCCAGCACGCCAGAGGCCACCACGCCGGCGGCCAGGGTGACCTTCCACCGTGCGGCGCGCACCCCGATCGACAGCGCGGCCAACGAGCAGGAGTACAGGTTGAGGATGTTCGTCGCGATCGGCCCGTGCACCAAGAGCAGCAGCACGGGAATCGCCATCACGCCGAACGTGCCGACCACCAGGGTCGACGGGTCACTGCCGCTGCCCGCGCTGGCCAGGCAGGCACCGAGGGCGGCCAGCCAGACCGTGGGGACGTACATGCCCAGCGACGACGACCAGAACACCGCCCGCGGGGACGCCGACACCCGGACGAAGCGGCTGTAGTCCGAGGCGTAGGGAATCCACGTCAGACCCCACCCGATGCCAATCGCCGTCAGGAGTTGAGTCACGGCGGTGACCCTGTCGCCCGTCGCCATCGCCGTCCCGGTCAATGTCCAGTTCACGTCGGTCGTCGCCATGGCCAGAACCGTCATCACGGCCATGACCGCGACGGTGGCTGGCACGGTGTACTTCTCGAAGCTGCGGATCGCGTAGAACCCGTACAGCGCAAGGGCGAGCTGGATCGCCATGATGGCGGCGGCCACCACGACCTCGAGCCACACTCCGCCCGTCACGCCGAGCTCGGCCAGCATCGCCAGCGCCAGGTCGAGCACCACCCACGTGTTGACGCCGACCCAGCCCATCGTCAGGAGGAGTTGCACCACCCCCGGTACGACGGAGCCGGACCTCCCGAACGGTGCTCGGCCGAGCACCATCTGATTCACCGCGGTGCGGTGACCGATGACGTTGAAGATCCCGAAGACCGCGCAGCCGATCATGTTCCCGAAGACGACGACGAGCAATGTCTCGATGAGGCTGAGTCCCAACGTGATTCCCAATGCGCCAAGCACCCAGTTGATCGGCGCGATGTTCGCCCCTGACCAGATCCAGAACAGCTCCCACGGTGAACAGTCACGGCTGCCATCGGGAATGGGTTCGATGCCGTGTGCGTCGAACCGCACCGCGGCCTCGCCTTCCTCGGTGGGTGTCGTCGGTATGTCAAGCGGGCTGGTCGACATGGCGCAAGCTCCTCACTTATCGGGTTCCGCCCATCGAAACACCGCCAGAGCAGCACAGTGAGTGTATAAACATCCATTATCGCCGCTGCTGATTGGAGGTTGTGACACCGTGCTGACGTTTGGCGCCCTCCTCGACGACCCCGCGCTGGAACTCCGACTCCTCGTCCCCGGATCGCCGGAATCGCTTGCGCGCGAAGTGTTGTGGTTGCACAACACCGAGCTGCCAGATCCGTCGCCGTACGTCCGCGCCACCGAACTAGTCCTCACCAACGGGCTGTGGCGCGCGACGGTCGAGGCCGCGACGTTCGTCGCCGCACTGCGACGCGCCCGCGCCGCCGGACTGATCTTCGGGCTGACCAAGCAGACCCCGACGACACCCCACGCGCTGATCGATGCGTGCGCCGCCGCCGGTCTTGCGCTCGCGGCCGTCTCGATCCGGGTACCGTTCACCGCCATCACCGAGGCGGCCGCCCGCCTTCAGGGGGCCGCCCGACAGGACGCACTCGCCGGTCTGGTGCGGCGGGGAAACGCCCTCGCAACCGCGATTTCGAGGGGCGGCGGCGTCAAGGGCGTGCTGGACGTGCTGCGCCGCGATCACGATCTGCCCCTGGTCGCGATCGATCGAATGGGCCGACGACTCGCGGGGATCGACGCCAACCCCGACTTCGATCGGGCCGCTGCCGACGCGCTGGTGCGCAGGCCACCACCGCTCGAGGTCGACGTGCCCGGCGGCGGGCGAGCGTCGCTCTTCCTGGTCGAGGGAGCGATGGGCGACGTCGACGCGGGGTTGTTCTGCATGCGCCCGCGCGCCGACCTCTCCAAGGTGGAGCAGGACGCCATCGACCAGGCCGCGCGGTTCCTGAGCCTGGAAGTCACCAAACAGCAAGCGCTGCAAGCCATCGAGTCCCGATTCTCCAGCGAACTGCTCGAGATGATCCTGTCCGGCGCACCGCGGGCCAACGACGTCCGAGACCGGCTGCGGACCTTCGGCATCGACCCGTCTGCACACCTGGCGGTCATCACCATCGTCGTGGGCGACGGGCCCGTGCGACCCGCCGGGTCGACCGACGAGATCGAGGGTTTCTTCAGCGGGCGCGCGATTCCCGCCGTCGTCGTCCCCGGCAGCCAGGACACCGTCGTGGTGTTTCCGTGGCGGGAGACCGCCGACGCCGTCGCCATCCTGGCAGGCGAACTCGTCCACGCCGTGTCGGCGCGGTTCCCCGAGGATCGAACCGTCGTCGGGATCGGTGTGCTCGCCGCGGATTCGACGGCGTTGCGAGAGCCGCTGATCGGCTCCCGGGAGGTGTGCCACGTCCTGCGGCGACGTAGCAGCGGATCTCAGGTCGGCACCTCCGCCGACGTCGGCACCCACCGGATGCTCCTCGGGCTGCACGACCGGACGGTGTTGCGGCGCTTCGCCGATGACATCCTCGGGCCCCTGCGGGCTCACGACGAGCAGCACGGCACCGAACTGGAACGGACCCTGCGGACGTTCCTCGGCCACGACGGACACTGGTCGACGACGGCAGGCGCGATGTACGTCCACGTCAACACCTTGCGCAACCGGATCGCCCGCATCGGCGAGCTAACCGGCCGCGACGTCACCCGCCTCGAGGACCGCGTCGATCTGTTCCTGGCCTTGGAAGCCGACGCGCTGAGCTGACCGCTACTCGGGATACACGTCGGCAGAAGCCGGCGGCGGGGCCAGCGTCCGCGGCTGGATGGCAGGGTCCACGGACACGGCCTCTGCAACGTCGCGGCATCGCGCGAACGCGACGTCGCCGAGTTCCAACGCGTGCTCGATGAAGCCGCGAAGGGCCATGATTCGACCCGGCCTGCCCGAAAGGAACGGATGCACGCACAGATTGAACAAACAGCGGTAGTGCCGCATGCCGTCGAGTTCGGCCCGCCACATCTCGGCCACCTTCACCGGCGACTCGATCACCGAACCGATGTGGGGGTCGGGCAGGTAGGCGTACTGCTCCCAATCATCCAGCGCCCAGTGCACGGGCAGCTCGACGATCGGGTTCGATTCAGTGGCAAGGCGATAGGGGCGGTCGTCGCCCATCAGCGACGAATCGTAGGCAAGTCCGTGCTCGGCGATCAAGCTCGGCGTCTGCCAACTCGCTCCCCACAGGGCCGCGCGATGGCCACGGATCTCGATGCCCTGCGCGGCGAACACGTCGAGAGCCCGCTCGAAGTCGGCGCGTTCCTCCGCCGCCGAGAGCGTCGCAGGCGACCGGTGGCTGTAGGAGTGATGCGCCACCTCGTGGCCTCGGTCGACGATCGACGCCGCCAGCCCGACGCGGTGCTCGGCGACCCAACCGGGGACGAAGAACGTTGCGGAAACCCGTACTTCGTCGAGCATGTCCAAGATGCGCGGCACCCCCACGTCAGGTCCGTAGGACTGGTGCGACATCGTCATCATGTGGTCGGCATAGCGACGGCCTGCAGCAAGGATCGGCGTCTCGGCATCCACGTCGAACGTCAGCGTCGCGACGGCGGCAGCGCCGCCATGCCATGGTGTGGTCATCGGCTGGGTCCCGTCACTGGATCGGTGAGCTGCACTGAGCGGCGTGCCAGTGCCTGGCGTTGGCGATGGTGGCCATGGGCGAGAGCATCGCATGATCGAACGACCTCGGCTCCACTCCCGCCGCAATACGGGTGGGGAGATCGGGATTGGCCAACGCGCCCCTGGCAATCGACAGCAGATCGCCGTGACCGCCGTCGAGCACGTCGGCGGCCTGGTCGAGGTCGTGCATCCCACCGTTGGCCATCACCGGGAGGCTGCTGACATCGCGGGCGAGGGCGGTAATCGTCCGTCCGTCGGCGAATCGCGCGGTGTCGATGAAATCCCTTCCCTCACTGGCGATGTGCAGATAGTCGGGACCGGCCTGGGCCAGGGCGGCGAAGATGGTCTCGGCGTCCGCGGCGCCGCCCGGCCAGCGGTAGGTGAAGTCGTTCACCTTGGTTTGCGACACCCGCACCCCGAGAAGCAGATCGGGGCCCACGCGGTCCCTGATCGCCCTGAGCACCCGTGCGGTGAGCCGGATGCGACCGGCCACGTCACCGCCGTAGTAGTCGTCGCGCACGTTGGTGTAGTCGGTGAGGAACTGGTCGAGCAGGTAACCGTTGGCGGCGTGTACCTCGACCCCATCGAAGCCCGCGGCACGCGCACGCACCGCGGCGTCGACGAATCCGGCGACGACGTCGTCGACGTCGGCAGTCGTCATCGCTCGGGGGGTCGGCCAACCGTCGGGACCGCCGTACTCACCGAGAGTCGTTCCGCGCGGTGTGATCTCCGATGGCGCGATCGTCCCGACTCCGTACGAGTTGCCCTGCGAGAGTGCGCCGGCGTGCATGAGTTGCGCAATCACTGGTACCCCCTCGGCGTGTACGGCATCGACGACCGGTCGCCATGCGCCCGCATGCGCCTCGGTGGCGAGGCCGGGCTGATTGAGGTAGCCCTGACTGTGCGCGGTGTCGGTGTAGATTCCCTCGGTGATCACCAGACCGAAGCCGCCGCGCGCGAACGTGGCGTAGTACTCGGCCATCTCGGCCGTCGCCGCGCCGTCCGCATCGGCAGAGACTCGCGTCATCGGTGCAACGGACAGTCGGTTCTTCAGTTGCAGAGCGCCGATCCGTTGCGGGCGCAGTGCGGGGTGTGTGCTGGTCATGATCGAAGCTCCTCTTGGACAGTGGAATTGAGGGTGACGAGCTCGACGGCGAGCGGCGTGGGACGTGCGCCGTTGATCGAGTTGAGATCCATCGGGCAGGCCGACACGACCACGACGCAGTCCATGACGGCCTCGAAGGTGATGGCGTCGCCGGGCCTACTGGTCGCAGGCCGCCAACTGAGCCCGCCGTCGGCTTCGACGGGGATGTTCATGAATACGTTGACCGGTTGCGGCACGACATCGGTGGACAGGTCGAGGCTCGCCAGGGCCGCGCGCAGATTGTCCGCGCACGACGCGTGTTCGGCCGCCCCCAACATTGCGTAGCGCTCAGCGTCGCAAGCGGCGATCAGCATGTCGTGCACGCCGGGCGACGTGTCGGCGACGAGACGGAGGATCGGGCGGCGACGATCGGTGACGAACTGCTCGCCGATACGCGGGAAGAGCCGTCCAGTCGAGGTACGGGTGTGCGATGCGGAGAGGTACTCCCCCATCCCGGCCGCGGGGAACGCGAACAGATCACCGACCTGGCCGCCCTCGACGTCGGTGAGACGGATCTGCCCGCCGCGTCCCACCCGGACCGCCCGGCCTGCGCCGGCCGGGATCACCCACTGCATCACCTCACGGGTCAGTTCCATGACCACATTCAACGGCGCTCGCGCACCCCACCACGATGGCAATTGACTCAGAGATTCGGCGATCCACTGGACGTTTCTCCATGCGCCCGTCCAACCTCGGGCCATAGGGTCGGAGGATGACCACGCCCGCCACCGCCCGCGAGGCGTGCGAACGTGCCCTCGCCCACACCGAGGACGCCGACACCCGCTCGGCGATGATCACCGTCACCGCAGCGAGGGCCCGAATGGAGGCCGACCGCAGCGACCAGCGGCGAGCCCGCGGCGAGCTCCGCAGCCCGCTCGACGGCGTGCCGATCGTGTGGAAGGACCTCTTCGACGTCGCAGGCACCGTCACGACGTGCGGGTCCGCCTCGTTCGCCGACCGCCCTCCTGCGCAGGTCGACGGCGCACTGGTGCGCCGCGCGGCGGCGCTCGGCATGGTCACGATCGGGAAGACCAATCTCAGCGAGTTCGCATTCTCGGGACTCGGCATCAACCAGCACTTCGGTACACCGGTCAATCCGGTGGACGCCGCTCTGGTTCCCGGCGGTTCGTCGTCGGGAGCCGCCGTCGCGGTGGCCACCGGCATCGCGCCGTTGGCGGTGGGCACCGACACGTCCGGTTCCGTCCGCGTTCCCGCGGCATTCAGCGGCTGCGTCGGATTTCGCGCGAGCCACCATCGATACGGCCCCAACGACTTTCGAGAGCTGTCGGCGACGCTCGACTCCGTTGGCCTGATGGCGCGCACGGTGGCCGAGATCAGGACGCTCGATCGGCTGCTCGCCGGCGCGACCCACGAGCCCGCGACGACAACGCGGCGCATGATCGTTCCTGCGGGTGAATGGATCGACGACTGCACGGACGGCGTTCTGAGATCGTTCACCGCAGCCGTCGACGCATTGCGCGCCGGAGGCGTTACCGTCACCACCGAGCGCCTGGCGTCGTTGCAGACCGCACAAGACCTCATCGACGCGCACGGCACGATCGTCGGCTCGGACGCCTACGACACGTACGGCGGGCTGCTGTCATCGGCGGCCGACATCGAACCCGCGACGCGGCGACGTCTCGAGCGCAACCGGGGCGCGCGTCAAGCGACCGGCCCGCTGCGGTCGGCGATGCCAAGCCTGCGCCGTCAGTTCGCAGACGAGTTGGCGGGCGCCCTGCTGCTCTGCCCGACCGTGCGTCACGAACCGCCCAGCATCGCCGACCTGCTCGCCTCCGACGCTGCGTACGACGCCGTCAACGCCAGCACGTTGCGGACCACGATGGTGCTGAGTTACCTCGGCACGTGCGGGGTGACGCTACCCACCGGGTTGCTGATCTCGGCGCCCCACGGCCGCGATGACGTCCTGCTGGCCGTCACGGCTCAGCTGGCTCCGCTCACCAGGTGTTCCAGTGGCTGAGCTGCTCGGCGGGGAGCCGCTTGGCTGGCTTGAAGTCGGTGCCCTTGGTGTAGGCGATGGGGAAGAGCCCACCCTGTGAGTACTTGTCGAACGGGATGCCGAGGAGCTCGGCGGCCCGCTTCTCCCCGTCGCCGATCAGATGCAGCGTCGTCCACGCCGACCCGAGGCCACGCGAGCGCAGGGCGAGCATGAAGCTCCATGCGGCGGGCAGCAGCGAGCCCCAGAATCCCGCGCTTGCACCGGCCGGAGCCCCGTCGGGCCTGCCCTCCAGGCACGGGATCAGCATCACCGGCACCTCGTGCAGGTGGTCGTTGAGATACTTCGCGGAATCGACGACGAGCGGGGTGCGTTCGTCACGGCTGTCGCCATAGGTCGGCTTGGGCTGGTCCAGATAGGGCGTGGCCGCCGTGCGGTAGATGTCGGCGATTGCCTTCTTCTTCTCCGGGTCGTCGACGAAGACGAACTGCCAGCCCTGCGAGTTGGATCCGGTGGGCGCCTGCAAGGCCAGTTCGAGGCATTCCATGACGATCTCGCGTGGCACGGGCTTCTCCAGGTCGAGACGCTTGCGGACCGAACGGGTGGTGGTCAGAAGTTGATCGAGTGTCAGGTCAAGAGTCTCGGAAGTCATGTTCGGAGACTACATTCGCGTTGATGAGCGCTGAATTGACACCGGAAGTCACCGACCGTCTGACCTCGGATCACTATGGATGGTTGACCACCGTCGCGAAGTCCGGCCAGCCCGTGCCGAGGCTGGTCTGGTTCTTCTTCGACGGGACCGCGTTGTTCGTCTACACGGAGCCCACCGCCGCCAAGGTCGGACACGTCAGGCGCCACCCACAGGTGAGCCTGAACCTGGATTCCGACGGCAGCGGCGACGGCGTCATCGTGATCGGCGGTGAAGCCACCATCGACGCCGAAGGCGTCGACTGCCGCGAGGACGCACCGTACTGGGCCAAGTACGGCGCCACCGCCGACCAGTTCGGGTTGACCGACGCGATGGCGAACTACAGCACGCGCCTGCGGATCGGCATCGACAGGGTGTGGGTGACTCCGACCGAGGGCTGAGTCCACGCGTCGGAGACCTGGACGAACACCAGACCCTCCCCAGGGGATTGGTTGGGGAGGGCCGGGTGGGTTCTTGGGTGGGAAGGGCCGGGTGGGTTCTTGGGCGGGGCTACTTGCCGTTGAGGTGGGCGATGTAGGCGGGGCCGTGGTTGCCGTGCCAGCCGGGGCCGACGGTCGGGGCGGGCGTGGCGTAGGTGCCGGGGCTGTAGGAGTGGCCGGGGCCCTGCGGGGCGGGGGCGGTGGCGGCGTTGGCGATGCCTGCCAGGCCGAGCGCGGCTGCGGTCGTGATTCCGGCGGCGGCGATGGTGCGGGTGATGGCGTTCATGTTTTCAATCCTTTTGTCTGAGTGATGTTTTCGTTTCTCGGCCGGTGTGTTCCGGCGATGGGATAACTATGTCGCAGCGCGGCGGCCCGGGGTATCGGGCGACTGGTGGATGGGTCGGAGGAAACGCCGTGTCCACCGATCGGGGGAACGGCGCCGTGGGGGTTGTGGATGCAATCGCGGGTGATGGCGTGCATCAGCCCCACACTCGGCGTCGCGTACCTCCGCGACCGCTACTGGAAGTCTCGCGACTTGGACTTCACCCGCAGGTCGATGGGGCTCATCCGGTCGGCCGCCACGGTGACCGCACCCGTCGCGTTCTGCACGATGCCGCGAATCACCAGCGCCGAAGCCGTCTGCGCCAGCCTGCGGTGCCGCGCCCAGACTCCCTTCGAGCACATCACGTTGACCATGCCCGTCTCGTCTTCGAGGTTCATGAACGTCACGCCCTGGGCCGTCGCGGGCCGCTGCCGATGGGTCACCGCGCCTGCGACCAAGACCCGGGTGCCGTCCGGCACCGACAGCAGTCGGTCGGCGGGGACGACGCCCATCTCGTCGAGGTGTTCGCGCATGAACTGCGTGGGATAGCTGTCCGGCGAGACCCCGGTGGCCCAGACGTCGGCGGCAGCCAACTCCAGTTCGGTCATGCCCGGCAGGGTCGGGACGTGTGAGGAGGATCCGACACCGGGCAACCGGTCCGGCCGTTCGGAGGCCGCGGCGCCCGCCGCCCACAGTGCCTCCCGCCGCTCGATTCCGAAGCAGCCGAGCGCACCCGCGGTGGCCAGCGCCTCGGTCTGCGGTACGGAGAGCTGCACCCTGCCCGCCAGATCCACCAGGGACCTGAACGCGCCGTTGGACTTCCGCTCGTCGACGATCCGCTCGGCCAACTCGTCGCCGACATGGCGAACGGAAGCCAGTCCCAATCGAACCTGAGTACCGAGTTCCTCTAGAGTCGCGTGGGCCAGGCTGGCGTTCACGTCGGGCCCGTGCACCAGTACCCCGTGCCGCCGGGCGTCGGCGACCAACGACTGCGGCGAGTAGAAACCCATCGGCTGGGCTCGCAACAGCGCCGCGCAGAACACCGCGGGGTGGTGCAGCTTGAACCACGACGAATAGAACACCAGCGATGCGAACGACAGCGAATGGCTTTCCGGGAAGCCAAAGTTGGCGAACGCTTCCAGCTTGTCGTAGATCTTGTCGGCAACCGCACCGGTGATGCCGTGCCGCTCCCGCATGCCGTCGTAGAACCGACCCCGAAGCCGCTTCATCTTCTCCGTGGACCGCTTGGAGCCCATCGCTCGACGCAGCTGATCGGCCTCGGCCGCGGAGAAGCCTGCGCAGTCGACGGCCAACTGCATCAGCTGCTCCTGGAACAGCGGAATTCCCAACGTCTTCCGTAGGGCCTGTTCCATCGACGGGTGGTCGTAGGTGACCTCCTCTTCGTCGTTGCGGCGCTTGATGTACGGGTGCACGGAGCCGCCTTGGATCGGCCCGGGCCGGATCAACGCGACCTCGACCACCAGGTCGTAGAACACCCGCGGCTTCAACCTGGGCAGCGTGGCCATCTGCGCGCGGGACTCCACTTGGAACACTCCGACGGAGTCGGCGCGCTGCAGCATTTCGTACACCGCGGGCTCGGAGAGGTCGAGTTTGGACAGATCGACCTCGATGCCCTTGTGCTCGGCGATCAGGTCGATGGCGTAGTGCAGCGCCGAGAGCATGCCGAGACCCAGCAGATCGAACTTCACCAAACCTATTGCCGCGCAGTCATCCTTGTCCCACTGCAGCACGCTGCGGTTCTCCATGCGCGCCCACTCCACCGGGCACACGTCGGCGATCGGCCGGTCGCAGATCACCATGCCGCCCGAGTGGATGCCCATGTGCCGCGGCAGGTCCTTGATCTGCAGGGCCAAGTCGATGACCTGCGGGGGGACGTCCTCGACGTCGGGTGAATCGGCCAGCCCGTTCCACCGGCTGATCTGCTTGCTCCAGGCGTCCTGCTGCCCTTGCGAGAAGCCCAGCGCCCTGGCCATGTCCCGGACGGCGCTGCGCCCGCGGTAGGTGATGACGTTGGCGACCTGGGCGGCGTAGTCGCGTCCATAGCGTTCGTAGACGTACTGAATCGCTTTCTCGCGCAGGTCCGATTCGATGTCGATGTCGATGTCGGGAGGCCCGTCGCGGGCCGGTGACAGGAACCGCTCGAACAGTAGCTCGTTGGCTATCGGGTCGACGTTGGTGACGCCCAACGCGTAGCAGACCGCCGAGTTGGCCGCCGATCCCCGCCCCTGGGCCAGGATGTCGTTCTCCCGGCAGAACCGGGTGATGTCGTGCACCACCAGGAAGTAGCCAGGAAAGGTGAGTTGGCTGATGACTCTCAGCTCGTGCTCGATCTGGGCGTACGCCTTCCTGGCCCGTTCCGGTGGCCCGTAGCGGTTGCGGGCACCGGTCATGACGAGGTGCCGCAACCAGCTGTCCTCGGTGTGCCCGGGAGGGACGTCGAACGGCGGCAGCTTGGGGGCGATGAGGGCCAGGCCGAACGCACACTGCTCGCCGAGATCGGCCGCGGCCGCCACCACCCCGGGGTGATGGGCGAAGAGGCGCGCCATCTCATCCCCCGAGCGAAGGTGCGAACCACCAAGTGGCGCAAGCCATCCGCCTGCCTCATCCATCGATTTGCGAGCCCGGATGGCGCCCATCGCCATGGCCAGCCTGCCCCTGGCGGGTTCGGCGAAGTGCGCAGCCGTGGTGGCGACGACACTCACCCCGAACCGCGGGGCCAACGCCGCGAGCGCCGCGTTGACCTCGTCGTCGAGCGGGTGGCCGTGATGGGTGAGTTCGATGCTGACCCGCCCGGCACCGAAGCGGTCGACCAGATCGGCGAGCGCTGCTTCGGCGGCCTGCGGGCCACCCGTCGACAGCGCTTGGCGCACATGGCCCTTGCGACACCCCGTGAGGACGTGCCAGTGTCCGCCCGCGGCTTCGGTCAACGCATCGAAGTCATAGCGAGGCTTGCCCTTCTCCCCACCGGCGAGGTGAGCCGTGGCCAGCTCACGTGACAACCGTCGGTAGCCCTCCGGCCCCCGCGCCAGGACCAGCAGATGGGGGCCTGGCGGGTCGGGCACCTCGGTGCGGGCGACGTTTCCCAGGGACAGCTCGGCACCGAACACCGTCTGCACGTCGAGCTCCCTGGCGGCCTCGGCGAACCGGACCACCCCGTACAACCCGTCGTGATCGGTGAGGGCGATGGCCCGCAGGTTCAGCCGGGCGGCCTCCTCGACGAGTTCCTCCGGAGTGCTGGCCCCGTCGAGAAAGCTGTACGCCGAGTGCGCATGCAGTTCGGCATACGGCGTGGAGAGTCGAGAGGCGTCCCACTTCTCGTCGGGCCGCTCGTAGCTCCCGCGCTTGCGCGACCACGCCGGACTGTCCCCACCGTCACCGTTCGGCTCGGGCAGACGTGAGCCCGCGCGCCGCGGCTTGCCGGTGAGGACGCGCTCCATCTCGCCCCAGCTCGGTGGTCCGTTATGCCAACCCACCGATTCACTCTATCGAACATGCGTTCGATAACCAAGATCGAGAAAAAGGGCCTTCCCGATCTCGAAAGCCCCTTCCACTTTCAAGATATAGCGCACCCGGGGGCTTGCGGCAAGACCCCCGTCATGCCGCAAAATCGCTGGCCAATCACCGCCACCCTCACGAACACGGAAACAAAAACACGGAAATGGAGCTGCGGAATGCCAGACATCGACACCGACGTGATCGTCGTGGGCGCTGCCCCCACCGGGCTGATGCTCGCCGGTGAACTTCGTCGGGTGGGCGTACGAACGTTGGTACTGGAGCGGCTGCTCGCGCCCCGCCCCATCCCCAAGGCCGGCGGGATCGGCGGCCAGTTCCTCCGCTTCCTTGACTACCGCGGACTGACCGAGCGATTCGAGGCGGCCAGCGGGCAGCCCCGTCCGACTCCACGGTTCCCGTTCGGCGGCCTTCACGTCGACCTCACACAGCTCCCCGACCGTCCGATGCAGGCCCTGCTCCTCCCTCAGCCGGAACTGGAGAGCCTCCTCGAGGAGATCGCCGTCGAACTCGGCGCCGAGATCCGACGCGGACACCAGCTGGTCGGGTTGGAACAGGACGCCTCCTCGGTGACCGCGGACGTGCGTGGGCCCGACGGCACCCATCGAGTCACCGCGCGATACCTGGTGGGCTGCGACGGTGTGCACAGCCCCGTCCGCGACTTGGCAGGAATCGAGTTCCCAGGTGTCACCCATCCGGAGGTCAACCGACTCGGGACGTTCGCAAGGCCCGACTCGGTGGAGCTCCTCGACGACGGTGACTACGAGGTCCCCGGTCTCGGCCGGATCCGCTCGGGTTACACGCAGACCGCTAGTGGCGTGTTCGCAATCGCCTCATACGGCTCCGACGATCTGGGCGTCTACACCAGCGAGGAGGAGGACCGCGACTACGAGCACGCAGGTCCGATGACCGTCACGGAGTTCAGGGACAGCGTCCGCCGCGTGCTCGGAGGTGACCTTCCGCTTGGCGAGTCAACGAGGCTCACGCGCTTCACCTTCGGCGCCCGCCAGGCCGACCGGTACCGCGCGGGCCGCATCCTGGTGGCCGGTGACGCTGCGCACCAATTTCCCTCCGGCGGTGTGGCACTCAACGCCAGCCTGCTCGACACGGTCAACCTCGCCTGGAAGCTGGCCGCCGAGGTCGACGGCTGGGCACCGCCGGGACTGCTGGACAGCTATCACGACGAACGCCACCTCGCAGGCGCACGGACGCTGCTGCACACCCAGGCTCAGGTGGCATTGCGACGCGGACTCGACGGGGCCGCGGACGCGCTTCGGAAGGTCTTCGCGGAACTGCTCACCGACGAGCACGCGCAGCGCCGGGTGGGGATCATGATCGCGGGCGAGGACATCCGCTATCCCATGCCCGGCGCCGATCCACACGCGTTGGCCGGCACCCTCGCACCCAACCTGACACTGCGCACCGACCGGGGGACGACCAGCGTCGCGCACCTCCTTCACGGCGCACGGCCCGTCCTCCTCGATCTCGCCGACCGCCGCGATCTCCGCGACGTTGCCCGCGACTGGGCGCATCGCGTCGACGTCCGGATCGCGACGACCGAGAACCGCCCTGCCGACGCCGTGTTGATCAGACCCGATGCCTACGTCGCGTGGGCCGCAACCAACGACGAACCGACCACCACCGCGTCACCTGCACTGCGCGAGGCGCTCTCCCACTGGTTCGGGTGACGCGACCCGCCGCCACTACCGCTCGTGGGTGCCATGGATGACCGCACGTGCGATCGCCTGGCTGTACAACGTGAAACCGAGATACGCGGGTGTCGCCGACTCCGGGAGGCCGAGCGACTCGACGCCGACGGCGTGAACAGCGACGAAGTAGCGGTGCGGGCCGTGGCCCGGCGGCGGCGCGGCGCCGACGTATCGCTTCATGCTCGCGTCGTTGGGGAGGGTCACCGCCGGGCCGGGGAGACTCGCGCCATCTCCCGCTCCCGCAGCCAATTCGGTGACGGTGAGGGGGAGGTCGGCAACGGCCCAGTGCCAGAAGCCCGAGGCGCTCGGCGCATCGGGGTCGAAGACGGTCACGGTGAAACTTCGGGTCTCGGGAGGAAATCCAGACCAGCGCAGGTGCGGGGACACATCGCGGCCACCGGCGCCCATGATGCCGCCGATCTGGTCGAGGCCGAGGGGCTGGCCATCGGTCACCGATTCCGACGTGAGCGTGAATGTCGGCATCTGCGGGAGGAAATCGTAGGGTCGATAGGGAAACGGCGCCAACATGTCCCGGCCGCTCAGTCGAAGACGATGACGGCGCGGCCCACCATGTCGCCGCGTGCCAGGGCCTGCAGGTTGTCGTTGACGTCGTCAAGCGACACCTTGGTGATGGTGTGCTTCACCAACCCCTCGGTCGCGAGCGCGAGCACCTCAGCAAGGTCGTCGTAGTTGCCCCAGAACGAGCCCATGTAGGTCCGCTCGCCGTTCGTGAAGGGCAGCAGGGGCAGTATCACCTTGTCCCCCATCAGACCGACGGACGCCATCGCGCCCTCCCTCGCGAGTACCGCCGCGCCGAGCTGCAGCGACTCCTCGGCCGCTGCGCAGTCGAGGAACGCGTCGACATCCCGCCGGCCCGTCAGATCCTCGAGGGCGTCCTGCACCTCCTCCGCCGACTTGTCGCGGGTGTTGACGGTGTGGTGCGCGCCGTTCTCCTTTGCCAGCGTGAGCTTTTCCTCGCTTCGGGCGAACGCCACCACGGTCGCTCCGCCGCCAAGCAGTCGCGCGTACTGGATCCCGTAGCTGCCAAGCCCGCCTATCCCGTTGACGACCACCGTGCGGCCCGCGCCGAGCTTTCCGGCCTGCCGCAGCTTCTTCATTCCGCGGTACGGCGTAAGCCCCGCATCGGTCAGCGGTGCCAGCGTCTCGGGTCGCGGATCGACGCCGTCGGGGACGGCGATGACGTGGCGATGGGGCACGGGCATGTACTCCGCGTAACCGCCGGGGGGACCGAACCCCGCCATCTTCCCGTTGCCGCAGATCTGTTCGTTGCCCTCCCGACACTGCCTGCACGTGCCGTCGCCCCAGTTCGGGTTGACCACCACCAGCTTGCCCTCCGACAGCCCCGCAGTGCTCGGCACGTCGGCCCCCACGGCGGCGATCCACCCCGCAACCTCGTGCCCCGGCGTGATGGGATCCGGCAACGGTGCCCGCTGGGTGAAGTAGCCCTCGATGAGCTGAACATCGCTGCGGCACATGCCCGTAGCGGCCACCTTCACGAGAACCTCATCGGGACCGATGTCGGGAATCGATATCTCCTCGAGCCGCAGCGGCTCGTCGTAGTCGTACATCCTGGCTGCGCGCATCGTCATGGAAGAAGCCAACCGCATCCGGATCGGGTTCGATGTCGCGATCGTGCCCGATCCGTGCCCATTCCGAGCGGATCGACCCCGACGATGACGCATCACGATCGGCCGGTCACGCGATCCGACTTCGTCCCCGACCGTGCGATGAGTATCGGCGGTCGATCCGGTCAATACCTCGGAGACCACCCCACAGTGAGGAGACCCCGATGACGACGTCCGCCCTGCCCCCGACGTCCGCCCTGCCCCCGGTGGCCGATGAACACACCTGGCGCACCGCACTCGACGAACTCCGCGCGCGGGAGAAGGCCGCCACCCGCGAACTCGATGCGATCGCCGCGCAGCGCAGGCGGCTCCCGATGGTCGAGATGCCGGAATACACGTTGATCGGCGCCGACGGACCGCGCACACTCGCCGAGGTCTTCGACGGCCGCTCCCAGCTGATCGTCTACAACCACATGTGGTTCGACGACGCGGAGTGGCAGTGCGGCGGCTGCACCGGATTCACGTCGCAGTTCACCCGGTTGGACTTCCTCGACGGCTACGACGCCCGCTTCGTCATCGTCACGAACGGGCCGATCGACGAGGCACTGGCCTACAAGGCGAAGGTGGGCAACCGGATGAACTGGTATTCGTCGTCGGAGAGCAGCTTCGGCGCCGACGTCGGGGCGCCGCCGGGGGCGGGATTCGCGGTCAACGTATTCCTGCGCGACGGTGGAACCGTCTACCGCACCTGGCACACCGACGGCCGGGGCACCGAACAGCTCAGCCACACCTTCGCCCTGATCGATCTGCTGCCGTGGGGTCGCCAGGAGGTGTGGCAGGACTCGCCCGACGGATGGCCGCAGTCGCCGACCTACTCGAAGTGGCTGGACTCACCCGACGTCGCCAAGGCGTACGGGACCGGCTAGCGCAGCGGAATGTCCTGTCCTCGTTCGGAATCCGGCCGCGGTCCGAAGTAGCGCCGATCGGACTCGTCGATCGTCGTGTCATTGATGCTCGCCTCGCGCCTGCGCATCAGGCCGTCGTCGTCGAACTCCCACAGCTCATTGCCGTAGCTGCGGTACCACTGGCCGGTCGCATCGTGGCACTCGTACTGGAAGCGCACGGCGATCCGGTTTTCGTCGAA